>NZ_CALMPD010000154.1 GCF_937871865.1 uncultured Legionella sp.
TCGATTTTAGCCACGGATGGCTTAAATCAATCACGAGCTTAGCGACACTATCGTATTAATTCATTATGAGCTTGATTGTGTACAGATATACCAAGATTCCTCAGAGCGCTGTGTAATCAAGGATTTCGTTCACATAGATAGTACATAAGCTCCCAGCAATAATCACTGGAAGCTTATCAGACTCTATTATGCTTTTTGTAATGATTCAATGACAGCGCCGAGAAAACGGGTGGCTTCACCACCGGTGACTGCTCTATGATCAAAGCTGAGAGACAACGGAAGCATATTATGAGCTTCGATAGCCCCTTCTTTTGATGATGCAACAACCCCTTTATAAAGTCTGCCTACTGCTAATATAGAAACCATCGGTGGAACAATAATAGGGCTTGCGAAGCGTCCGGCAAATTTTCCAAAATTCGAAAGCGTGATCGTTGCCCCCTTTAATTTGTCAGCGGTTACTGCGCGATTACGAACAGATTCTTTGAATTCATTAATAATTTGACGTAATTCTGAGTCAGAGTGTTTCTCTGCATCATGTATCACTGGCACAAACAAGCCTTCATCATTATCCATGGCAAGACCTAAATGAACTTGCTCAAAGCATTGACGTGCACTGTGCTTCGTATCAAACCAGGCATTTAATGCGGGTTCTGTTTTTGATGCGTGAATAATTGCTCTGATTAAACGAACAGTAATATCAGTGCCAGGCTTCCAATCATTGATGTCTGCTTCATCAAAGATACTTACTGGTACAATTTCAGCATGAGATTGAACCATGCTATTTAACATTGCACGTCTGACTCCGCGCAAAGGCTCAAATCCAGCGGGTGGTTGAGAGTTTTTATCTGCTTGCGTCTGTACATCATGGCGAGTAATGAGTCCATGCTCTCCTGTACCTTTTAATGTCGTTAAATCTACATGCAGCTTTTTGGCTAGCATGCGTACAGCAGGTGTCGTTCTGACCCGATTTTTATCTGCGTTTTGTGAACCAATAACAAAGTTATCTTCGGTTATTTCACTGCTTTCTTCAAGATTACCTACTACCGTGCCTTTATCTGCTGGTTTAGCACTTGCTGATTCAAAAGCTACTAACGCATCACCTGTTTTTATTACATCGCCAGGCTTACCATACAACTTAGTAATTGTACCACTTTGCGGACAGGGGACATCAACCACTGCTTTGGCAGTTTCCATAGAAACTAACGGTTGATCAGCTTTTACAACATCACCTTCCTTTACAAACCACTCATGAATTTCAGCATCAGGCAATCCTTCACCTAAATCAGGTAGATTAAAAATATTCATCATTACTCCATTATGCTCATAACACTGTTTTTAATACGTGATACACTCGGTATATACTGTTTTTCAAGCTGAAAATAAGGCATAACCGTATCATAGCCAGTAACACGTTGAACTGGGGCAAGCAGATCATGCATGCAATTCTCCATGATCTGTGCTGAAATTTCAGCGCCAACACCACAAGTTCTTGCGCCCTCATGAACAATGACGCATCGGCCCGTCTTTTCTACTGAATTTAATATGGTTTCAATATCCAGAGGTTTAATGGTCGCTACATCAATGACGTCACAAGAGATGCCTTCATCACCAAGTTGTTTTGCGGCTTGTAATGTTTCATGCATGCTTGCTCCCCAGCTTACCAGAGTCAAGTCATCACCTTGTTGCAGGGTAAAACATTTTCCTATTGGCAAAGCCTGCCCATCATCGGGAACTGGTTGCTTAACCAGACGATAAATACGTTTTGGTTCCAAAAATATGACAGGATCAGGATTTCGCATTGCGGCAAGTAATAAACCATAAGCACGTTTAGGTGAAGAAGGTATCACTACCTGTAATCCAGGGATATGTGCAAATAATGCCTCGGTGCTTTCTGAATGATGCTCAGGAGCTCTGATACCACCACCGAAGGGGGCACGAAATACTAAGGGACAATTCAATCTTCCGCGAGTTCTATTTCTCATCCTGGCTGCGTGAGAAATAATCTGATTCATGGCTGGATAAATAAATCCCATAAACTGGAACTCGGCTACTGGTTTTAAGCCTTGAAGCGACATACCTATGGCAAGACCTGCAATCATTGATTCTGCAAGCGGAGTATCAAATACTCGCTCTTCACCAAAGCGTTCTTGTAAACCTGCTGTGGCACGGAATACTCCGCCGTTTAATCCAACGTCTTCACCAAAGACTACTACGTTTTCATCATTGGCCAACTCATAAGCAAGAGCCTGGGTTACCGCTTCAATTAAAGTAATATCAGGCATGAGATGCTTCCTCCATGGCTATTGCTCGTTGTTCTACAAGATATTCTGGTAATTCAGCATAATGATAATCAAATATACTACTTACAGGCTGAGGAGTTGCATTTAAATAATCTTCTACTGCTTGCTCCACTTTTTCGGAACACTCCATAACCAATTTCTCTTCATCGTCTGATGACCACAATTTTTGTTGCATCAGATAGTGTTTAAAGCGTGAAATAGGCTCTTTTGGTTTGGCATGTTCTACTTCTGTTGATGGCTGATATCTAGTGGCATCATCAGCTGTTGTGTGATCGCATAAGCGATAGGTTATCGCCTCGATCAACGTAGGGCCTTCGCCATTGCGTGCATTTTCAATCGCATCACCAATGACTTGTCTTGTTGCCAATACATCATTACCATCAATTTGCAAACCTTTAAATCCTGCTGCTATCGCCTTTTGTGCAATCGTTTGAGTACCAGTCTGTTTATCTCGTGGAACTGAAATAGCCCATTGGTTATTATTAACAACAAAGACTATAGGTAATTTCCAGGTTCCGGCAACATTCATTGCCTCATAAAAATCCCCCTCTGAAGTACCTCCTTCACCAATACAAACTACCGCAACACGATTTTCTTTGCGGTATTTAAATGCAAACGCAACACCTGCTGCATGCAGGCACTGAGAAGCAATCGGTACGCAGATAGGTAAATCCTGGGCATTGTTAGCAAACTGACTTCCTCGTTCATCTCCACCCCAGAACGCCAGAATTTCAGACATTTTTACGCCACGCTGTATTTGAGCAGCATAATCACGATAATAAGGGACGAAAACGTCTTCAGGTTTCATTGCATGTCCAATTGCGGTTGAAATTGCTTCCTGACCGTTAATTGGGGCATAAGTACCCATTTTTCCTGTTCGTTGTAAAGCAATTGCTTTTTTGTCAAAGGTACGTGTTAGTACCATTGTTTTATATAGATCCTTTAAAACGGAAGTATGTTCCGCAAATGGAGGAATTGTTCCTACCAACTCACCTTGTTCATTCAAATACTGTGTGAATGTAATATCAAATTGAGCAACTGTTGTCATTACATGGCTCCTAGTCCACAACGTGTTGCCATAGAATACTCATAAATGCATTGAAAAACCAGCATATTAATTTGATTTTACATTCAGGATACCAGAGAGGTTGCCAAGGTCTAACGTTAGTGCTCTCTGAACACTCGTATATCAATAGATATTGGGAAAACGCTACAAGCATGGCCTTAAGAATTAATGATGTTACAATGTATCTATATTATTCGGAAACAATTGTTTTAACAGGAGATATTTTGATTAAAGAATTGATATTGGAATTAAATTATCATCCTTTTTTGCAAGATTCATATCAAAAATTAGTACATTTGCCTGGTTTTATTTTGCTGGAGAGTACAGATAACTCACTTGGGCGATACGACATTTTGAGTGCCTGTCCTTATGACAGACTGGTCATCGACAATAATAAACCACTGGACTTATCGGACTTTGATAAACTAAGACAGATTATTTCTACGGAATCATCACCGTATGCATTTCCTTTTCAGGGTGGGGCAATCGGATATATCTCCTATGATCTTGGCGCACAGTTATTCAATATATATTCAACACCACAACCTGGTTTGGCTGGCATGCCATTGGTCGATATGGGGTTATATGATTGGGCGATTATTGTGGATCACCAGTTAAGAAAAGTAACTTTATTTGCTGCTAATGAACACGCTTCAACCCATACCCTTATTCAGCACATAATTGATTTGTGGAATACCTCAGCGCCAAAATCTGAAGCCTTTGCAGTGAATAGTGATTTTTATCCGTTAATGACAGAGGAACACTATAAAAATTCATTAGCAGCAATTTATGATTCTTTAAGGATGGGGCGAGCGTATCAGGTAAATTACACTCAACCGTTCCATGCTCAATTTCAAGGCGATCCCTGGCAAATATACAGAGCGGTCTCTCGTTACAATCCTGTTCCCTTTTCAGCATTTATGACATCCGATAACATGGATATCCTCAGTTTTTCTCCCGAACGTTTTCTGTTGCATGATGAGCGAACGTTATTAACCTCGCCAATAAAAGGAACAGTTGGCCGTTCTTCTGATTTTGACGTCGACGAACAGTTGAAAGCCCAATTGTTATCCTGCCCTAAAAATCGCGCAGAAAATATTATGATAGTTGATTTAATGCGCAATGATTTTGGCAAAATTGCAGTTCCTGGTTCTGTTACAGTATCAAACCTATGCGCACTGCAAAGCTTTAATTCGGTTCATCATTTGGTGAGCGATATTCATGGGGTGCGCATAGAGCAAATAAATCCCTTTGATGCATTTCTTTCATGTTTTCCTGGTGGCTCTATTACCGGTGCTCCTAAACGGGAAGCTATGAACATTATACGGGAGCAAGAGTCCTACGGGCGAGGAGTCTATTGTGGCAGCATCGGCTATTTTTCAAGACACGGGCGTTTCGATACGAACATTGCAATTCGGACAATTACAGCCAGACAAAATATTTTATATCTGGCAGCGGGAGGGGGAATAGTTATTGACTCACAATGGGAAGATGAATATCGTGAATGTTATACGAAAATAGCAGCGATAATTAATGGACTTAAATAAAATAACAAAGGATGAGCTTATTCATTCAGCGGTAATTGTTTTACATGAGCTTAATACTGACTCACTAATTCTTACCAAGAGAAGCGAACACTTGAGAAGTCATCCTGGCGAAATCAGTTTTCCTGGCGGGCTTTGGGAAGAGCATGATAATAACTATTATGATACAGCTCTTCGGGAACTTAATGAGGAGCTGGGTGTGTCTCGTGATCGAGTGACGTTGATTAAAGAACTTACTCCTGAACCTACATTAGCTGGGGTAATTATCCACCCTTGGCTAGGTACAATAGAATCGATTAATCCCTATGTGTTAAATACTTATGAAGTCACCTCTCTTGTTGTTGTTCCTATGGAACAAGTACATCAACGGAAAAATTATCGGAAAATCAGGATTGAGAGATCTGGATTTCAATTTATTACTTGGGAATTCATTCCAAAGAACGACTATATTTGGGGGGCTACTGCTCGAATTATGAAGCAGTTAATAATTGAATAATTCTGTATATAACATTGTACAAAACACGAATTTTATACCATGATTAGGGTATCGATTATTAACAGAGGGACTGGTTAACTTCATGAAATTATTAGTATTTACTTTGTCTTTTTTATTCTCTTTATCATGTTACTCTCAAGCATTAATTATTGGCTCTTCTAAATTTAATCCACCATTTGAAACCTGGACTAGCCATGAGAATGATTATTATGGTTACGATGTTGATTTAATTAAGACCATTTGTAAGCGAATGAATGTAAAATGTACTTATAAAGCCTATTTATTTCATGAGCTGTTTAACGCGGTTAATAATAATGAAGTAGATTTGGTAATCGCATCGATTATCAGAACAGAGAAAAGGGAAAAAGATTTTTTATTTAGCATTCCCTACTTGGAAAGTTATTCTCAGTACATTACGTCTACCAAGTCTTCAATTAATAATACTGATGATTTGTCAGGAAAAAGAATAGGCGTGAGGATGGGGACGCCTTATGGAAAACAAGTTTTATCTGATAATAGACAAAATAAAGTTATTTATTATGCAATGATTAATGACATGTTCATCGGCCTGCAGAATAATGAAATTGACGCTTTTTTATTGGACTATGAAGCCGCAAAATACTGGATTGCGACAAACCCTGGTATCTATAAACTGATTGGAAAGAAGAAACCTATCGGAAGTGGATATGCGATTATGAGTAACAAGAGCAAAAGTGATTTAATTAACCGAATAAATACAATTCTTTTGCAAATGAATGATGATGGTACTTTCCTAAATCTGTATTCTAAGTATTTTGACTGGATTCAAACAAATTGAGAAAAAAACGGGGTATAACATACCCCGAAAGAGTCAAGCTGCGTTTCTTATGTACTCTATGAGGCTTGCATTTCCACCGCTGGTTCTTTTAGAGCTCTGCGAAGAATTTTTCCTACATTGGTTTTAGGAAGTTCATCATAGAATTCGACGATTTTGGGAATTTTGTAAGCGGTTAAATGTTCTCTGCAATGCGCTATTATTTGCTCAACAGTTAAATCAGGGTCTCTTTTGACTATACATGCTTTTACCCGTTCTCCTGATTCGGCATCTACAACTCCAACTACTCCAACCTCAAGAACTCCTGGGTGCAGGCCTATTACCTGCTCTACTTCATTGGGATATACATTAAACCCAGAAACTACAATCATGTCTTTCTTTCTGTCTACCAGATAGATAAAGCCTTCTTCATCCATTCGTGCAATATCGCCTGTTTTTAAAAATCCATCTTTGGTAAATACTAAGGCTGTTTCATCCGGGCGATTCCAGTATCCGGCCATGACTTGGGGCCCTTTAATACATAATTCGCCACTTGAACCTATGGCCACCTCTTTGTCATCGTTATCACGAATTGATATATCTGTAGATGGTAATGGTAAGCCTATACTGCCATTATAACTTTCCATGGACATAGGATTTATTGTTGCAGCAGGGCTGGTTTCAGTCAAACCATAAGCCTCAAGTACACGGGTTTTTGTCATTTCCACCCATCGCAGAGACACGCTCTTTTGCAGGGCCATACCACCAGATAGAGCCAGTTTTACTTTACTAAAGTCAATTTCTTTAAATTTAGGATGATTTAGTAATGCATTAAACAAGGTATTCACGCCAGTAATTGCTGTGAAACCAGAATTTTTAATTTCATCAATAAAGTGATCCAGATCTCTTGGATTGGTTATTAATATATTTTTGGCGCCAAATTTCATGAAGGTAAGGCAATTAGCTGTTAGCGAAAAAATATGGTAGAGCGGTAATGCTGTAACAATGATGTCCTTGTCTGAAATGCTTATTGGTGATAGCCAGGAATACGCCTGTAATAAATTGGCAACCATATTTCCATGGGTTAGTATGGCTCCTTTTGCTATTCCGGTTGTGCCACCGGTGTATTGCAGAAATGCTATATCCTCATGATTTAGCTCTACATGGTGTAATGTGGCTTGTTTTCCTTCCAGTAATGCATAGTTATACGCTACTGCATGGGGAATTTTGAATGCAGGGACCATTTTTTTTATGTGCTTCACTACAAAATTAACAATAAATCTTTTTATTCTGGGGAACAGATCTCCAACTTGCGTGACAATGACGTGTTTTACAGAGGTTAATTCTGGTAACGCCTTCTCAACGGTTTTTGCAAAATTGGCAAGTACTACTATTACTTCAGCACCTGAATCATTCATCTGATGGATTACCTCATCAGGCGTGTAAAGAGGGTTCGTGTTAACCACAACGTATCCGGCACGCATAATCGCAAATAATGTGACTGGATATTGAAGAAGGTTGGGCATCATAATAGCGATACGCGCTCCCTTTTTTAAACCCAGTTGTTGAAAATAAGCCCCTAAATCTCGACTCAAGTGATCTAACTCACTATAAGTAAGCTCACATCCCAAGTTAGAGTACGCTACATTATGAGCGTATTGACTACATGATTCTTTAAACAACGACACTATGGATAAATATTGACTGGGGTCAATTTCATGTGGCACGCCATTTTGATATTGTTCAAACCATCGTTTATCCACTTTGTTATCCTTCTGTTATTGGTTCCCACATGCTAGTATAAACAAAAATATCATTTATGGATATCATATATATGGGTGAAAATATAACTAAAACTCAAGGGTTTAAATTAAAAGGGCGACTCTATACCTTTACTGTGCTGCATGTATTAAATACAGATAAAGATATTTTTTCTCAGCAATTTACTGAAACTGTAGCAAAAGCCCCCAAATTATTTGAAAAAACTCCTGTTGTTTTTGATCTGACTGCAGTGAGTGAGCTTGAATTTGATTTGCAATTATTATTCCAGATTGCTCGCGATCATGGAATGATTCCTGTTGCAATTCAGGGAGGCAGTGCATTTCACGAAACGCTGGCGCATTGTAATGGATTGGCCGTTTTGAATGCCTCAACATCACAAGATAAGCCAATAGCTGAACAATCAATTGAGCCTGTTGCTGTTGAACCAACGAAAACTAAATTATTGACTTCACCTGTTCGCTCTGGCCAGCAGGTTGTTGCGAAAGGGGCTGATTTGATAGTGAACTCGTCGGTGAGTCATGGTGCAGAATTATTGTCTGATGGAAATATTCACGTTTATGGGGCTCTTCGTGGTCGGGCGTTGGCCGGGATTTCGGGTGATTTGAATGCACGTATTTACTGCCAGTCTTTGGATGCCGAATTAGTGTCCATTGCAGGTTTTTACCGGCTCAGTGATGCAATTGAACCCATTAATGGTCCATGTCAGATCTATCTGTCTGATGAGCATATTGTTATCGAGCCTTTATGATAGATGCAGTTTTTATTTCAGATCTGCATTTGCATCCTGATGATAAGGAGATTCAGGAACGTTTCAATGAGTTTGTAAATTGGGCACGAAATTCAGTTAAAACAATATACATTCTTGGGGATTTTTTTCATGCCTGGGCGGGTGACGATTCGGTTGATGAATGGAGCAGGGCAATAGCAGCACAACTTTATGAGTTAACTGAGAATAATATCTCTATTTATTTTATGCACGGTAATCGTGATTTTTTGTTGGGGAAAAAGTACGCACAGCTTGCTGGCTGGACTGTATTGCAAGAGCCTGCTCTTATTGAATTAGGCGGTGAGCAAATTCTATTAGTCCATGGTGATCGCTATTGTACTAAAGATCGTGGTCATCAACGGCTCAGGATTTTAACCCGAAACCGACTGTTCACTACACTTTTTTTGAGTTGCTCGTTATCATTTCGTAATAAGCTCGTAAATAAAGTCAGAACTATGAGTTCCAAGAAACACAATAAACCCATGGACGAAATGGATGTAGTTAAAGAAACTGTTATTGCTCATATGTCCAAATTCAAAGTGTCCACTCTGATTCATGGACATACGCATAAACCAGGTATTACAGAATACGATACTGGAATTCATAAATTAACACGCTTTGTGCTTAGTGATTGGGATGACAGGCCTAAACTATTGTGTTATGATAATACAAAGGGTTTTTATTTTACTCATTCGTGATGTTATTGAGGAGCGTAAGAATGTCAGATACAGATAAAGAAAAGCAGGAAAACTTAGTCGATTGGCGTAACGAGGTATTTAAACTTCGTGAGCAACTTAAAAATAAGCAGCTACAGGATAAAGCGATAGAAGACTATAAGATAAAAGAGGCTACGCGTGCAAATTCTCGTGCCGCTGCTGCGGATGCATTGGCTAAAGAAGGCATGGTGGAGCAAGGAAATCAGCAAGTTCCACTTTGGGTGATTGCACGAAAAGACGTTGAAGAAGTTTTGAATGCGGATGTCCATGCTTATAATGACTTTCGTTCTGCAATGATGAGGCTATGGAAAACTAATTCTATGATGTGTAAGGCACTGCATCATTCAATGAATGAGGAAGTTCTTGCTCGAATAGAAAACGGCATAACAGATTACGCACTTCTTCCCGCTTATGATTATGTTCTTGAACCTTTATCGAATAAAGTCGCTAATTTGGTTTTGGGTTCAGATGATCCTGAAATTACCTTACCCGAATTACGTCATGAAGTTACCTTTACTGACGACAATAAATTACACTTTGAGCCTCTGACACGTTCTGATAATGTGAAAGATACGGGTCTTTTGGATCAGATATTTCAAAAAGGAGTGCATATTTGGCTTAGCGAAAATGGCTACAATCCAACTCCTGCTGACCCTAAAACATTTGTAGATGCTCACGGTAAGGCTTTAGATAAAAAGACTTTTGATGATCTAAAACATGATCCTTATCATGGATTAGGAACTTTTCTGAACGATCATGTAAGCCTGCAAACGAGTCCTCGTGGACCATAGAAGTAGTCCGCTGCTATAAGAATGGGGTTGACCTGGTTCTAACCCCATTGTCATTAAGTTAAGATAAATACGTCATTCTGGTATAGTGAAAGCGCTCCTGTACACGAGAGCTCTTTCGTTGCTAGTTTCTTCGGATAACGGACAAAATTCTCTCAATACGTCATCCAGAGCGTAGCGAAGGATCGGAGATCCTTCAAGATGCTCAAGATAAGGGACAAATCCTATTATTCTGGTAACGCAGGTATACCACTATGAAAGCGGAATACTGTATCAGCACTTAATATAAATTCGTTTTCGATGGTTAGAAATCGCTCAATTCTTTGCTCCATTGAGCCGCCATATAGCGCTACCAGGCTTAAATAGTCTTGAAAATGCCGTGCTTCTGATTTGATGAGGGTACTATAAAATTTAGCCAACTCCTGATCCTCTAAATAAGGAATGATGGAGTTAAAGCGCTCACACGAGCGGGCCTCGATGATCGCCCCAATGATTAATTGATCACATAATCTATCAACGCCATCTCGTTTGGTAATGTGTTTATGCAGATTCGTTGCATATTCAGACGGTTGCAATGGGGCATATGAAATATTTCTTTGTTTCATTATGGCTATTACTTTCTCAAAATGCAGAAGCTCTTCTCTAGCTAATGGCGACATAATGTGCACCAGTTCGCATCGCTCAGGATATTTACTAATAAAATTAATCGCAGTAGCAGCGGCTTTACGCTCACAATGAGCATGATCGAGTAATAACAACGGAATGTTATTTGCTGCATGATGTAACCATTCTTCAGGCGTTTTTATTTTTAAGAATGCATTTAATATTTGTAAATCTGTATCTAATCGTTTTACCATCTGTGAAATACACTATAATTTCAAATGATGAGTCTTATATCACAGACGCTGATTAATTTAAATTGGATGAATTATGGACGAGCTAGTAGAAGACGAGCAACTAAGTAAATGGTTTTCAACTTATGGATTGATAACTGCTGAGCGGATATTGGGAAAATATCACATTGCTTTGCCGCAAACTGAATTAATAAGTGCTGTTAAAAGCTCGTTTAGTTTTTATCATCTTCTCTTAAAAATTCCGTTAAAAAATGTGTTAAATGGGATTGTTCTGCAACAAGCGGGTGACTATCACATTTATGCTCAGAAATTATTTATTGATTACCTTCTGTCGGGAGAAAGCAGTAAAAGTGAGGATTCTCCTGGGGCACTAACCCGCGAATCAATGGAGATGGAGAGGCAAAAACTGGTCACGCTCGGCGAGGATTATCATCAGTTACAACTGGATCAAAATGAGCTTATAGCCAGTAGTCAAATCAGCTTAATTAAAACTGCAGAGCTTTGGAAGAAAAATTTTGAAGCATTGATAGGGCCTATCAATGCAACAATTAGAGAGGCAGGGTTTGATGTCAGTAAAAGTGTCATTCGAAGCGGAATTAATAACGCTCTTATTCACTGTGATTATGTACATGCAGCGAGCTTGGGTAATGAGCATCTTTTTATAGATGAATTTAATAAAGTGGTAAACATTAAATTGACTGACGATTTAAAAAATAAACTACTGGGTCATTTAGCTGCAATTCTGGAAATATTACTCAATTTTGAATCGGAATTTGGCGTTTTTATGAAAAAAAATAAAGAGCTTGGTGAGGTAGCAAAGTCTTACCGCACTCAGTTCTACGATGCTATTCTGCGTATAAATGAATTAATTTCATTACTACCTGATTACAAAATAAATCCTGAACAAGATGCAATAAATAGAGAGTCTTTATATTTTGATAATACTATAGGTGATAATTAAATTAACGCTTATTGATAACCGTTAGTCTTCAGAGTGAATTTATATTAGCCAGAAGCCTATATCTTCATGTATAATAATGCGCTTTAAACTTAAACCCTTTGGAGTGCATGATGGCGAACGAAATAACACTGTCTATTATTAAACCTGATGCTGTAGCTAAATCAGTAATTGGTCAAATTTATAGCCGTTTTGAAAACGCTGGTTTAAACATAATTGCTGCTAAAATGATGCAATTATCTAGAACTCAAGCTGAAGCGTTTTATGAAATTCATAAAGCTCGTCCTTTCTTCAATGACCTTGTTGAATTCATGATTTCTGGTCCAGTTATGGTTCAAGCGCTCAAAGGCGACGATGCTGTAGCTAAAAACCGTGATTTAATGGGTGCTACTAATCCTAAAGAAGCAGCAGCTGGTACTATACGCGCTGATTTTGCTGATAGTATTGATGCAAACGCTGTTCATGGTTCAGACAGCCTTGAGAATGCAGCTCGTGAAGTAGCATTTTTCTTCGAACCTCATGAAGTTTGTGACAGATAAGATTTTATTGGAGTCATTATGACCGATCAAAAAGTTAATTTATTGAATTATAACTATCAACAAATGCGAGAGCTTCTGACTCAATGGGGTGAGAAACCTTTTCGTGCACAACAATTGATTCAATGGATTCATCAGACCGGCTTATCTGACTTTACTAAAATGACCAATATAGGGAAAGCGTTAATAGAAAAGCTTTCCCGCCTTTCTCATATTAGCCTGCCTGAAATAGTAACCTGTCAAAAATCAAATGATGGGACTCATAAGTGGCTATTGAAACTTGATTGCGGAAATTGTATTGAAACAGTATTTATTCCCGAATCCAATCGAGGGACGCTTTGTGTGTCATCGCAAGTAGGTTGCGCCTTAAACTGCTCTTTTTGTTCTACTGCAAAACAGGGGTTTAATCGTAATCTTACAACGGCAGAAATTATAGGTCAGGTTTGGCTGGCTGCCAGAGAGTTATCTCTTGCAAAAGGGGAACATGATCATCGTATTACCAATGTGGTAATGATGGGTATGGGAGAGCCCTTGCTCAATTTTGATAATGTCGTCGCAGCGATGGATCTTATGATGGATGATTTTGCTTATGGATTATCCAAGAGACGAGTTACTCTAAGTACCTCTGGAGTATTGCCTGATCTGGAGCGCCTAAGAGAGGTGAGTCCGGTTGCTCTGGCAGTATCCCTTCATGCTCCTAATGATGAATTACGTAATGAATTGGTGCCTATTAATAAAAAATATCCATTGGCACAATTAATGGCTTTGTGTAAAAGCTATTTTAAGAACGAACCAAGAAGAGTTGTTACTTTTGAATATGTGATGCTTAAAGGCGTTAATGATCAACCTGAACATGCAGCACAATTGATTAAGTTACTAAAAGACATTCCTTCAAAAGTAAATTTAATTCCATTTAATCCTTTTCCTATGGCTCAATACGAGCGCTCTTCTCAAGAAGCTATTGATGCATTTCGAGATCGATTAATAAAAAGCGGAATCAACACCATTACACGAAAAACTCGAGGTGATGATATTGATGCAGCTTGTGGGCAATTAGCTGGGGAAGTAAAAGACAGAACCAGTCGTTCACAACGATGGCAAAAATTGCACTTTATCCCCACAAACAATAAAACCAGTGAGGTTGCTGCTGCGGCTGATTAATTAATTGAAAA
>NZ_CALMPD010000155.1 GCF_937871865.1 uncultured Legionella sp.
ATGGTTATCTCTCCAGTTTTTGCAAATGGTAATAGCAATGTCTGCTGCAATCAAATGGGTGGAGTTAATTATTGTGATTCATCTGCAGGTCGTCTGGTATGCAATAATGGTTTTTATTCAACCTGCTATTGTGATCGCCATGCGGTGATGGACTTACAACTCCTGAAAGGATGCTGCCTCTGGAATGGAGGAGTGTCTCCAGATTACACGCTTAGTGGCTTGGTTGTATGTAATGATGGCTCAATTTCTGAAGAATGCACACTACAAAACCCACAGCAATCAATCGCGACCTGGTAATTTCAACGTCAGCCATAGAAATTTATTCTAATACAGTTATAATTTGACCATCCAGCGATGCTCTTGATTACTATTAAATTGAGAGCTTTCACTTAGTTCATAGCGAGAGAAAGTGGCTCAGTCCCCATGGACACTGCCATTAAGTTAAGGATTTTGGTTGTCATCCTGAAGAGCTAGAGATGAAAGATCTCCCGAGATTCAGGAGATCCTTCGCTATGCTCAGGATGACGTACTTTTTTTAACGTTATGGCCTAGCCTCTGGCCTAACGAACATTTACGAGATGCATGCTGTCAATGCCTAGATGTAAAAACCAAACGAGATGTTATGAACACAGATTTTTATAAATTAATTTTAGTAACCCATCGCCAGAATATTCCTTTATCTCAATATCTGAATTTTATAAAAGAATGTATTTCATCAGGAGTGACCAGCGTTCAATTAAGAGAAAAAAATGGGGATGCCGCATTCAAACTGGAATTTGCCCAACATCTGAAACAGATATTAAGCCCATTTAACATCCCTCTTCTAATCAATGATGATACTGCCCTGGCGCAGCAAGTTAATGCAGAAGGTGTCCATTTAGGTCAAACGGACACAGCGCCGACAAAAGCCAGAGAGTTGCTTGGTGCTGGCAAATTTATTGGTTTATCAATCGAATCAGAACATGATTTGGTTCAAGCCAACCAATCAGAATTAAGCTATGTTGCGGCCAGTGCCGTGTTTCCAAGCCAACATAAGAACAACTTAAAAACCATCTGGGGTCTTGATGGTCTTACAAAACTTTGCCAAAAATCAAATCATCCGGTTGTCGGCATTGGAGGAATTGATGAAACAAATCTATCGCAAATACTTCAGGCTGGAGCAAGAGGAGTTGCAGTAATCGGAGCACTTCATCAGGCGGAGAACCCATCTAAAATGGCCTTAAAACTGCGTCAAATCCTTGATACAGGAGTTAGTAGATGATGATAGAGCAGATTAAATCCTCATTCGCACAAATAAAGCAAAACAAACCGTTGATATTATGTCTTACCAATTATGTGACTATGGACTTGATGGCAAACAGCCTTCTGGCGCTTGGTGCTGCTCCACTGATGTCAGAATCAATGACCGAGCTAGAAGAGTTAGTCACGATAAGCCAGGCGGTGTACATTAATATTGGCACATTAAATGATGCATTTATGGAGAGAGCGGTTTATGCAGCACAAATTGCTAATTCACTTAATAAGCCAGTTATTCTTGATCCCGTGGGCTCAGGAGCAAGTGCCTTAAGAACATTATCATCAAAAAAACTACTGAGCTTAGCCAATATAATAAGAGGAAATGCCAGTGAAATTATTTCTCTTTCTGATTTAAATAGCTTGACTAAAGGTGTAGAAACAACGCATCAAGTAGAAAGCGCTATTGACACAGCGCTCTCTTTGGCACAGGAGCATAATAAAACAGTAGTTATCAGCGGACCAAAAGACTTTGTAACCGATGGCCTACAAAAACAGACACTGCCCTTTGGTTCATCTTTAATGCCATTGATTACAGGAATGGGATGTACACTAACCGCTGTTCTCAGTGCTTTTGTAGCCGTAAATTCAAATCATTTTGCAGCAAGTTGTGCAGCAACAGCTTATTTCGGTCTTTGTGGTCAATTGACTCATCAGCAAAACCAGGCACCTGGCTCATTCAGACAGGCTTTTATTGATACTTTATATCAACCAGACTGGAGCTACTTTACCGAAGCCTGTAATAATAACTTAAGAGTGAATGTATAAATGCAATATAAAGCGTTATCAATAGCAGGCTTTGATGGTTCTGGTGGTGCAGGCATCCAGGCTGATCTTAAAACATTTTCAGCTTTAGGCTGTTATGGAATGACGGTTCTCACTGCCCTTCCAATTCAAAATACTCAAGGAGTCAGATCATGCTATGAGATTCCTCTTCAGGCGATAGAAGATCAACTCAATGTTCTCTTTGATGATATAACACCTGACAGTATTAAAATTGGTATGCTGTTTAACAGTGATATTATCGAATTAGTTGCAGGCTTTCTTAAAAAAAGAGCAATTAATATTCCACTAGTACTCGATCCAGTGACTCTTGCTAAAAGTGGAGACTCCTTATTATTACCAGAGGCGATTGAAACATTAATCAATAAGCTCATGCCTCTCGCAACAATAATTACTCCCAATATACCAGAAGCATACACATTTACCGGTATTAATGCCCAATCAGAAAAAGAAATGATATCTGTTGCGGAAAAACTTCTTGGTTTCGGTCCAGAATTTGTCTTATTGAAAGGCGGCCATCTACAATCTAGTGAGTCGAATGATTTACTCTATGGAAAAGACGGCAGCAGCACCTGGTATAAAAACAGCAGAATTGATTCTAAAAACACGCACGGAACCGGATGTACCTTATCTGCGGCAATTGCTGCCTGCCTTGCACAAAACATAGAGCTAAAGCAAGCCTGCACTATTGCAAAAGCCTATCTTACCAATGCGATTCAAGCATCTAAAGATCAATCTGTTGGTCTAGGAAATGGTCCTGTCCATCATTTCTATCACCAGTGGCCTAGCTTCTCAGATGCTGACAGCATCTACCGGAGTATCACCCACAACAGGTAGCTGAGTTTCAAATTCCTGTTTGATGATTCGCTTCTCGAGGAGCTCGCCAAAACATAAAGCACTCATCACGACCAATAAGTAACCGACAGCTGAATAGCACAAAATAGTATCGGAAAAAGAACCGATACAAAAAGAGATTAATATACCCAGAAGAATGGGTTTTGTTTCTGTTAATTGAAAAGAGGTAATCAGCAAGCTTGCCAAAAACACAAGCAATAGAACAAAACCTAATAATCCCTGCTCTGAAAGAGTCATCCAATATTGACTATGAGGATCAGTTAATTCAGTCCCCCAACCAGGTACAGGAGCATCCAATGCAAAACTGTACTTGAATGCCCCGGTGCCAATTCCAATAATAGGATGTGTTTCCCATAAAGATCGGGCATAATTATGAAATTGAATTCTAAAACCTAGAGAAGTATTTTGATTGTTTTCTTTTAAAGCCTGAAGATCAGTCATCAAATCATGAACTCTGGTATACATCGTTGGACTTTCATTGTAAACAACGGCAATGGCGCTACTGAATACCAGTATGCCGATGAGTGCCTTTTTGCGGGTTAGTTTTTGCATAATGAGAAATGCCATTAAAATTAAATAAACCACATAACCCGTTCTTCCTGTATTAATAAATAATACCTGATAGCTCATTAATAAAACCAAGCTGCCGTACAGTATTCGCCGCCAACCTTTATACTGAACAGCATATAATCCAGATAAATATGCAGCAAAAGCCATCATAAAACCAGTTATAATGTGATTGTAAAAAACTTCTCCCGGATCTCCGGATTCAAGAACATTGCTTGCTTTGAGTATAGAAATAATACAGGTAACGAGCATAGCAGCAAGATAACTTTTAATGGTCAAATTGCGCACCCAAGGATTGATAAAACCAACAGCAATCACAGGGAGATAAATTAACTTTGCATATTTGCCAAGCACTTTTAATTGCATTAAAAAAGGAGCAGGACTCCAGAGACAGGCGATTAGTATAAAAGCCAATAAGCTTAAAGCAGCACGCCCCCACAAGGAGCTAAATGCATAGGGGATGTATTGGCTATAATGAGGAGTCAGCAATATGGTCCCAACACTGCATGCGAAAAAAATTGATTTTATGCTAGGACTTATGGGAATAAAAAACATAAATAAAACGAATAGAATTGGAGTCAATAATATTCCTTTACCCTCAATCAATCTCACAATTCATCCTCTTTGGTAGTTAAACTGGGTAATTCATCAATATTGCGATCTTTGTATATTTGTTTGATCCCACGATAAAAAGTCCCTTGTGCACTAAAGACTGCGAATAAAAAGCCAAGTTTTCCATCCAGAAAGCCACGCTGCAATATAAAACAACGACCAAACATCCAGCTTGTACTTAACAAAATTTGAATAAACCCAATTGGTTTATTCGATTCAATACGAATTTTAGCGCTATATGACGAATATTTATTAAGCTTATACAATACATGATTAATGTCTTGATAAGAATGATGCTTTATCGCATTTTTTAATTTACCTATTCTTGAACTGGGAGATACAAGGATTTTTTCATGAATAATGTCATTACTGTAATTAGCATTAGCTCGTTTAAACAAACGAATATGCCGCTTAGGAGAGGCAGAATACTTTAATAATTTATTGTAAAAGAACATTTGTATAGGAATTCTGAACGCATCCGCAGATCCGTCAGAAATCCGTTTTAAGATTTCTTCACGTAACTGGTCACTAACGGATTCATCAGCATCAAGATTAAAAACCCAATCACCCTTTGCTTGCAAGAGCGCTCTTTGTTTTTGAATACCGTACCCCTGCCAGTCAGTTTGATGTATATTTTCAGTATATTCTTGTGCAATCGCCAAAGTGTTATCAGTGCTACCTGAATCAACTACTATGATTTCGTCTGCAAAACTCACCGACTCCAGACATCTTCGGATGTTTGACTCTTCATTTTTAGTTATTATTATTACGGTTAGCATGAATAATTGAATCATCAGAAAAAGGAATATTATATATAGAATTAGGCAGGATTGTAACTGTATTAAGCTGCCAGATACCTTTGCTGACAGCCTGAGCGGTTATTATTTTAATAATCAATCGGTTATTAGTATGTGATGTCACACAGCAATGACAAGAGAAATTGTTTCTATTCCGAATTCACCTTGGCTGCCCTAAGCATCCAGACTCAAAACAAGATTCCTGGATACTGGTCAAGCCACGGTAATTCGGTACCATCAGTTAAAAATTGTATTCCGAATTACCGCGACTTATCGAGATGTTGTTACACCACGCCTTCACGGTGATCATGACTGTCAAAATGTAACTTGCCATCTTTCACTTTGAGAATGACATGTCCTCCGTGCATCAATTTACCGAACAACAATTCATCAGCAAGCGGTTTTTTCACATTTTCCTGAATCAAACGCGCCATAGGACGTGCACCCATTGCCTTATCATAGCCATGTTCGATCAGCCACTCACGAGCAGATTTATCAACGATAAATGAGACCCCTTTATGACTCAGTTGTTCATCCAGCTCCATAATAAATTTATCAACAACCAAACCAATCGTTTGAGAATCTAGTGGAGCAAAATTGATGATGGCATCCAATCTGTTTCTAAACTCAGGAGTGAATTGTTTCTTAATGACTTCCAACCCATCGTGACTATTATCCTGTCTTGAGAAGCCTATTGAATTACGGACAATTTCGCTTGCTCCGGCATTACTGGTCATCACAAGAATAATATGTCTGAAATCAGCCTGGCGACCGTTGGTGTCAGTCAAAGTACCATGATCCATAATCTGCAATAATAAATTGAAGACATCTGGATGGGCTTTTTCAATTTCATCCAACAACAACACTGCGTGCGGATTTTTAGTCACGGCTTCGGTTAATAACCCGCCTTGATCATAGCCAACATATCCGGGAGGGGCACCTATAAGTCTTGAAACAGTATGCTTTTCCATATATTCAGACATATCAAATCGTAAGAGTTCAATGCCAAGAACATTAGCCAATTGTCTGGTTACTTCTGTTTTACCAACCCCGGTGGGACCTGCAAACAAGAAACAACCCACTGGTTTTTGTGGCTCTCTTAATCCAGACCGACCTAATTTAATTGCAGAAGACAAAGCAGTAATAGCCTGATCTTGTCCATATACTAACAATTTGAGATCACGTTCCAAATTACGAAGGGTGTCTTTGTCGCGAGCGGATACTTTCTTGATGGGTATCCGAGCAATCTTAGCAACGACACTTTCTATTTCAGTAACACTGATAATTTTTCTACGTTTATTCGCAGTTAATAGATTTTGATAAGCTCCTGCTTCATCAACCACATCAATCGCCTTATCTGGTAAGAAACGATCATTGATGTATTTAGCAGATAATTCTGCAGCTGCTTTCAACGAAGGTATTGAGAATTTTACCCCATGATGCTCTTCCAGGCGTCCCTTCAGACCTTTAAGAATTTCAAAAGTTTCATCAATAGTCGGCTCTGAAATATCTATTTTCTGGAAACGTCTTGCCAACGCTCTGTCTTTTTCAAAAATACCGCGATATTCCTGATAAGTCGTAGAGCCAATACATTTTAATTCACCATTAGCCAATAGAGGCTTTATGAGATTAGAGGCGTCCATAACACCGCCAGAAGCAGCGCCAGCTCCAATAATGGTATGAATTTCGTCGATAAAGAGAACAGCACCTTCTTGTTGTCCCAGCTGTTTCAGAACTGCTTTTAGGCGTTTCTCGAAATCACCACGATACTTGGTTCCCGCCAATAAAGCACCCAAATCCAGTGAATACACAACACATCCACGGATTGCATCTGGAATTTCGCCATCGACAATTCGTCGTGCCAAACCTTCGGCAATTGCAGTTTTGCCTACGCCAGCTTCGCCTACCAACAAAGGGTTATTTTTTCGACGGCGACATAAAACCTGAATGGTTCGTTGAATTTCTTCATGTCTGCCAATCAAAGGATCAATTTTACCCTGTTTTGCACGTCGATTAAGATTCATGCAATAACTGTCCAGAGGTGACTCATTACCTTCGGGAGACATCATGTCTTCATCCATAGATGCATTCATATTCTCTTGCATGTCATTATTTTGATATTTTGACACACCATGAGAGATGTAATTGATGACATCAAGGCGAGTAATATTTTCACGACGCAAGAAATACACCGCCTGACTTTCCTGTTCGCTAAAAATTGCAGCCAACACATTCGCACCAGTTACTTCAGTTTTTCCAGCAGACTGTACATGAAAAACAGCTCGTTGTAATACACGCTGGAAGCCTAAAGTAGGCTGTGTTTCTCTATCTAACTCATCGTCAGGAATTCTTGGTGTCGTTTCATCAATGAACTCTATCAGGTCTCGGCGTAAAGAATCGATATTAGCGTCACAAGCTTGCAACACATTACCTGCTGCTGGATTATCAAGTAAGGACAACAGCAAATGTTCAACTGTCATAAATTCATGACGCTTTTCTTTTGCTTCCTTGAAGGCTAGATTCAAGGTGAATTCTAGTTCTTTATTTAACATTGTCGTTGCTCCTTTCCAGCCCACCACCAGTCATTCGGGTTCCATACTAGATAGCAATGGATGTTGATTCATTCTGGCGTATTCATTTACCAGAGCTACTTTCGTTTCTGCTATATCTCTTGTAAAGACCCCACACACGCCCTTCCCTTGTATATGAACCTGTAACATCACCTGAATTGCAATCTCCTCATTCAAGTGAAAGAAATGCTTCAGTACTTCTACCACAAAATCCATTGGCGTATAGTCATCATTGAGCAATACAACTTTATATTTTCTAGGCAATTTAATCTCTGTGCTAACCTCAGCCTCAGCTATCTCATACCTAACAAATTCCTCTAAATTTTGCCCGCTCATAACTAACAACCTCATACTATTTTTATAGACTCCCTGCACGCATTTGGCCAGTAAATTTAGTTATTTTTCATGAAATATTTAGCCGTTGAAATAATCAATAACATATTGATTAGTATGAGTTCACACAATTGTAAAGTTCTCGTTACAATTTGCGTTCAGGAATGTAGAGAACAATATTCCTGAATAACGACAGCCTCGTGTGCAAAAGCATTTAATTCCAATCTAACAAATTTACATTACAGGAGTAGTGGGTTTAACGGTCTGGCTGGTATTACAATTGATAAAAAAACAACCGAATTATAATTTGCTTTATCATCCGGTTGTTTTCCAGCATCTACTTATATATCTTAAGTAAAATTACAGTATTTTCCAATGAGACACACATTACATATGTTTGATTACAGCATCGCCAAATCCAGAACTACTTACTAAAGTAGCACCAGTCATTCCTCTTTCAAAATCATAAGTTACGGTTTTGGCCTCAATCGCACCTTCCATACCTTTAATGATTAAGTCAGCAGCTTCAGTCCACCCCATGTGTCGTAACATCATTTCAGCAGAAAGAATAATAGAACCAGGATTTACTTTGTTCTGACCAGCATATTTTGGTGCTGTACCATGAGTCGCTTCAAATACGGCAACATCATCACTCATGTTTGCACCTGGAGCAATACCAATACCACCAACCTGTGCAGCCAAAGCATCAGAAATGTAATCACCGTTCAGGTTTAGAGTAGCGATAACGCTGTAGTCTTCTGGTCGAAGTAAAATTTGTTGCAAAAATGCATCTGCAATAACATCATTGATAATGATTTGTTTGCCTGTTCTAGGATTTGTAAACTCCATCCAAGGACCGCCTTGATATTCTTTAGCACCAAACGAATCACGAGCGACCTGATATCCCCAATCCTTAAACGATCCTTCGGTAAATTTCATAATATTACCTTTATGAACCAAAGTTACCGTTTGGCGATCGTTATCAATTGCATATTGAATTGCCGCTTTAACCAGGCGCGTTGTTCCTTCTTTTGATACAGGCTTGATACCAATACCGCAATGCTCAGGAAAACGAATTTTTTTAACACCCATTTCATTTTGCAAAAACTGGATTACTTTTTTTGCTTCAGCAGTATCTGCCTGCCATTCGATTCCCGCATAAATATCTTCTGAGTTTTCACGGAAAATAACCATGTCAGTTTTCCATGGCTCTTTGACTGGACTTGGAACGCCTTTAAAATATCGAATAGGACGCAAGCATGTATAGAGATCCATATCCTGACGAATAGCCACGTTCAGCGAACGAATACCACCACCGACTGGCGTTGTTAATGGTCCTTTGATTGAAACCACATATTTCTTCATGGCATCTATGGTTTCTTTGGGTAACCATTGATCGCTGCCGTATACTTTAGTCGCTTTTTCACCAGCATAGACTTCCATCCAGGCAATTTTTTTCTCATCGCCATAAGCCTTCTTAACAGCAGCATCAACAACATGAATCATCGGAGGTGTCACATCAACACCTATACCGTCCCCTTCGATAAAAGGAATTATAGGATTATTAGGAACACGAAGAGAAAGATCAGCCGCCACTGTGATGGTTTCGCCCTGCGCAGGCACTTTAATTTTATCGTATGTCATTGACCACTCCGTAAATTTTAGAGAGATCAATCATAGCATGTGATAACGCGGAATCCCAAACATGAATTCATTAAATTTTATAAGTTATCGCGTCATCCTACGCACGTTGTAACATTTTGATCTGTTCCATTAGCTGATCATAACCCGCTTCTACATTGATGTACTCGCTTTTAGCTAAAAACACCGAAAGAGAACCATCATCAGTTGCCGAAGGTTTTTGTAAAATGCCGTTGAATCCTTCCATCTTTAAACGCAGGTAATCACTTAATTTAGTGACCAAATAAAAATTCCTGAAATAATTATCAGGATTCATATGTACTGCTTTGGCATCACTTGCCAGATCATGTCCGGGTAAATAATTTTTTAAAGAATATGTTGAATTATTATGAACAGCAATCACTTTGCCATCAGGAAGTAGTCCCTTGATTTTACTTGCTAATTTTTTAACTTCGCGATGAGCCTCTGGCGAGTAAGAGCTGTATTGAGTTAATGTTTTTTTAATGCCTTTGTCTGTATATATTCTATTGGGATCAAACTCATAACGTGTGTTATTTAAATGAAATACAATATTACGTCCCCCTGAATGAACCAGAGTAATCAGACTTCCACCGTCTTTGCGAATAACAGCTTTTGCAGCTTTTAGTGCAGTTTGCTCATTATGGTGTACATGCACATAGGTTTTACCTTTTCCAGCAGTATGCTGAACTACAACAAGTTCATCACCTACCATTACTTTATGATTAACCGCACAACCAACCTGAGTTAAGATGAAGAAAGTGAGCACTAGCCATTTCATGAACAAAGTTCACCATAAAGAGTAAATTTCCACCATTGTATAGATATATTCTTCGAAAAACAATGTGTTGACAGCTGACTCTAACATCTCAATAACCGGAGGAATTCTCCCCGCATCCAATTACCGCCGACAAGTAACGATAATTAGGTACACTAGTTTACCAGACTCATGGAGAGGTTATCCTCTGGTTAGGCAGCAAAACTCATAAGCAAATTACCCCTTACAAGGTCCAGAATGTTCAGACAATGACTCACAATCGTTTTCGAGTGTTGAATTGGTATTTAACTGAACAAAATAATCCTCTTTCCAACGAGGGTGAACTGCGAACGATGGAATATGCTCTAATTGTTTCTCAATGCCCAGCGTATGATTCTTAAACAATTCAAATATAAATCCTTTAAAAGCAGATTCAACAAAAGTTGTTCCAGCAGGACACGCACGTTTACCACCAGAAAAGGGAAAGTAATTTTCTCCCATAAAGTGCATCTTACGTTCTTTAACTACAGGCATAAAGCGCAGCGGATCAAAAAGATGCGGATTAGGCCAAAGTTCAGGATCATGGTGAGTAGATCTGATAGCAAAAAATAAATAAGAATTCGGATAAATGGTGCAAGTGGATTTTTCTTTATTCTTGTTTTCCACATTCATAGTGGAAGTGACAGAAGCTACTCTAGGTACAACGGCTGTTGGTGAAGCAAATCGTATCGTTTCCCTATAAATACAATCCAGGTACTCTAAATCCTTAAACGATTGTGTTGACAGTTCACCAACAGATTGTATTTCTTTATATAAACGCTCATAAATTGAAGGAGAGGAACTAATATACGCCATTGCAACCATTAAAATAAATGATAAGTTGCTCTCAACAAGAAACCCGGCTCCTCCATGCGATGATATTAATTTAGCAACGGCTGCTTCTGAAGATTCCTTCTCATCAAATTGAAACTGAGTTAATACATACCCTTTTTTGTCTTCTAAGATTTTTTTAGCTTCCTTTGCTAAAATAACATCGCTCATAGCCAACATTTTGGCTTTCATCTGGGCAAATTCGTTAGAAGTTGCATTTCCATCAGCAATCAAATCATTCGCTTCTCTGATTAATGGCACATATTCTCTGGGAAACTCTTGAATACCCAAAAAAGATCGCCCAATCAGTGTGGCTCCAATATAGGTAACATTGTCCTGCAAGGATAATTGGTCATCCCAAATTTCAGAAACCGTAGCACCTAATTCCTTTGCACATTCCAAAGCCCTTTTACTGGATAAATTGGCTCTGATTTTTTGTTTTTCTTGTTTCGCTGCATCACCCAAAAGATTAACAATAGTGGTGGCCTCAGTTGCTTGCCTCACTCGCTCATGCGGCTCTCGTGCTTTGCTGTCTTTTACATGCTCACCGTATTCAGCCACAGCTTCCAGATTACTTTTTGTTCCAGAAAAAACATAGATACGCGGGACAAAACTAACTGCCCAGGATACCAGAGGAATTTGTCTTAGAACGCCCCCAAAAGGCAATGGCTCAAGAATACCAACCCCAGTCTCTTTTGAACGTTCATACCCTTCGCTCAAAATATAATCACTTCCATTTGCCCAAAGTTCATAAGCGTCATAAAAGGGGATATACGTTTTCCAATTATCCCAACTGTCGAAAAAACCTGTATTATCCAACTCATCATAAAATTGAAACATAAAACTCCTTGTTTACTTTATTGAATGCTTATAGTTTAAAATTAACTT
The DNA here is from genome assembly GCF_937871865.1 of uncultured Legionella sp. GTDB lineage: Bacteria > Pseudomonadota > Gammaproteobacteria > Legionellales > Legionellaceae > Legionella. The sequence continues at coordinate 11,985 of NZ_CALMPD010000155.1, forward strand.
TTAAATATCCCTAATCGGACTTCAATACTTTCTCTGTCCCCGTCTTCATGGGGGAATTCTGTTGCGCTGTGAATACCATTAGTAGAACTGAACAGATAACACTGTCCCTTCATTCCCGGTCGATAAAACCAAGGATCTGATTTTTTTCCAGGTGGAGTAAGACTCATTGCTTTAAACGTTGTACCATCACGACGTACGGCATCGTATTCATGTAAACGTGATGCATCTATTTTATTATTTGCACAAAGTGCCAAAGGAGAAGCAGTAATATAATCTAAAGGCATCCATATATTAATCATAAACTCAATATCCCGGGCATGGTATCTATCACCCAGTTTCTGAACCACTCGTGGAGCCCATTGCTTCCGAAAGGCATCTAAAGTGTTTGAAACCCCGTGCTCAGGAAAATCAATATGAGTGAGAGGTACGCTTTTAAACGCATTATTACTTGATTTTCTGGTATTACGATAGACCGTATCGAAAGCAACAACGCGCATTCCGAAATACTGTGATACTAATGACTCCAGTGCTTCACGGATTTGTTCACGTAAAATACTCCGCTCTTCTAATGTACTTATGCTAAATTGAGTCAATAATTTCTGAATAGCATCAGGTAGAACTTTAACCTCAAATCCATGCTTTGATAACCGGGCATTGAAATCTATTGTTCGAACAAGCTGTTTTTTAGGGATAATCAGTCCTTTCTTGATTAAATCAGGTAAATCCTTTGTATCAATAGTAATTAAATTGCCATCTGCTAAATAATTAAAATAAGCTTCAAAATCTAAATTTGGCTTTAACTCATATGGTATTTTTACTGTCAGCACAATAAAACCTGGTTGGGTTACGCCATTTCTACTTTTACTTTTTTTTGTCTCATGCTCTATCGTTTTATTTTTATATGTTTTATCAATTTTTATTAACGACATGAATTAAATACCCATTCAAACAAATTTCTGTTCTATTTATGAACAGCTATTTTATAGCGTTAACCTTAAGGAATAATTAAGTGTATGCCTAATTTATTCTCGGTATATTATTAAATATATAAGCAGGAAACGTTGCTCCTTCTAATTAATCTATCTACTATTAGCCCCAATAATTTCTCAAACTATTAGTATTTATATGACCCAACTGATTCTTTTCAATAAGCCTTATGGAGTACTGACTCAATTTACTGGGGAAGACCATAATCAAACTTTAGCAGCCTTTATTCCAATCCCGGATGTTTATGCTGCTGGTCGCCTGGATAAAAACAGTGAGGGCCTATTATTGCTGACTAATGATGGCGCTTTGCAACATCGCTTGACTCACCCTAAATTTGAGAAAAATAAATATTACTGGGTTCAGGTAGAAGGAAGTCCTGTAGATGCTGATTTACAGCCGTTAAGAAAAGGTTTAAAAATTAAGGAACTCTCTTTTTTGCCAGCACAGGTTCATATTATTGATGAACCGAAACTATGGCCCAGAAATCCTCCCATAAGAGTGCGGCAACACATCCCAACGACCTGGATTGAAATTATAATAAAAGAAGGAAAAAATCATCAGGTCAGAAAAATGACTGCGGCTATCGGATTTCCTACTTTAAGATTAGTCAGACATAGGATAGGCGACTGGCAACTGGGGGATTTACAACCTGGTGAGTATTCACTTAATGTGACACGCTAATAACGGAACATTTTTTAGTACACTCGGACGAATCTGTAGTGTCTCACTGTCGGAATTCCTGAGTCACACATAAAGAGGAGCCTGCTCACTTCCCTCTCCCTCCGCCCTCACTGCCCGTCATTCAGAGGAGCTAACTACGAAGGAGCTCCCTGGATTCAGAAGATCCTTCGCTATGCTCTGGATGACGTACTACTTAACGATAAACTAAGCGAGTTAACAAAGAACTATCGGCCAATAAACGTATCCATGGCCAGAAAAACATTCCAAGTAGTCCACTAGCCAGAGGCATTAACAAGTTGTAGTTCAACCCCAATAACGCATCGGTAAAAGAAATGACTGATTGATACAAAAGACAAAAAAAGCCTATCAAAAAAATTTGTTGTAGCATGGAAAAAAATTGGAAACGTCTTGATTTACTAGAGGCAATCCAAGTAACTAAAAGCAATGCAAAAGAATGCTCCCCAATGACGGTCGAAAGCAAAACATCCAGCAATAATCCGACAAGCAATAAGGTTGTCAGTTTAAAATTCCCAGGCAGATAGTATTCAATATATAAAACTAATAACAAAACCCAAGGCGGGCGAAAAACAGAAATTAATTCAGGTATGGGCAAAATAGATAAAACCAAAACGGCAATAAATGCTACCAATAGGCGAAGACGAAGGTTTTTCATCAAGCAGGCTCCACTGCATTCAGCCGTTCATTGATTTGTACGGTTAACTCTTTTTGTTCAGGCTCAGGCCAAATGAGAAGAACTAAACGGTTACGATTAAGGAGAGCCACTGGGCTAACCATTACTTTCACAAAATCTTCGCCTGGAATGCTGTTAACCTGCTCAACACGTCCCACAGGATAGCCTTCAGGATATCTGCGTCCTAGACCAGAGGTTACTAACACATCACCAGGGTGAATAGACGATGTTTTGGGTAAATTAATCAAAGACAATTGATCAATACTGTTATTACCTACCAGGATTGCTCGCTCTCCAGTACGGTTATTACGGACAGGAACAGCACTTTTAGAATCAGATATCAACAGAACAGTACTGGTCATTGGCCCTACATCAATAATCTGCCCCATAACGCCCTTTGCATCAAGTACGGGCTGGCCGGCATAAACACCATCACGAGTTCCTTTATTTAACACAACAATTTGTCGCGCATTACTGGTATCTACCGCAAGAAGTTGCGCAGCCATAGCACGCATCTCGGCCTTTGAAGAAGTCAGTAACAGCTCTTTTAGTTGAGAATTTTCTTTTCGAATAACCAATAATTTTTGTAGCTCTGCTTCCAACATGGTTTGCCGATAACGTAATTGCATGTTTTCATCGATTAGTGATTTTTTGGCGCTTACTAAGGACTGCCCCCACCCAACAACGCGAACAGGATAATCAACCGCATATTGCAGTGGAGAAACGACCAAAGAAAAACCGCTACGAACATTATCCAAATAATGATAATGGTAGTCAGAGAACATCAAAACAATAGACAACGCAAGAGCGAACACAAATCCGATAGAACTGTGTCCACCCTTGATAAATAATCTACTGTGGTTATTATTCTGTTGAGAGGAAATCACCGCCACGTAAATCCATGGTTTCTAAAGCTTTACCACCACCACGTGCAACACAGGTCAATGGATCTTCAGCAATTAATACAGGTAATCCAGTCTCTTCCATTAGCAGAGTATCTATGTTTTTCAACAATGCACCGCCTCCGGTTAATACCATACCACGTTCGGCAATATCAGCCGCTAATTCTGGTGGAGCAAGCTCTAAAGCCGCTCTTACTGCGCCAACAATACCAGATAAAGGCTCTTGTAGTGCTTCCAGTATTTCAGCACTGGTTAGAGTAAAGCTTCGGGGTACACCTTCTGCAAGATTTCTTCCACGAACTTCTATTTCAAATAAATCACGGCTTGGGAACGCAGAACCGATTTCATGCTTGATTCGTTCCGCAGTAGTTTCACCAATTAATGTGCCGTAATTGCGACGAACATAAGAGACAATAGCATCATCAAATTTATCGCCACCAATACGAACTGATTGATGATAAACAATACCACTTAAAGATATGATAGCCACTTCGGTTGTACCGCCCCCGATATCAACAACCATAGAACCACTTGCTTCTTCAACAGGCATGCCAGAACCCAGCGCAGCTGCCATAGGTTCTTCAATAAGAAATACTTCTCGAGCACCCGCCCCCATAGCCGATTCGCGAATAGCTCGACGTTCCACCTGAGTAGAGCCGCAAGGTACACAAACCAGAACCCTTGGGCTTGGTCTAAGAAATTTGTTTTCATGAACTTTGTGAATAAAATGCTGGAGCATTTTCTCTGTAACAAAAAAGTCGGCAATAACGCCGTCTTTCATTGGTCTGATCGCATTGATGTTGCCAGGAGTTCGCCCCAACATTCGCTTTGCTTCAATACCAACCGCTGCGACTCGCTTTTGACCAGATTCATTGCGCAGAGCAACCACAGACGGTTCGTTAAGGACGATGCCCTTATCTCTGACATAAATCAATGTATTTGCAGTTCCTAAATCGATTGATAAATCGTTAGAAAACACGCCCCTTAATTTTCTGAACATAAGCCGTAAAATCCTGTTCTTCTTTTTGGGTGCTACTTTATCCTATATTTGAGTAAAAATCGACTGTTCTAGTGTAAGTAATTTTAATAATTGTGTAAAAATTGAGATATAACGAACTCGGCAAAATATGGATTAGATCCGTTGCTCAACAAAGCCTGTTTCATTAATCATTCCATTTCGAAATGAACTGCTTTATTGAGCGTCGGACGGAAAATTTAATATTAATTAATTTCAAATACTTGTTTTAATTGTTCTCTATTTTTATCAACAAATTTCTGGCCAAAACCTTTCACTTCGGCAAATTCTTCAACCGATTTAAATCCTTTATGGCTTTCCCTATAAGCGATAATTGCCTCAGCACGCTTCTTTCCTATACCTTTAAACGAGCCAGTAAGAGTAGATAAATCAGCATGGTTAAGATTTATTTTATGGGATACAGATGCTTGCTGTGGTTGAGGGTTTTTAGAGACGGTATCAGCATGCACAGGAATGGTTACAACGAACAATGACAATAACACAGCAATATATCTTGCTTTCATAATTTTCTCCTAATTGTTGGACTAAGCGGCTCGTTCCAGAGCCGCAGGAAGTATCCCAACATTTAGTATCCCTGTCGAGTAGATTTTTAATTATTTTTGTAGAGAAAAACTATAAAGAACGTAAGAAACGCACGATGTTAATTTCTTAACCATATCCAGATGAAGAAACTCATTGGGACCGTGAGCATTAGAATGAGGACCAAGAACTCCAGTAATCATAAATTGTGCGTTTGGAAATTGCTCGCCTAGCATCCCCATAAAAGGAATAGTACCGCCCTCACCCATATAAGCCGCAGGCTTGCCGTAATAAGTTTGCGATGCTTCATCCGCAGATTGTGCAAGCCAGTGGGAAAGAATGGGAGCATTCCAACCTTTTGAACCATCATCAACCTTGAAACTTACTTTGGCATTATAAGGAGGATTCGCTGTTAAGGTTTCCTGAATAATGTGTGATGCGTCTTTAGGATTTACCAATGGGGGTAAGCGCATGGATAATTTAAGTGCTGTTTTAGGACGCATGACATTCCCAGCATTTGCAATAGGAGGAAAACCATCTGCCCCTGTAACCGTCAATGCCGGGCGCCAAGTGCGATTTAATATTAACTCTGGTTTTTCTTCAATTACAGGTTTCACTTCAGGATGCCAAGGATATTCGCTATACACCTGATTCCCTAGAACAACGGCACAATCTTGTGCCTGCTTGATTCGTTCCTCAGGAATATCACAATACAATTGCTCCAGCTTAATCTCGCCCGTATTTTCATCTTCAATACGGCTAATTAATTGTCTGGCGACTCTAAAACTATCAGCAACAATACCGCTGGCATTCCCTGAATGAACACCTTCTTCTATTAGCTCAACCGAAAGTTCACCAACAACATTCCCTCGTAACGAGGTAGTCATCCAAAGCTGTTCGTAATTTCCCGCACCGGAATCAAGGCAAATAACCAAGGCAGGTTGACCAATGCGTTCTTTTAATAACTCGATATAGTATGGCAAATCATAGCTACCACTTTCCTCACAGGCTTCAATAATGAGCACACAGCGTGGATGAGGCACTCCCTGAGCTTCAAGAGCACGGATAGCGGTCAGGGATGCATAAGCAGAATAACCATCATCAGCTCCGCCTCTGCCATACAACAGCCCATTTTTTAAAACAGGTTTCCATGGATGTAAATCATCATGCCAACCTGACATTTCGGGCTGCTTATCCAGATGCCCATAAAGTAAGACGGTTTCATCAATTTGACCTGGTATTTCCATGAAGATTAAGGGCGTTCTATTCTCCAAACGCATGATATCCAATTTCATCCCTTTAGGCGCATGATTGTTACACCATTGTGCAATATGTTCAACTGCCTGTTCCATATAACCATGTGCTTGCCATTCTGAATCAAAATGAGGCGATTTATTTGGGATTTTTATGTAATCACATAAACTGGGAAGGATCTCATCTTGCCATTGCTGGCATACATAATCATACAGTTCGTGGGGCTTGAACATCTGCTTGCTCCTTGATGATTGCAACAATTCGGTCAGTTGCTGACTTGATTTTTAGCGCTCTGATTTTATTATCTATGTCCATTTGATTTTTCATCACTTCCTGCAAACCATTTAATAAAGTTCCTGCATTTAATGACTGATCCTGAATTACCACACTAATCCCCATTCCCTGAAAATAACGGGCATTCTGAATTTGATCGCCACGGCTTACCTGTGCAGAGAGAGGAATAAGAATATGCGGTTTCCCTAGAGCCAGAATTTCATATAAGGAGTTAGCTCCAGCTCGAGAAATAACTACAGAGGATATTGCAAATAAATCAGCTAATTCATCATTTGCGTATTCAAACTGTCGATAACCAGTAAGAGAATCAAGCGACGCATCGAGCTTTCCCTTTCCACACAAATGGATTACCTGATACTCTTTAAGCAATTCACCAAGAGCCGAACGGACACTTTGATTAATAGAGCCAGCACCTAAACTGCCGCCAATTACAAGCAAGCATGGTTTATCTGCTTTAAAACCACATAACTCGAGTCCACGTAGCTTATTTCCCTCAAATAACTGCTGGCGAATTGGCGTTCCAGTAACATCAATTTTATCCTGTCTCTTGAAGTGTTTTTTGCCTGCCTCAAAAGTAAGGCAAATTTTATTTACAAATGGGAAACAAAGGCGATTAGCCAATCCTGGGGTCATATCCGACTCATGAGCCACAACAGGAATGCGATTGAGCCATGCTCCTACAACAACAGGAAAAGCAACAAAGCCACCTTTAGAAAAAACAACATCCGGTTTTAATTTATGAAACAACCAGAACGATTGGACAACACCAATAAAAATCTTAAACGGATCAAGTATGTTTTTGAAGCTAAAATAGCGACGTAATTTTCCACTGTTTACAGCATGAAAAGGTATCCCAATGTTTTGGATCATGCCTTTTTCAATCCCATCAGCAGAACCAATATAATGGATATTCCACCCATCGGCTGAAAACTCTTTAATTAATGCCAGGTTGGGAGTCACGTGCCCCGCTGTTCCTCCACCAGTAAAAACAATACGTTGGCTCATAATAGTTCCCTAACCAATAAACTCAGATCAATAGCTTTAACTGATTTAGTAATAGCCCCGACAGAGATGAAATCCACGCCACAATGAGCAATTTCAGCAATATTCTCAATGCTAATTCCACCCGAAGCTTCTAATTCGCAATATTTAGGATGATTCATTTTTACTGCCTGGGCCAACATATCAAGACTAAAATTATCTAACAATATTCTATCTGGATGAGCTTCAAAAGCCTCACGTAACTCATCTAGTGTTTCCACTTCAATTTCAACTAATAAGTGCTTGTTTGTACTTCTGGCCAGATTAATTGCTTTAGCAACCGATCCACATGCCTTAATATGATTTTCTTTAATTAAAAATGCATCATAAAGACCCATGCGATGATTCACTCCCCCACCACAGCGAACCGCGTATTTTTGAGCGAACCGAAGTCCAGGAATTGTTTTACGTGTATCCAGGAGTCGAGTCTGAGTTCCTTGCAGCTTTTGCACGTAAGAATAAGTCTGGGTCGCAGTAGCAGATAATGTCTGTAAAAAATTGAGTGCAGTACGCTCAGCAGTCAAAAGACTGCTTGCGGTACCATGAAGAACACATAGCGAAGCTTTGGAGGACAACCAGTCCCCTTCAGAAACCAGCCATTCAATCTCTATTTTGTCATCTATTTGATGGAATACTTCATTTACCCAAGGTTGACCACAAACCAGCATCGCTTCTCTCGAAATGATTTCCGCTTCAACAATCAGCTGAGGAGGGAGCAAAGAAGCAGTAACATCACCAGTACCTACATCTTCAAGCAACGCATTTTTAACGTCAGATGTAACCTGCATCATATCTATATTCAAACGTGCACTTCCTTCTTCTTGTTAGCATACCGAGCTTTTAATAAAGGCGGAGCAATAAAAGTGGTAACCAAAACCATTAACACTATAGCGGAAAATAGTTCATCAGAAATTACTCCCAAAGTCCTGCCAATTGAAGCAAAAACCAGTCCTACCTCACCACGTGGTAACATACCAATACCAATAAGCAAACGATCATCTTTGCGGTTCGCCCCCAAACCACTAATCAATTTACCAATAATCGCGGCAATGATTAGCCCACTAGAGAGCATAATAACATTCAAGTTGTAAAATGTTTCTAATTTTACCTGAATTCCAATGACCATAAAAAATATGGGAGCCAAAATAGATTCTAATGGAGCTACCAAATTTTGGATGCTGCGATTTTGCCCGGGATTATTGTCTTCTGATTTAAAATAATCGTCATGAAGAATAACGCCCGCAGCAAAAGCGCCAATGATAGCAGCCAATTGCACAAAAGAAGCCAGCCAGGAAAGCGTCATAACAAATACAAACGAAATGAACAATTTGCTTTCCCACGGTTCAAAAAAACGAAAAAAGTGAACCGATTTGCGTAGAATAACAGGTCCTAGCATTAGAGCACAAATAAAGAACAAAATCGCATAAATAATGATTCGGACCACCATCATTAAATCAACCACTCCACTAATGACGATACTGCTAACGACGGCTAAAATGATCAGTCCCAATATATCATCCAGCATCGCTGCGCCCAAGATGGTTCGAGCTTCCCGAGTACGTAGTTTATTCATTTCTTTTAGTACTCGAGCGGTAATCCCTATACTGGTTGCACTAAGGGTTGCTGCAATGAATAAATCAGCCTGGAAGGACGAATCAGGTAATAAAAAATAGGCCGCAGCAAAACCTAATAACATAGGAGCTAAAACACCTATGATTGCCACGAACATGGATTCTCTTCCTGTATGTTTTAACTCGTCCACAGAACTCTCTAACCCAACCATAAACAATAAAAAGATAACTCCGTAACGAGAAAAAATATCGACAATATATGCAATTTTAAGATATTCAGTACCCCTAGAACCACTTAAAGCTTCGGTCACCTGATTCGCATAAAATGGATTTTGAATTACAGATGCAACGGCATGCTCCAAAGAAACACCACTCAGCATTTCTTTAATGATATTAAAAATGGCGGATCCCTCTCGTAGAATGACAACCAATTGGTTACCACACAAATAGCTAATATTTCCTACTAAAACGCCCATTAATAATTCACCCAAAACTCCCGGTTGATTCATGCGTTTTGCAAGATAGCGTCCTATAACAGCGAAGAAAAAAATGGTAGTCACACCAAGAAGGACGGAAGCAACAGGATCTGCATGCCCCCCCCCCCAGAAGCAAATGCCAACATCGGACAGACAGCCAGAACAAGAAACCACCATTTGGAAATGCGCATCTTACTTAACCCTTATATGTAATAGATTACTTTCCTCACTGCCATCTGACGGTCATCCCACGGAGCTAGCGGCGAAAGAGCTCCCGGGATTCAGGAGATCCTTCGCTATGCTCAGGATGACGTACTTTTCTTAATGGCAATGGCTCCCGCCAGGTTCTGTGATTGTCTTTGCGGACAATCAGAAAAGTCGCGTCCACCTTAACCGCCCGTCATCCTGAGGAGCTAGCGACAAAGGAGCTCCCGGGATTCAGGAGATCCTTCGCTATGCTCAGGATGACGTACTTTTCTTAATGGCAATGGCTCCCGCCAGGTTCTGTGATTGTCTTTGCGGACAATCAGAAAAGTCGCGTCCACCCTCACCGCCCGTCATCCTGAGGAGCGAGCGGCGAAGGATCTCCCGGGATTCAGGAGATCCTTCGCTATGCTCAGGATGACGTACTTTGCTTAATGGCAATGGCTCCCGATGTCTTTACGGACAATCAGAAAAGTCGCACCCACCTTAACCGCCCGTCATCCTGAGGATGCTAGCGGCGAAGGATCTCCCAGGATTCAGGCGCTCCTTCGCTATGCTCAGGATGATGTACTTTTCTTAATGGCAATGGCTCCCGCCAGGTTCTGTGATTGTCTTTACGGACAATCAGAAAAGTCGCACCCACCTTCACCGCCTATCATCCTGAGGAGCTAGCGACGAAGGCTCTCCCGGGATTCAGGCGATCCTTCATTAACGCGCACAAAAGGTGCTTTCTTATGCGGTAAACAAAATTTATTCACGGGACTTAGCACTATTCAGTCCCGAGCATTATTTTTGTTTTGCAAGAAACAAGCAGGTTTCCAAAACTGAATCAGGATTGAGTGACACACTATCAATTCCCTCTTTCATTAACCATTGAGCAAAATCCTGGTGATCTGAAGGTCCCTGCCCACAAATCCCTATGTATTTTCCTGCTTCTTTACATGCCACAATAGCCATGTGTAACAATGCTTTCACCGCATCATTACGCTCATCAAATTGAGCTGCAATTAATCCAGAGTCCCTGTCTAATCCCAAGGTTAACTGGGTAAGATCATTTGAGCCAATTGAAAACCCATCAAAATGCTCTAAAAATTCGGTAGCCAGTAATGCATTAGAAGGTAACTCACACATCATAATGACACGCAAGCCATGCGTTCCGCGCTCAAGACCATGCTGTTTTAATACTTGAATCACATTACTTGCTTCTGACACAGTTCTGACAAATGGAATCATTACTTCGACATTAGTTAAACCCATGTCTTCTCTAACGCGTCTGACGGCTTTACATTCAAGTGCAAAACATTCAAAGAATGATGGGGAAACATAGCGTGATGCTCCTCGGAACCCTAACATAGGGTTTTCTTCATGAGGCTCATACAATTTACCACCAATCAGATTGGCATACTCATTCGATTTGAAATCAGACAGACGTACTATAACAGGCTTCGGGTAAAACGCTGCGGCAATAGTTGCTATACCTTCCTTTAAACGCTCAACATAGTATTCAACTGGTGAAGAATATGCCGCAGTTTTTTCAGTTATATACTCTTTAAGCTCTTTATCTTGCAAGGTATCATAATCAAGCAGTGCCCTGGGGTGAATTCCAATGGTATTGGAGATCAGGAACTCAAGCCGTGCCAAGCCAACCCCTGAATTTGGAATCGATTGGAAAGCAAAAGCTCGTTCAGGATTTCCTACATTCAACATTACTTTCATAGGTAATTCAGGCATGGTGTCTACATCAAGACGGACTTGCTCAAAGGGCAAAATACCCGCATAGACAAAACCGGTATCGCCTTCGGCACAACTTACTGTAACCTCTGCTCCATCGGTAATCGTTTTAGTAGCATCACCACATCCAACTACCGCAGGAATGCCTAATTCTCGAGCAATAATTGCCGCATGACAGGTTCTTCCGCCACGATTAGTTACAATAGCAGAAGCTCGTTTCATTACGGGCTCCCAATCAGGATCAGTCATGTCAGAAATAAGAACATCACCAGGCTGAACTTTATGCATTTCGCTGATATCTTTAATAATCTTGGCCTTACCTTGCCCTATCCGCTGGCCGATACTTCGTCCCTCAGATAAAACCTCACCTCTTTTTTGCAACGTGTATCGTTCTAATACCTGTTTATTATCCCGGCTTTTTACCGTCTCCGGGCGTGCTTGCAGTATGTATAATTTGCCATTGTTGCCGTCTTTAGCCCATTCAATATCCATTGGTCGGCCATAGTGTTTTTCTATAATTAAAGCCTGGCGAGCCAATTGCTCTACCTCTTCAGCATTTAAAGAAAATATCAAGCGTTCTGCTGCATCAACATCAACAATTTTGACCCGTCGTTCCAATGTCGGATCATCACAATAAATCATCTTCAACTCTTTACTGCCAAGATTTCTGCGAATGACGGCTGGTTTCCCCGCATGTACTCCTGGCTTATGAACATAAAATTCATCCGGATTCACAGCACCTTGCACAACCATCTCACCTAAACCATAAGATGAAGTAATAAATACCACCTGATCAAAACCAGATTCAGTATCCATCGTAAACATAACACCGCTTACAGCCAAATCACTGCGAATCATTTGCTGAATACCAGCAGATAAAGCCACATCATTATGGGCAAACTCATGGTGCACTCGATAAGCAATGGCCCGGTCATTAAACAAGGATGCGAATACATGCTTAATCGAATCTAAAACTGAAGCAATGCCCTTAACATTCAGAAAAGTCTCTTGTTGGCCAGCAAAAGAGGCATCAGGCAAATCCTCAGCTGTAGCAGAAGATCTGACCGCCACACTAAATTCATCATGACCAATGCGCTCAGCAAGATCCTGATAAGCCTGAGTTACTGCTTTTTCAAATTCAGGGGTGAACGGGGTGTTTATAATCATCTCACGGATTTCTTTACCAACAATAGCCAATTGGCGTACATCATCCGTATCCAAAACCGACAATTTTTCATAGATTCGCTTATCCAGACCATCTCTGGATAAAAATTCACGAAAAGAATCCGCGGTAGTAGCAAAACCACCAGGTACTGCAACACCAGCTGAGGATAAATGACTTATCATTTCACCCAGAGAAGAGTTCTTACCACCCACCTGCTCCAAGTCTCGCATTCCAAGTTGCGCCAAATCGATAGTATGTGCTTTAACCGTCATATCCACCCCAAAGTCATAAAATGATAGTCATTCTACTTAAATTGTCACACTATTGGAATTAGAACCTTCAATGTCATTAAATTCCCTATAATCGAGGCATATTAAATCAAGGTTTTTAACAAAATTATTTAATGCCGGGGTTGTTGCATTTCCATAAAATGGCAACAATCCAGGTATAAATGACAAAGAGAATTATTGTGAGTTAAGATAAGCTGCTGTAAAAATTACGACGAACAGATTCCTTTGAATCTGCCCTATAAGTTCACTTATTACAAGGATGTTACAATGTTTAAGCATATAGCACTTATATCTGTTGCCTTGTCTTTAAATGCGATTTCCTACATTACTTCAGCCTGTTCTGCACTGGTTTTTAATAAAAATAAAGCAGCTACTGTCGCAGTTAACCTGGACTGGAAATACAGAGAAGGAGCAGTAGTTATTCACCCACGAGACACTCTGATGGTTTCTAATGTGGACAGTCATCAATACCACCCACTTATCTGGAAAAGCCGTTATGGCAGTGTTGTATTTCATGGTGGTCATCGTTTCAAACCCGGGCCTGCAGCGGACGGTATGAATGAAAAAGGACTTACCGCATCTATTCTGGAATTAAGCGCCTCTCAGTACCCTTCAGACCAAGAGCTTCCGGCACTCAGCACTTCAGAGTGGGTGCAATATGTATTGGATAATTTTCAAACAGTTCAGGAAGTGATTGACAACAGTCAAAACTACCAATTAATTGCCGGGACTTATCGCAACGTGGCGATGAATTTTCATCTACTGGTTAATGATGCAGAGGGTAAATCCGCCATTTTTGAATATTTAAATGGACGATTGATAATCCATACTCAAGATCATTTAACTTTTCCAGTACTAACTAACACCGATTATGACTCATCAATTGCCTATCTCAGTGAGTTTAGTGATTTTGGAGGGACGAAACCACTTCCCGGCGGCTATGGCACAAATTCCAGATTTGTAAGAGCTGCAAGCTATATAAAAAAATTGCCATCATTCATTAGTGAGGAGGAACATATAGCCTATGCCTTTAATGGATTGGGATTGGTAGCACAAGCTCCTGGCGGTACCTCTCCAACCCAATTAAGTATGGTATTCGATATGGCGAGCAAAACCATCTATTTCCGTAGTATTAATGAAGCGGGGGTAAGATCAATCCCTCTCAATAATATTAATTTTAAAGAACTTAATACGGCTTTATCCCTTAACGCCTATCAACATTTCTCAGGAGATGTGCTCAATCACTTTCAATCAATTGGCTAAAGATGAATCCACGGCCTTCGCCTTGCCTCTTGATGAGATGTGGCCCGACATCTATCTCCAGCGGTTAAGATTCGTTCCAATTGAGTAGATTTGTGTCGGGTCATGGGCCCGACCTACAGTTTTTATCCCTTGATGGGGTATTATTAGGGATCGGTGACGGATTGTATAGCTCGAATAAACATCACTCTGAATTTTTAGCTAGAGGTTCATTCACATGACATGCAGCAAGTGCTTTAGGAAAATCCTTAAAGAAATTATGGTCGCCAATTAGTTTAATAATGCCTATTTTACGCAGCTTTTCTTCAACCAGCTCATTGGCACCACTTAACATGACCCGAACACCGCGCTGATGCAAACCTGTAATCACGTCCTCAAGCGTTTGCAAGCCGGTAACGTCCATAAAAGGTACCCACCTCATTCTAATGATTAAGATGTGTGGATCAGTATGCGTCGCAGCAAGAGCCCGTTGAAATACTTCGACAGCCCCAAAGAAGAAAGGCCCTTCAATTGCATAAACCAATACTCCAGGAGGCAAATCAGCAATATTTTGTTGTTGTAACTCTTGAGTCAAATCATCCTGTGACATTTGTTGCACTTCCACCCCGAAAGCCATACGTCGCATGAAATGCAAAATAGCAATAATGACCCCAATGTTCACAGCAACAACCAAATCGACAAAAACGGTCAAAACAAAAGTGACTAATAGAATAACAACATCAGCTTTTGGAGCTAACTTGACTATTTTAAGAAAATGATGGATTTCACTCATGTTCCAGGCAACGACAAATAATATCGCGGCCAAGGCGGCCAAAGGTACATTTACTGCTAATGGGGCTAAAAATAAAATAATTAAAATCAAAGTTACTGCATGGATTATTCCTGATAATGGACTATTCCCGCCATTACGAATATTCGTTGCTGTTCGAGCAATGGCCCCCGTCGCAGCAAACCCTCCGAACAAGGGAACCAGAATATTCGCCAAACCTTGTCCTACCAGCTCTCGATTAGAGTTATGCAGGGTTCCAGACATTCCATCAGCAACAACAGCAGATAATAATGATTCAATCGCACCGAGCATCGCAATAGTAAAAGCAGGCCCTACCAATTCAATCATTTTATTCATAGTGATGGTTGGCCACTCGAAAGCTGGCAATCCCTGAGGAATTCCGCCAAACATACTGCCAATAGTAGCAACACTATCAAAATGGTACATAGATTGTAAAAGGGTTGCGAGAACCAAAGCCACCAAAGGACCTGGAACACGTTTAAATCCTGGTAATTTGTTTGAAAAAAGAACAATAACTAAAGAACATAAACCCAAAACAGTAGTCGGCAGATTCAATTGAGGAAGAGTTTGAATTAAATGCCATAATTTTTCATGGAAATGTGTCCCGGTTGTTGCGGGCAAACCGAAAAAATACTGCCACTGTCCGACCCAAATGACCACAGCAATTCCTGAGGTAAATCCTACGATAACCGGACTGGGAATAAATTTTATGATACCCCCTAATCGGGCGAGCCCAAAAAACAGCAATATAAATCCTGCCATCAGAGTAGCAATTTGCAACCCTGATATCCCATATTTTGCAGTTATTCCTGCAAGAACAACAATAAATGCTCCAGTAGGACCAGCAATCTGTAATCGACTGCCTCCCATTATAGAAACCACTAAACCAGCAACAATTGCAGTATATAATCCCTGTTCTGGTTTCGCTCCGGAAGCGATGGCAAATGCCATTGCTAATGGCAAAGCAACGACCCCAACGATTAACCCAGAAATAATATTCTGTAACCAATATTTTTTTTGAAATAACCCCGCACGATAAGATTCGATAATTGTATTCATTAAAATTGGACCAACTGACTTAAAGATTGTGACTATTATACGCACCTGGCTCAAAATTATGTTAATTTTGATATAAAATTTCTCACTTTAATTCACATATGCTCTCGCATCTAATATTATATACGCTTTCTTACCGAGGTAGACTACCTATGACACTTTCAGCTTTAAACGCAATCTCTCCCATAGATGGTCGTTATATCAATAAAACAAGATCCTTAAGCCCTTATTTTAGTGAATTTGCATTAACTTATTACCGGTTAATGGTTGAAATACGTTGGCTCGAATCTTTGGCGGCAAATGAGACCATTTCTGAAGTACCCAAATTAAATGCGCAATCAAAAGAGTTTCTCTCTTCTTTGTTAACGAATTTTAATGAAGAAGAAGCCGAGAAAGTAAAAGAGTTTGAACGGCAAACCAATCATGATGTAAAAGCGATAGAATATTATTTAAAAGATAAATTTCAACATCATGAGCAACTCAAATCAGTAATAGGTTTCATCCATTTCGCGTGTACTTCTGAAGACATTAATAATCTGGCCTATGCTCTTATGGTCAAACAAGCGATAGCTCAGGTCATTCAGCCAACTCTTGCTGAAATCATGGGGAGCATTACCCTGTTAGGTAAGCAACACTGTGATGCCGCAATGCTAGCCAGGACTCATGGCCAGCCAGCAACACCAACCACTATGGGTAAAGAACTGGTTAATTTTGTAGCACGTATGAAAAGACCTCAACAACAATTAGCCGAAGTGCTGATTCCTGGTAAATTCAATGGGGCTGTCGGCAATTACAATGCGCATCATATAGCCTACCCCGAGGTTGACTGGCGTAAGCATTGTTCTAATTTCGTGACCTCATTTGGCTTATCGTTTAATCCGTATACGACTCAAATAGAACCTCATGATGGTATTGCTGAAGTATCGCAAATTATGGTGAGAATTAATAACATCCTTCTGGATTACAGCCAAGACATCTGGAGTTATATTTCTCTAGGCTATTTTAAACAAAAAACCATAGCTGCTGAAGTAGGCTCTTCCACTATGCCTCATAAAGTAAATCCGATTGATTTTGAAAATGCCGAAGGCAACCTGGGGCTGGCCAATGCTTTATTTATTCATTTCTCTAATAAATTAACCCAGTCACGTTTACAACGAGATCTGTCTGATTCAACCGTATTGCGTAATATAGGCGTGGCATTTTCCTATAGTTTGATCGCCTATTATTCTGTAGCCAAGGGTAATGATAAATTACAGATTAATAAATCAGCACTTGATAATGATTTGGATTCAAACTGGGAAGTTCTTGCAGAGGCAGTGCAGACTGTAATGCGCCGCTATAATGTTCCTGAAGCATACGAGCAATTAAAAGCTCTGACCAGAGGTCAGGGAATTGATGCAAACAGCCTAAAAGAATTCATAAATAATCTCTCTATTCCAGAACAGGCCAAAGCGCAATTATCCAACCTGACGCCTGAATCGTACACTGGGCTGGCAATACAGTTAGTTAAGGCATTTTCATGAAAGACACCTTATCGCAACAAGGACAAACCTTCCAATACGATGTTCTTGTTATAGGTACGGGTCTTGCTGGATTACATTATTGTTTACAACTATTGGCAATCCAACCACAACTTAAAATTGCATTAATTAGCAAAGCAGAATCCATCGAAAGCAATAGCCGCTATGCTCAAGGCGGAATTGCTGCTGTCTTTTCCCCGGAAGATTCCCTGGAATCTCATATTTCTGACACGCTGCTTGCAGGAGATGGTCTGTGCTATCACCCAGCAGTCGAGTTTATCATTCGCCAGGGGCCTGACATCATCAAGCAATTGCGCGAATATGAAGTACAATTCAAGCGTGATTCGAATGGCGAATTTAATCTGGCTCAAGAAGGTGGTCATTCTCATAGACGTATTTTTAACTGCGGCGATCAGACCGGCTTGACGATTACTCAAACGATGAATCTTTTAGCCCAACAACAAAAGCAAATTGAATTCTTTGAACATCATGTAGCAGTAAATTTAATTACCCAATATTTACCTCATCGCACAGACAATCAGGGAGAAGTATTGGGGGCCTATATTCTGGACTGCAAACAAAATCGCATTCATACGTTCTTAGCCAATAGTGTCATTTTGGCCACTGGTGGTGCGGGTAAAACCTATCGATATACAACGAACCCAATAATCGCCACGGGTGACGGCGTCGCAATGGCTTACAGAGCTGGAGCACGAGTGGGTAATATGGAGTTTTATCAATTCCACCCCACCCTTCTCCATCACCATAGCCTGAACAATTTTTTAATATCAGAAGCAGTACGTGGTGAAGGAGCATTACTGAAAAATCCTGAAACTGGTGAACGGTTTATGAAACATTACGCACCAGATCAACTTGAACTGGCAACAAGAGATGTGGTCGCCCGAGCAATTTTTAGTGAAATAGAACAATGCCAGTCAGGCTTTGTGCATCTTGATATTACGCACCAAAGCAAGTCATTCCTGCAAAAACGCTTCCCTCAGATTTACACTACTCTTTTGTCCATAGGCATTGACATGAGCCAGGATATGATTCCTGTAGTACCTGCAGCTCATTACCAATGCGGTGGCATTTTGACAGACATCGACGGTAGAACAGACCTAAAACGATTATACGCTATAGGTGAAGTAGCATTTACCGGACTACATGGTGCAAATCGCCTTGCAAGCAACTCGTTACTCGAAGCATTAGTAATGGGAGGTAATGCAGCCCGTTGCACCTTAAAAGACATAGCAACTCCAATTAAATCAATTGATAGCATCCCCAATTGGAGTTCGCCTGGTGAAGTCAATGAACGAAGAGCCAGCCAGATCAATGCTCAATGGCGGGGTTTAAGAGGAGAAATGACTTCATATGCAGGAATAGTACGTACCGAAGCTGGCCTTCAGGATCTACTACAATTAATAATGAAGCGTAAAAAAATTATTGAAGAATATTATTGGAAACATTGTATAACAAGGGACTTTATTGAGCTTAGAAATATTGTTCTTAATGCAGAATTGATCGTAAGAGCCGCATTAGCCCGCAGAGAATCACGCGGAGGCCATTTCCGTGAAGATTTCCCCTATAAAAATGATAAAGCTCAAGAAAGCATTGCCAAACTGGGATTGGTAGATAACTCACTAGACTAACGATATATCAATAATCCCAGATAAAACAAGTAACGGATAGTTCCTATTATTTTAGAGGTAGATTTGATGTTTAAGAATTCGACTATTTACCAACCAGAAGCAACCTTAATGCATATCCGCAATGATATGAGTATTTGTCAAAGCGACTACCCTCTTGATTGGTATCAGGAAGATTTTATTCCATATGCAGAGGAATATCTGGCGTTGCCCGATCGCAAACTGACTACCGTGTTGGAGTGGATGAAACCCTACATAAAAAAAGCTCAGGATCATTTTGGGGATAAAATGCTACTGCTTGCCCATTATTATATGGGAGGCGATATTGTCCGATTGATTGAGCAATTCGGTGGTAAAATTGGTGACTCCTACCAATTGGCTCTGATGGCAGCCAGTCATCCTGAAAAATCAGTGATTATCGAGTCTGCGGTACATTTTATGGCAGAATCCATCAGCATCTTAGCGAATCCCTCACAGCAGGTGTACATTACCAATCCTAAATCAGGTTGCACCATGGAAATGCTTGCCAAGGATTTTATGGTAGAACCTGCGTTTATGGATCTCAACGAACGTTATGGTGCCGAAAACATCCTACCTGTTTGTTATATGAATACTTCTGGTAGAGTAAAAGCCATGACTGGCGCACAAGGTGGTGCCGTATGCACCAGCTCTAATGTTAAAAAAATATTCCAATGGGCACAAAAACAAAAGAAAAAAATTCTGTTTATCCCTGACCAGCATATGGGTGAAAATGTAGCCTATTGGTTAGGCATTAATAATCTGGCTTATTGGCCTGGTGGAACAGCTGGAGCTCGTTATTCATTACCCGAACAGGATAAGAAAACACTGGATCAATTTGATAAATCAGAACTGATTTTATTTGCCAGTGAATGTGCCGTGCATACCCATTATCAACCTGAGATGTGCGAGTACTGGCAAGACAAAGGATATACCACTATTGTTCACCCAGAATGCCGCAATACGGTGATTCGAGCAGCTCAGCACTCTGGTTCGACAGCGTTTATATGGGATCAGGTTGTCAATGACAAGTCAGGAACCAAGCGCTATGCCATAGGCACTGAAAATCATATGGTAGATAATCTGAAACAATATTGTAGAGGATTAGGAATCGAGGTAGTTAACCTAGCAGAAGCTCCCAAAAAAGATGATGAAAAAGGAATAGGCTGTGGATGTGCTACCATGTCTCGCAACGACCCGCCTCACTTGGTTGCCTTGATTGATTTACTACGCCAGGGAAAAACCATGGCTTATAATGAAGTAAAAGCTGGCGACGTTGTCAATGAATTTACAGGAACCAGAAACAGGCTTCCGGTAAATGATCAGCAATGGGTCATAGACAATGCCAAAAAGGCCATGGAAATGATGATTAATATTACAGAAGATCGGATTTAATGCTCTTTTGAATGCAAACCGGGATGCGGTAATGCTCCCGGTCTAGATTCGTACCTTAGCTCATGAGTCGTTTTCCAGGCAACTCTTTGAGTTACAAGTGGCGTGGTAATGAGTTCAACATTCCCTTAACCTCATTTACTGTGGGAACCGCCAAAGGGTATTGTTTTTCAAGACTGCGAACAAACTCCAAAACATCTTTTGGGGCCTTGAAGTCTTCTCTAACTTTAAATATTAATGCATAAATAAAATTTGCTCTCTGGATGTGGGGCTCACGTTCTGGTCGTTCTTTGTTATAGAGCTGAGGCTGAATCTCTTTATCTCTTATATCGATCAATTTTTGCAGAACAACGTCCTTAAACTCCCTATCTTCAGGAAGAAGTTCTTCATTCGGTAGTTTGACAGAGTCTTCGTTATGCGTTCTATTGCTTCCATCATCTATATCATCCACGACTAACATCCTCATTCAGAATCCATTATGTTTGTTCAATAGCTAAAACGATTCAAAACAAACAATACTGTATTTCAAATTAAGTATAGTCGCACGATAAATTGATTACAAATTAATCACAAATGCTATTACTCAGTACTCGCTCCATAAAAATGACATTCAGTCAGACCTTGAGTGCATACATAGCCTCCCAAAGTTTCAATCCAACTGTAGTCACTGCGAGCGGGTATCTTGGTTAACACCTGCCACCAAATAGAGTAGTCACCAACTGAATTTCTATAGGTGCATGTGACACCTTGACCATATCGAGCAACAAGAATATTGGCTTTAACGAAACGAGTATTTTCGTCCCCTTGTGGCTTATTGGGTGAAAAAGGATTTTCTACCCAGGGAGAAGGTGGAACGCCCCACTTTAAGGAAGTAGTTTCAGGATCAGGGCAAGTGGTACTATTAGAAATACAGCTACAAGACAGCAGTAATAATCCGGACACTATCACACCTGTTTTTTTCATAAACACCTCTTTAATTACAGTTGAACAAATTTTTACTCATTTTTTAGATACAGTCATTATTTAGTCACCAGACTTC
>NZ_CALMPD010000156.1 GCF_937871865.1 uncultured Legionella sp.
CCTCCCACAATTAATTTAATTCAGAGGCGACAACTTTCCTGAAATTGGGGGATATGGCTGTTCGTCAGCTAATTATTGCTCAAAACCGAATGGCAAATATTCAGTTTTCTATTCCATATTTGATAAACAACGTTCATGTTATTGGACCCAAGAAATTGCTAACGGGCAAATTTGATATGGGATTATTACACAATCAAAAAATTGGAATCACGGATGAAGCTTATTTTCATCATATTGCTGAACTAAAGTTGAGTAAATCTAATGTAAATTTATTTTCACAGGATGATGAGTTAGTCGATGCTTTGAATAAAGGAGTTATCGGAGTTGCTTTGGTTGATACTTACACCGCTTCTTATTGGAATATTAATTCATCAAGTCATATAGTGGATCTGGGAAAACCCATACATGTTGAATCTGAGGTTGCTATCGCGATAAATCCAAATGATGCCGAATTACTGGAACGCATTAACTGGGCATTAACCAGCTATCGTAATAGTCAAGAATTTATAGATGATTATAATAAATATCTGCTTTATTTTTAAAGCCAAACAATGACTTATGCTGAAATATGAAATAAAAATAGTTTCTTTTTAGCTATTTTTACGAATCTTAGTGGTTTGACAGTTAAGACCGTTATCCTGAGGAGTTAGCGACGAAAGATCTCTCCGGGATTCAGGAGAGCCTTTGCTATGATCAGGATGGCGTACTATTCTTCACTTAGCTGCAATGAGCTTCGGGTGCATCTCCGTATTACGCGATGCTCTGAGGAATCCTGGCATATTTGTGCACAATCAACAGGATGGGGATGGTATTGAATAAACTGACCTTAATTATGCCGTTCCAGCGCAGGAACGACACAATAAAGACACAATCGAATGTGTAAAAAAATGCTAGGATCACTCAGCGCGATGCTAATACGGGCTACAACAGCTTCACTTATTGCACATAGCGGTTAAACTGTGTATTGAACCCCTAGCATGGCGGAACTGATTGAGGGATTTTGGTTATTTATGCTTAAATGGCTGGTTCCAGTATTGATATTAAATTCCCCTGTTGTTTGGGTTTTAGAACCAAATGCAACCATAAACGTACCTGTTAGTGACCAATTTTCATTGAAATTATATGCTGCACCTAATTTTATTTCAGGTAATACTGCGGTTTTATTTTCCTTTAGGCTGTAAGTATCGGCTAACCCAGATGCGAAAGCATCTGTAGCAGTAGTGTGTATTTGCATGTTTTGGATTAATGCACCGGCTTTGAAAGAGAAGCTGTAACAGGGTTGCATGTAAGCGACTCCCAGTAATGCGTCAAATCCACTTAAAGTATGAGCAATGTTCAGATTACCCTGAATCAGAGCTTGAGTTGGAGTCGTAGGATTTAGAGTGGTTTTACCGTAATAACCCCATCCTAATTCACCTGTTACTCCGAATTGATCGTCCATCATGTTGATCATGCCTGCTGCCAGACGTGCGGAATATTGATCCTTATTTTCTGTCGACGTAATATAGTCATTTGTTCCAATTAGAGCAAAATTGTAACCATCAATGGCATTCCAGCTATATCCACCTTCAAGTGATATAAAAGCAGAACAACAAAAATTAGAGTCTCCCATACCGCCGGCATGGATAACAGAACTGAAGGATAATGCAGATAATACTGAGAGCAGACTTATTTTTTTCATGATTTAGAACTCGTTCCATGTTTATTATTAGGTTTAAAACTCGAATAATTTAAATCAGTTACTGATGAATTACCAGCAAAATTCTCCATACAATATAAAATATTCCTTTATTATTAAGGCGAGCTCGTCGACTGCCTTTCGACATGTTTGTATTTTGTGAATCTATATTGTTTAAAATTTATCAAAACTGTATTGATTGCTCAGAAACCTTAAAGTATAATTTTTATCCTCTAAGTTCTATGTGATTCAATAATGTCTAAAAATGCTCTATTTAATTTGATTAAGATTATCAAAACAACAGCTAAACTTGGCCTTCCAGATAATATTCAATTAATTGAGCGTACTCATAAGTTGGGTTCTAAATATTTCCTGTTTGAATTACCGCCAGAAAAAAATTACTTCATTGGTCAGTATCGTTTAATCAGTCATCATCTGAGCGTATATGAAAAACCATTAGGTAAAATTGATTTGAAAAGTCAGTATCACTACACGGCATATTTTGCTCATCAAGGAGATACATACCGATTACATACCTATTTTGGTGTTAAGGACAATTATGTATCGAAGCCTTTATTTTCAAAAATTATTTCTGATGATGAATTTAGCCCTGTAGATTGTTCTGAACATGAGGCTGCATTTGATTTACTCGCTGATTCTGCCATTGACGATCTTATAAGCTGTCTTCGAGCAACACAAAACACACATATTAAAATGTTTACTGAGCAAGCCGAAGAATTAGAGAGGCAATTGCTTATTCTTTCCCATGACATGTATAAAAATAAAGCAAAATATCTGGCGACTCTTAAGACTCAAATAGATGTATTACGGGATTTAGTACGATACAGTACTGAGCCACGGGCAATCACACAGAAAATCAAATGGTTAACGACTACTTTAGGACACATTGAATTAATGACCGTTCCTGAAAACCGGACAAGCAATACTCTTCCGAAGCCCGTAAGTAAGGGCAAAGCTGAAGTTTCTGATAAAGATTCATCAAAAAAACATGGAGCTCATCAGGTTACTCATTTTAAAAAGCCTCATTCCGCAGCGAAGCCTGCTGCGTCAGAAAAAATTAATTTTTCTCTGCTTATTGATAAATTATCTCAAAAATATGACGCATGCGTTAATCTGAAAGATGACATATTAACTACTCGTATCCCCTCATTATATAGTGAATTAAATGAGGCTGAATGGGATCTCGAATCTACTCATCGGTATCATGTTACCTTTAACGATTTAGAACAATTGAAAGCGCTCAAAAGCAAAGTAGAAGTGATGGGGCTAAAGCTTTTACAACGAACTTTGTTTACTGGTGACTTTAATGAAGCTGCTAAATTAGGAATGTTCTATGCCTTAATGCCTACGAGCATTGTTGGAATGGCACTGCATCGTAATAATAGTTCCTTGTTGGATTTCTTGCTTAAAAATAAAATTATCCCGATTGACTTTAAAAAATTCACTGTTGCTGATGTTATGTATGCTTCAATGGTCGAGTATTGCTTCAAGACGACAACGGAGGAAAAGAGCAAGGAAGAGTTATTAGGTGTTCTTATTAAGAACGGTGCCACTTTGTTAGATGTAGATCGCAGCTCAGGATTGCCTTATGCTGCTCTTTTATTATTAAAATCAAAACATCCTTTACACGCAGTACTTGATAGGAATGCGAAAGCCACTCTTAATAATCCCATGTTCTATAAACAACTGAATCAAGTGCTTCACGTTATTGCCACTAAATCAGGTACTTCTATTGAACTACAAGCACAAGCTCGAGAATTAGTTAGTACTAATCAGACTCGAATTGAGCTATTAAAGCATCATATCACTCCAATTGAGAATAATACGCTATCTCAGGAGCTTGAGGATACTCTTGGTGACGAGATGATGCGACAAATTATAGAAGATCCTGAGATTCAATTTTATAAATTAAAAATTGAACGGCAAATTCTGACATTATTACCTCAGATCCCCGTTCAGCAACGCAAAAATTTTGCAAATATCGCCAATTTTAATTTTCAGTTAGTAAGGAATGCTGTAAATCAAATCCAGAATTTTGATGAGGTGCCTTCATTTGATGAGATTAAATGTGAAACACTAAAACAACAACGACACATTTTGGAGTTTATTGGGCTCAGAGAAGAATTAGTCGGGGTGCAAAATAAACTTCGAACCGTTCATCATAAACCGTCCAGAGAACAAAAGAAAATGGTAGCTCGAGGAAAAGAAATCCTTCAGCGAATGGAAGAAATTGAGGCGTTCCTGACCAAGCCTTATGCTTCCATAATCAAGACGCAAGAGCTTGTGACTGATATTATGTCTGCTATGAATAAATTCGTAAGTATGGCCAAGCAGTTAAATGAATCGGTGAATGAAAAAAAATTGTCTGCACCAGATGAAGAACTTTTGACAGAAAAACTGGGCCAATTGTTTCTTCGCGCCATAATAGATAAAGCAACTGAGTCAGATGACGCAGCGACCTCTGCAAATAGTCTCGATGCAGATGACGATGACAGTGATGAGAGCGTTAGCATTTCCGCATGTAAGATGCAATAAATCAGAACACACTATGGGTTATTTATTTGCTTGATAACCCATAGATTTATTCTCTTTTATCTAGTGTTACATATGAGGGATAGACGAGTGTTCATCGCTATTCTCATTTTCAGATTCTGTACACATTTCCTCATAGAAGTAATCAAGGTTTTCCAGAAGCTTATTTAATCCGGAGATTTTAAAAGCATTTCCGGATTTCGCTTTTAGTATCAAACGATTATATTTCTCCAGATACAGGTCATAATCATCAGATAAATCGTGATTGCTAGTATGCTCAAAGATCTTGATTTTAGTAAATAAATCATCAACTTGTTCTTTAATCTCATTAAACTCTTGTCCAGTACCGTATACTGAGGGACTGGAGTGTTCTTTCTCGTTATCGTTACTCATGCTCCAGGTATACAAAAGCACTAAAGCAATTATTCCTAATGGAACCAGCGTGATTAAGCCCATATAGAGCATGGTATTTTGTGAGGCTGCTGAGGGGACTGAATTTATTGAGCAGGGGGTATTATTCACTGAACATGTTGGTTCTATCTGAGTCGATGATGTTGGATTAAATAAAGGTGGATAATGAGATACTGGTTTATTATTTGACGTCGATTTTACAGACACTACCGCGGGGGCGGGGGAGTTCTTTAATGATTTTGGTGCACTGGGAGGGGCAAGCCCTTTTTTAATATGCTGAATTTCAATCCATTGATGCATAGAGCCCATGAGATTGTCCAAATCATGCACTTTCCCTGATATTGTCTCAAATGACGATTCTTTTAGGCGTGGCTGATTTAAATGATTTATTACTTCTCCCACATGACTTTTCAATGCCTTATTGGTTTTGAGCAATTCAGTGTTACTGGTTGGAAATTGAGCTAATGTGTCCTGGTTTTTTATAAAAGAATTCAATTTTTTCTTCTCATTTGAGAAAAATTTTTTCCAGAAAGACAAGTTCTGTTCTTCTTGTATGGCTTTATGGTAAGCATCATTATTTGCTGAAAGAATAGAACTGATATGTTTTGAGGATTCACCAACAAAGACGTCTATTTGCTGAAGGAGGATAAGCATTTGTTCCTTAAACTGGTGTATTGTATAAACCTCTCCTGCTTGACCGAGCAAATCCATTATTTGTGCTACTACCTGTTGAAATCGTTCCAGTTCATTTAAATCAGAAATTGCTCCAGCATAGTGGGCTAATATTTCTTCATCCATTGATATCAGCTCAAAATGAGGACATTTTTTTAATTGTTCCATGGTTAGTTGAAGCACGGGTATGGAATCAGGAGTGGTCATTAGTTCTGTGTTCGGTTTACCACAATCTTTAGCCGCCTGAGTTGGATACGCTGTTGAATCCTCAAGTTGCCCAATGGAAAAATCGTAGGGATGAGGATTAACTGGATTGATACTAAGAGCAAAATGTAAAATTCTGTTTCGGTCTGTTGATAATTTTTTGATGGTTTTAGATAACTCTCCGAGCCGATCTCTTAATAATTGAGATTCAAATAAATGAGTTAATTGAGGGGCAATTTTCGTATCAATTGCTGTTCTGAAGTTTGCAAGAAACAAACGATCTGAGCCTACTAATGGAGATATATTTTTTTCAAGAGTTCTTAAATATTGAGTCAGGCGCTCCAGCTGCTCTTGTACTTGTTGAATATTGGTATTCTGACTCAGTCCTTTTAAAATATTATTTACATCAAGGAATACAAAATTCATAGGCTGATTTAAATGTTCGGGAGGAAGCTCCTGATTTCTTAGTAACAGATAATCTCCTACATTTTGCATTAAGTCGTAAAAGGCTGGCCATTGCAGACGTTGGCTGTCAATAGGTTGAACATGGAAATCATCACGGGTTAAAACATCGCGAGGCTTAAAGGCATCAGAATAAATCCAGGCATGCTCATAAATATTGATAAGTGCCTGACTGTCTTCTGCAAACCATGAATTTGGATTAGCAAGATAATCTGAATGTATTCCTGAATTTGTCCTTATTTTTAAAATCCATTCACGGAACATCAAATCTTCTTCTGTATAGCAGTGTTCTGAGTGGAGCCAAAAACGAGATTTGTGTGGCATTGGTCTATATGATGCTAAATGCTCCCTTTTTTCCTTTCCCATACGTCTCACTCCTTGAGAAAGCAGATAACCCTTAGGATATTGCTTGTTAATGATAGGATAGTTTCATTTCTGGTAACAACTAGATTATTTTTGTACCAATTAATTTGATAACATTCTTTTTTTATTAATGCAATAGATCTTTTCTTGACCAAAAATATAATCTTCCACCGCCTGCTCTTTTTTGATAAATTAGAGTCTTTGATTGTTATGGATTTGCTATGCCCTCATTTGATATTGTTTCTGAAACTAATGAAGTAGAATTACGTAATGCTGTAGAGAATGCGGTGCGAGAAGTTACTACTCGATTTGATTTTCGTGGCGTAGAAGCCACCATAGAACTGAAAGAGTTGGTTGTTACTTTACGTTCTGAGTCAGATTTTCAGGTCAGACAGCTGGAGGATCTATTCCGCACTCATTGCACCAAACGTAATCTGAGTACGTCAGGGGTTGATATTGAAGACAAACCTGTTCACAGCGGTAAATTTTATTCTCTGAACATGACTTTTAAGCAGGGGATTGATCAACCTGCCGCTAAAGAAATAGTCAAATGCATCAAAGACGCTAAAGCAAAAGTACAAACCTCAATTCAAGGTGATAAAATTCGTGTAACCGGCAAAAAAAGAGATGATCTTCAAGAGACTATCGCTCTTCTAAAGAAATCGGACATTGAATTGCCATTACAATTTGAAAATTTCCGTGATTAAAACTACGTGGCGTGTTCACCAATATTCAGATATAGCCGCCTGATAAGAACAGTACGCCATCCTGAGCATAGCGAAGGCTCTCCTTGAATCTCGGGAGAAGCCTTCGTCGCCAGCTCCTCGAGATGACGATCCATAGCCGAGTTTCTGTATAAATCCAGGATTTCTCTGTACTGCATCAGGGCTACGTTTGACGTTCCTGACCTGATGGAACGTATGTGACGTAAAACCCCTTAACGTTGACGCCAGTACCTGAACTGAGCAGTGACCTATTGTTAGTGTCCTTCTGAATTCAGTTTATTTTCAGTGACGGTTGCATAGGCGATTTCGGCGAACTCTTCTGCAAGTAAGGGTTTACTCAAAAGAAACCCCTGGCCAATGTAGCATTTTTTTGCGACTAAATAGTTTAATTGTTCTACTGACTCAATTCCTTCGGCAATGATATTCATTCCCAATTCATTTGCTAATTTGATAATTATATCGACTAAAGTTACTTTATCCTTCACATTATGGATGTCGGCAATGAATTCTTTATCAATTTTTAAGGTATCGATGGGGAGCATCTTTAGTCTGCTTAATGAGGAATAGCCTTTACCAAAATCATCCAGGGACAGTTTGACACCAAGGCTTGAAATATCATTGAGTACTTTATTTACCTCGTCGTTATTTCCCATTAATAGACTTTCAGTAATTTCCAACTCTATGTGCGTTGTGGGGAATTGAGTATTGCTTAATATATTTTTGAGAACTTTCAGAAAGTGGTTATTCGTTAATTGTATTGGTGAAATATTTATAGAAAAAGAGAGGTTTTTGCTGTGTTGATTATTCCATATCATGATTTGTTCACATGCTTTTTGTATTATCCATAGTCCCATATCAATAATTAGTCCCGTACTTTCAGCAACAGGAATAAACTCATTGGGGGAGACATGTCCCAAAGTCTCGCTATACCATCGAAGTAATATTTCGGCACCGATTATTTCTTGATTAAGCAGATTGAATTTGGGCTGATAGTTAAGTTGAAGCTCATCATTTTGCAGTGCTTTTCTTAAGTGAGCTTCTATTTCAGATTCTCGATGCTGAAGGTCGCTCAGTTGTTCTGTATAATAATGATAGGTATTCTTTCCGCAGCTTTTTGCTTTATACAGTGCCATGTCGGCTTTCCGAAATAACTCTTCTGATTTGGTACCGTCATCAGGAAAAACAGCAATTCCAATGCTCACGGTTACAGTGATTAATTTACCTTTAATTGGGTATGGACTATTGAGTTCATTTAAAATTCGTTCTGCAAGTTTTCTTGCAGAAGAAAGTGATTTTAAATTAAGGGCTATTAAAGTAAATTCATCTCCACCAACTCGAGAAAGAATATCTCCTTTTCTGCTTAATAAAATTAATCGTTTAGAGAATTGCTTTAGAAGTTCATCTCCGTGGATATGGCCAAAAGTATCATTAGTTACTTTAAAATTATCCAGATCAATGAGTAACAGAGCCAATGAGCTATTAATTCTTGTACACGATGCAATAGATTTACCTAGCAAATCCTCAAACTCCCTTCGGTTATAAAGATTAGTCAGGGAGTCGTGAGACGCAATATAGGTTAATTCTTTCTGTTTTATTTTTAATATTTTCTGAGCTTTCAGGACAGCAGTGTATGTAAACACATAGTTTATAATCAGACAAATGCAGGGGATGAAATAAGTAATCAATTTAAGGGCATAGGCAATATAATAAGCACTGTCGTAAGGAGTGTTCGATAACAACATCAAATAGATAGACGTTACGATTTGAGTAACGGACATATAAAAAATAGAATCAACAAGGATAGTGGGATGTGCTCTATATGCTTTAGGATAAATGAACAGAATTAAAAATAAATAAATGGTTATCGATATGAGTTCATAAGGCCTTGATAAGGTTAAATCGTCAAACCACATTCTTGGAAGCTTAAAAACAGTTGTTACATAATAAATTGCGGTTATCGCTGCAAGTACAAGAAAGGCAGACAATAATATAAATGTAGTGAAGCGGACTCTTTTTTTATCATTAGACCTAAGAAGCATAACTAATCCAATAATCATTATTATGCCACTGATGCTATTGGAAAACGTCCAAATTAAAGCATCCAGATTATTCTTTTCTTGATATTCAAGAGATAATCCATCAATAACTAATGTATGAAGTGCTTCAATAGAGCCAGAAAAGAGAACAGATAAACCTATAATTAATGCAATTTTATCATTGCTGAGCCTGTATTGAGTGAATGCGAGTAAAATAGTCACTGCTGCTAATGAAAATCCTGACCACTGCAGGAGGGTTTGTCTGAAGTAGCTACGAATCTGTGATTCAATAATAAAGGATGTTAGTTCATTCCCGTTGCTTAATTTGTTGGCCATGGTGCTGAAATCGAACCCTAGATACAAACCTATATAAGGCAGACCTAGTAATAATACTATCAATAACACTAAGAATTGAGGTATGCGCTTTAATGTAGCTTCATTAAGAACAAATGAATTATCCATTTCTTTAGACCCCCTCGGGGGATTATTATTTAGATCTATTACATAAAACTTAGCATATTTTATCCGTTTAAAGTAATGAAATTAAAATAAAAAACACCCTGGATTATTTATTAAAGACTCTTATTGATGATCCAAAAATTTAATATAAATTATTCGCAGCTGCTTAAAACGAGGTTCATGAAATCTAGATTCTGTGAACGAAATTTTAACTCGTTGTAAATAAGTCGTCGTTGCGAACAAAGTGAGGCAATCCAGTACAGGATTGCTTCGTTAGCGCTCGCAAAGACAGGTTTTTATACGATAAACAAAATTGCGGCAAAGCATTTAGGCGTTATTGGGGATAAGCTGCGGTATGTAATATTGCTTTATAAGCACCTGGAGGTTGTTTTTTTATCCATTGAGCAAAGCTTTGTTTAGCCTCTATTCCATTGTGGATGTAGGTATAGAATAATTTAATGAAATCGACGCGAGCCTCATGAAATTCTTTTTTCCAAGGTTGGGCAGATAGCGATTTGGATGAGGCAAATAAATCTATCCCCCCTAAAAGTGCCTGGCGTGTCACTATGTCTATCAACTCTACCTGTGTGCCATTGGCCAATATATCACGCATAACCATAAAGGTCGTTGTTCTGCCTTTTCCGGCGGCACAGTGAAAATGAAACCAGGAATGAGCCGGAGCTTTTTTTACAAATTGCACAAACAGATCAACTTGTTCCGGAGCTGGGGGGTGATAATCAGGTACGTCGATTCTAAAATACCCTATACCGGCCATTTTAGCTGCTTCAGCTTCTGTATATACTTCCTGGATTGTCGTTGCTTGTGGTTTTGTCGGGATCTTAAGCCCCAAGACAGGGCGCCCCAGTTTATTGAGTTTGATTGTGTTTTGGTATAGTAAATTGTTCACCCAGTAGTGTTCGAATTGATTTATATCAGTCAGTGTCTTGCCCCAATTAATTTCATCTTTTTTATAAAATATACTGACAGGTGAACCATTAATAAACAAATGAGTCTCTTGACGAAGATCTATAATATAAACAGAATGAGTTGCGCCATAATTTTTTTTCAGCCAATGCATGTTTGTTAACGTTGGGTTTGCGCTGCCGGACATTGATAGGTTGTCCAGGCCTTTACGATTGATCTGATTTGGTTTGATCCTGGCCAATTTTGGGGAGGCTGACGTAGCTCTCCAATGAGCTGGTTCAAGCGATATTACGCCATGATTATTACTTCTATAATTATCTATCCAGAATGCCCCATCAGGGAGTTTAATACACTTGGACTCTGTTATTTTTAATGTTTCCGCAGCTTCTGTGCCAAGACAAGCCGTTATCAATATAAATATGCTGAGTAGGCGATGGTTTAGTTTGCGCATTGGATTTGCCTGATGTTCATAGTTAACTATCCGGAATATTTGTTATGTCGTTGACTTGAAACCAACCAGTAATATTCCATTACGACAATGAGTTGGGAAATCAGTTCATTCAATAAGTATAACAATGAATATGGGGTGGTTGATTTTAATTCAATTTTCTAAATATTACCAGTTTACTCTACTTTAGCCATTGCCTGGAATACAAATGACGTGAGGAGTAGAGATTAGTGTGAAAATGAAACATAAAGCTCAAATTACACCAGCAAACATACTATTTACTCTGTTGGCACATTATTTAAAATTTGCATGGTATGTTCAGCGTTGATACAATAATGGTCCTATTAAATACGCCATTCAGGTTTTCTAATATTTAATAACCACTTACTGACACCAATGAGGCACTAAACCATGCAAATGAAAGAGGCATTAGATTTTTTACGCACGCATCATGTTCGAACTGGAGCAAGTATGGAGTGGTTTGAGTTTGGTCTCGGTGAGTCTCAGAAAGCAGCAGAAGTTCTTACTTTTATTAAAGCAAATTTTAGCCATTTGAATGCAATGGATAAAGCGCGAATAGGTGCTGGCGATCAAAATAAAGCAAATCAGGGATTTGGGTTGACTCGTTTCCAGTATAAGAATATTTTGGGGGCCATTCTATTACAGAATGGAACTGTTTCTACACGTTCTGCTTATGAAAATCAGATGGATTTTATTCATTTTTACATAACAAACCGTTTAGAAATTAACGCCTTATTTCAGCAGAACAAACTTGATGATTTTTTTAGAAATAACTTCCAGTACATTGCATATAAAGAACGAGTGTTGAGAATAAAAGTTTTAGAGGAACAACAGAAGATCTTCTTTTTAGATGAATTTCTTGATGTTCCTATGGAGCATATTGATGACAGCCTGAAAATTGGTTATTACCCTCACGAGCAACTCCCTCATAAAAAATATCATTACAGTCCAGATCAGATTCTATTGGCCCCTGAAGGGGAAAAAGCTATTTATAGGGCGTTCACAAAGCATCGATTGGTTTATGGTCCTATAGATTTTTATTTGCCAGGAAAAAATACTGTCTCTTTCAATGTTATTTCAGCTTGCGGCCCTAACTTAATGGGCACCTCGCCTGCAGATGAGCGCACATATCTTGATAATGGCAACCTGAATACACTGGCTTATACCAGAACATGCATTGCACTGGCAGATTTTATTGTTGGTACAGCCAAAAATCAGGGGAATACCAAACTGATCATGCCCGCATTTGGTATGGGAGTTTATATTAAAAATGTGCCCATTGCCCAAAGACCTGAAGCTGTCAGAATTATGTATCAGGCTTTTGCCTATGCGGCCTTTACATTCCAGCTCTCTGTGGATTGGGTGGTATGGAGTCAGGAGAAAAACAGCTATTTGCAAAAAACATATTTGGATCAGTTGAAAGGTTACAATTCATTTATTAATAATGTTCCACATGCTGATATGCTGGCTTATGCGGCAGATCTGGTGGGGCAAGGTATTCCATGTGCTGTTTTAAACGCTGGTAGTGATCGTACCATAGGCGGGAAATTTATTGCTCAAAATCCAACAACAGTTGAGGAACAATTGGCTCAGAAGTCAGATCTGATGCTGCTGCACACTGTATTTAATTTAAAAATGATTCAGAAATTTGTTGATTCTATGTACAGCGCCCTGGATTTTCGAAAATATGATCTTACTTTTGGCCAAGCATTGGATTCATCTGACGATTTGGACTGTTTATCAAGTCAGCAAGATGAATCCGGCTCTGAAGATGAGTTGGCGGATGATTTATTTAAAAACATTACTGCAGACAGAACTATTCACCATAAACCTGGTTCAGTTGAACAAATTAAAGATCCCTCTGGAATTGAATTAGTTAATATTCCGACTATATCAGAGCTTAAATTTTATAGAAAACAACAGAACGTTGAAGTTATTCTGAGTCAGTTTAAGAAAAAGATAGATGCTATTGGAGCGCATAAGCCCCAGTCTAAAACGGTAGCTCTGACGTTATTGACTGATTTACAGAAATTAACTCAAGCTACCTTTGCAAATCCTGTTCATGACTCTAATTTATTGATAAATGCTGCGATTCCTGCTCTTCAGCGAGACTTGGGATGGGGGGATTATTTGGCAAATATGGCAAAAAGCCTGATAAATGCATTAACTTATGGATTTTCATTGGGTACACATCACGGCTTTTTTGAGATCAAATCATCGGATGCGGCGCAGTACGCTAAGCAACTTGATTATGACTTGGAGTCGGCTGTTGCATTGAAATCATAACGCATTGGTGAGTAAGCAATGATTTGTTGGTTGTGTCAACCTCCTCTTGAGCATATCTCATCAGGAAGGGGCAGAGCACTGCGTCATGTGATATTAGGATGAGTTCGTAGGTTGGCCCCTGACCCGACATCTGCTCTCAGCTTTATATTTACGCTAATTGAATGGCTTTGTTGTCGGGCCAGGGGCTCCGATCTGCATGTTTTTGTCTTTTGATGAGATGTGATTAAGAGTTAGTTGCTTAGGTTGGGATTCCGATGGAATGTGGCTCAATGCTCATTTGATAATGGATTCCCAGCTTCGCGGATATAACAAAATGACTTTTTGTCCCGTACAACGTTGTTTCGCTGTTCTAGCCTCTATTTTAATACTTCCTTAATAATTTTTTTATACAATAAGCCCCTTATTTTTCCATGGTTGTTGATTATGATATTTAAATATTCAGTACTTGAAGCGCGTTATACTGCTATGTGGAATTCTTCAGTGGTTCCTGCTGATACACAAATTAAAAAAATGCTAGGGAGCCGGTCTTTTTTTCGTTTTGATAGCGCTTCTTGCATTCAATCAATCGAGCAATATGCATCTACTGTCAAGAGCATCCTTAATAATCTCATTTGGGATTATAATAGTTTCGACGATAAAGATTATGTTAACGAGTACATAGAGTCGACTGTAAGTACGTTCTGCTCTGATTTTTCCAAATACAGTATTGGTTTGGAGCGACGATTAAATCAGGATTCAGCAATTGCTGCTATTGATAAGTTAAAACATGAAATCGACGTTGTTATCACTAATCACAGAGAACAATTGATGAGAGCCACGCGTGTGTTGGATGATGATTTAGATATTGAATTGTACCCACTTCCTATACAAGATCCCTGGTTGTTCAATTTTAACTCATATGAATTAACTGATACTTGGGCTGAGGAATCTTTGTCCTTGGGATTAGCAGATACTTGGAGTAACGAATCGATACCTTTTAGAGTAACTGATAATTTAGCTACGATTTTTACACCATTTGAGTCCACCACAGATCTGGATAATAGATTTATTCCATTTGAAGGGGCTAATCTTTGGGCCTCAAATACGCAGCACGTTCATTGCGGAGCATCTCCTACCTTAGATCAATATGATGATGACATCGATATTGATAGCTATTTGAATCCTTGTCTAAGATGAGGGTAAAAGGCTAAATACTTATATAATGGCCTACTGGTATAAGCCAAAGATTGGCATGGGTTTCTATGCTTTTCGCTTGTGCTGCAGGTGTAATACGAGAAGCACTTTGATATATTCCTGGTTTTAAACAAAGAATATAAAATATGCTCTCTGAAGAACAAATAAAATTATTGTTGGCAATAAGGAATAGGGGGGATTCAGTTTTTTCAGCGCTCCCTCGCGGGTTAATTATGCAAAACATGGCGGATATAAATATCCAAAATGCATTGTATGCTACGGTTGAAGCGGATTACAGGCAATTAGCCTCGATTATCGATAATCATCCAATACTTATGTTTATTGAAACGCAGATACGCACTCAGGATGGAGTAGTCATTTCATCAAGTCCATTGAACTATGCTCTTACACAACTCGATACGCTGGCATGGAAATATTTTGAAAGCGTATGTAATCGTTTTCCTGAATATAAGGATCGATTTATCCTCGCAGTGCATTCTGTTGAGGATGTACCTGATATGATGCCTCTTTATAACGCATATGATCATTTTATTGATTTGGGTAAAAAATATTATCTTACGCACCGTCGGGGATACCGTAATGAAGAGCTTGATAATTCTGACTTTCGGGACTTGAAAAAAAGTTGGTTATCACTTGGTTTACAACAAAGATTTTGCCTTCCAAGACATCTCTTGAAAGATATGTGCTATTGCAGCCCACATGATTTGATTTATAACGATATTCTATTAATGACTGTTGAGCCACTCAAATTCAAATTCGAAAATATTGAAGCCGATCAAGCGGTGTTAAATGAATTTGAGGCAAAGCTTCGGCCAATTATGAAAGCACATGATTACTCCCCTATAATTCTTTTTAATGGAACAGGATATCAAGTGGCGTATTTGGGAATAGATAATAATATCGTATGGGATGAAAATCGAGACCAGTTCGGATATAGAAATATTCTTTTCTCGAATTCATCACATCCTTTTAAAGCGCTTGATTTCCCAAACAGTACATGGACTCCAGTGAAAAAAACAGCTGAGCAAAACAAGGATAATATCAAAGAAAATAAGAATAAACGATTATCGTGTATCAAGCTGGATATTTGGAATTTAGAGAAAACTCTATTATTTCCACTGAATAATCATACTCTTTACGAGGAGCGCGATTTAGCTCTGAAGATTTCGAAATCGAAGCCCCTTCTGCCTTTTACAGAAAAATCAGGATTGGGATATGATTATGCATTAGCCAGAGGATTTTGTGAAATGTCGATTGGGTTGTGCGATCCAAGGGGGCTGGGCGGCTTCTTATTTGCAAAGGCAAATGAAGATTATGAGGGAATTAAGACTTTAATTGCATTAAGAACAGAAGAAAGAAAGGAGCTGGCAAGAACATATGGCACTAGCCATACACTCTTTTTATGACGGATACTCTATTGGCTTATATCTGAGCCTACTTCATATTCTATCGAATAAAACTCACAGGCTCCCTGTGCTATAATTGATCAATACAGAAGGGAGCTATTATGAAACGATTTCTTGTTACAGCTCTATGTTTGTGTTTTATCAATTCTCCTGCTTTGGCATTAGATTTTGATACTCATCGAAGCACTCAAGAACGATTAAATACTCAGGATAAAGCAGAGCAAGGTGATGCCAAATCTCAATTAGAATTAGGCATTAATTATGAAAAAGGTGATGGAGTCGCACAAGACTTCAAAAAAGCGGCTTATTGGTATCAGCTTGCTGCTGAGAAAGGAAATGCTGAGGCACAAAATAATCTGGGTTTACTCTATCTAAAAGGTCTTGGGGTGCCAAAGGACAGTAAATTGGCATTAAACTGGTTAAAAAAAGCAGCAAATCAAGGTTCGGCTTTAAGTCAAAATAATCTAGGAATAATGTATGAAAACGGCACTGGAGTTCCTAAGGATCTTCCGCAGGCCTTTCTTTGGTACAAAAAAGCAGCGGAACAAGGAGGGGTAGATGGTCAGTATAACTTAGCGGTGCTTTATATGAAGGGGGTGGTCATTAAAAAGGACATGGAACAAGCGGTCTTTTGGTATGAAAAAGCAGCACAACAAGGAGATCAAGACGCCCAAAATAATCTGGGTGTGATTTATGAGCGAGGGGATGGGGTTAGTAAAGATGTGCATAAGGCAATCAGCTGGTATTCCAAAGCGGCACAACAAGGCTCTGCTTTAGCGCAAACTAACTTGGGTGTGTTGTATATGAATGGCGATGACTCCATTAAAGACAGCAAGCAAGCTCTTTATTGGTTTGAGAAAGCAGCAGCTCAAGGAAATATGAAATCACAAAATAATCTGGCTTTTATGTATGAGCATGGACAAGGTGTTCCTAAAAATATGGAGTTGGCTGTATCCTGGTATTCCAAGGCTGCGGAGCAAGGCTTTGTAATGGCACAGAATAATTTAGGAATTATTTATTCCAGCGAGGGGGAGTTTAACGACTATCAGAAAGCACTTTTATGGTTTAGAAAAGCAGCCGAACAAGGCTATTCTGAGGCTCAGAATAATCTGGGTCTCATGTATATGAAAGGACAAGGGATTCCTGTTAATAACAAAGAGGCTGTGGGCTGGTATAAAAAGGCGGCGGAACAGGGATTGCCTTTGGGGGAACACAATCTGGCCGTAATGTACATGCATGGCCTTGGGGTTAAAAAAGACAGCAAGCAAGCGGTTTTATGGTATCAAAGAGCGGCAGATCAAGGACAGCCTTTAGCTCAGAATAACCTGGCCGTGATGTATATGAATGGCGAAGGCATTAAACGCAACATTGATAAAGCAATTTACTGGTATACAAAAGCCGCCGAGCAAAATCTGGAATTGGCTCAAATAAACCTTGGTTTGATGTATGCTGATGGGAAAGGAGTAAAGCGGGATTTGGCCAAAGCAAAATATTGGATAGGAAAAGCTAAGGAGAACGGTTCTCAGGATGCACGAAATTTATGGAAATCTTACCAACTATGGAAGTATTAGTAAGGCTATTAATTCATTATCGCAAATCTGTATATTATGGTTCTATACTTAAATTAACTATAAAAATCTAATGGATTAGATATATGCCAGCTGGCTTGATACAAAATCCAGAAAACAGACAATGGCGAATTCTATTGGTTTATGACCTTTATAGATTGCTTAGTATTATTTTGTTATTGGGTATGTATTTTTTTAGCATTATCTATCGCCCTCATTCTCCTTTATTTTACAGTATCCTCATTGTTTATTTTATTGCTGCTTTGATTTTTTTATATTTATGGCAGTACCGTCTTTTAAGTTTTGATAAGCAGGTTCTTTTATCTGGAACCGTAGATGTTATTGCCATTTCAAGTATGTTAAGCATTATTGGTAATATGGATTCTGGTTATGGAATTCTCCTAAACGTTACTATTGCTGCTTTGAGTATCCTTGTTCCGGGGCGTTTGGCTATTTTTTTTGCCGCTCTGGCAAGTTGCCTGCTTTTATGCGGTAACGTATTAAAATTCATGTTTGATGATCAACGCGATTTAATCACTTTTTACTATAGTGGTATCTATGGAGCTGGATTTTTTGCTACAGCAATTACTGCTTGGTATCTTTCCAATTGGGTTCGGCAGTCAGAGAATCTTGCGCAACATCGCAGTTATGAATTAGCCAGCATGCAACGAATTAATGAATACATTGTGGAGCGATTGCATTCGGGTATTATTTATGTTGATAAAGATCGACAGATTAAGCTAATTAATTCGGCTGCACGCCATTTTTTTAACATAAATACAAAAAATACTCATTTAAATTTACATCAACTTTCAGAACAATTAGCCTCTAAATTTGATCATTTTATGGTTAAAAACAGTTTAAATGACGGTGTTGCCCAAACGTTGATTGAAGATCCTTATTTAAGAGTCCATTTTTTCGCAACAGACCTTGCTCATCATGCAGAGGTCTTAATTATTTTGGAGGACATGACGTCTCTTGGACAACAGGCACAACAGTTGAAACTTGCGGCTTTAGGGCGCTTCTCCGCGAGCATTGCGCATGAGCTACGTAATCCATTGGGGGCAATTGCTCATGCTGCCCAGTTGTTTGGAGATGAGCATCGATTAAATGCAGATGATGCGCGATTAAAACAGTTAATTATTAATAATTGTGAACGAATGAATGGAGTGATTAAAAATGTACTTCAATTGACCAGGCGCCAACAATCACACCCTCAGGTGAATGACATTGCTTCCTTACTAAAACAATTCAAACACGATTTTTGTCATAGTAATCAATGCGATTTAACGATTATTTTACCAAGAAACAAACACGTTTCCTGCGTTTTTGATAAAAGTCAGCTAGAACAGATACTGGTCATACTCTGTGATAATGCGATGCAGCATGGGCGAGATAAAGATGGAACAGTACGTATTGCTATCAAGGTTAAATTCTCAGCATATACTACGATACTGATGATCAGTGATTCTGGTCCAGGAGTTTCTGCCGAAAATCGGGATAATATCTTTGAACCTTTTTTTACTACCCTGAGAAGCGGAACAGGAATGGGCTTATTTCTTGCTAGGGATTTATGTGAAATAAATCGAGCGAGATTAAGTTTGGTCAATACAAATAAAGGATGCTGTTTTGCTGTTACTTTAAACTCTACGGATGAATTACTGATATGAATAAAAGCAATGTGCTTGTTATTGATGATGAGCCTGATATCAGAGAGTTGCTAACCCTGACCCTGACGCGCATGGGACTAACATGTGATACAGCATCAGATTTTAAAGCGGGAATTGAGAACATCAAACACAATACTTATTCTTTGGTATTGACTGATATGCGATTGCCTGATGGAGATGGCATTGAAATTGTAAAGTTTATTCAAAAACATAAATCTCACATGCCTGTGGCTGTAATTACTGCTTATGGAAATGTTGAAGGAGCTGTAAATACTTTGAAAGCCGGTGCTTTTGACTACGTTTCTAAACCAGTTGATTTGATGATGCTAAAAGAATTAGTTAAAACCGCTTTATCAATGCAAGGTGCTAGCACTATCAATCAGGATGAGGCTTTGGTTGGTGATAGTATGGTGATGAATCAATTGAGAGACAGTATTCATAAGCTGGCAAGGAGTCAAGCTCCTGTTTTTATTCAGGGTAATTCGGGTGTGGGTAAGGAGTTGGTAGCTCAGCTAATTCATGCAAATGGTCCTCGAAAAGACAAACCATTCATTCCTGTAAATTGTGGAGCTATTCCCAATGAATTAATGGAGTCAGAGTTTTTTGGCCATAAAAAAGGGAGCTTTACGGGGGCTATAGCAGATAAAACGGGTTTATTTGTTGCTGCGCAAGGAGGGACGTTGTTTCTTGACGAAATCGCGGAATTGCCATTGTCCATGCAGGTTAAGTTATTACGTGCCATTCAGGAAAAAGCGATAAAACCCATTGGTGAGCTTTATGAGATTCCTGTTGATGTTCGAATTTTAAGCGCCAGCCATAAGAATCTGTCAGATGAAATTCATGAGGGTCGATTCAGGAAAGACTTATATTATCGCGTTAATGTTATCGAATTGCATGTACCCACTTTGGCAGAACGGTTATCCGACATTCCTGCGTTAACAAAAGTAATTTTAACTAAATTGGCTAAAAATCAAAATCGAAAGGCGATTACATTAAGTGAGGAATGTTTAATGCGTTTACAATGCTATCATTTTCCTGGGAATGTTCGTGAACTGGAAAATATTCTTGAGCGGGCGATGGCCATGAGTGAAGGAGATACAATCGAGTTAGATGAACTTCATGTGCCGCAGCACTCTTTTTCATCAAGCGTCTCTTCATCTCTTTTATCGGCTAATCTTTCTGATATTCTTCAAGATCAGGAAAAAGAATTAATTCTGGATGCACTAGAAAAAACAAAATGGAATCGTACTGCAGCGGCTCGTTTGTTAGGAATAAGCTTTAGAACATTAAGATATAAATTAAAAAAACTGGAACTGGATTGAGTGTGAATAAAAATCAAAAAATGATGGCAGTGATTACACCTGTGGCAGCATCAAGGCAACAAATTCATCATTGAAATCTATGAAACCATGGTCTAAGGTTAATTGGCACGAGCATTTTATGGCACGTGATAATCATAATCAAACTAAGGAAAGTTAAAATGAGTTCATGGAATAGTGTTGTTTTCTTAAAAACCAAAAATGCATGGTCTGATTCATCCTCAATCGCTAAAATGAGCGGTGTTGAGAGTTTATGGTCTACTTCTGGTGATTGGGATTGGTGTATCAAACTTGATCCTAAACACTCAACTCCTGAAGAAACTGCAGCGTTTGTGAAAAACTTACGAAATGCTGATTGGGTTGCTGAGACCAAAACAAGTTGGTGGAAGGAAGTTGCTGTTTAATTTACAGCAACGCCGAATGCACGTCATATAGAAAACGTATCCCGTTTTCGTATGACGCGCTCTTAGTTTATCTTTTCGACACAATAATTCATTATTTTATATTTAAATCGCCAGAGTAATAGCGCGACACTAAATCCTGCACCCACTACCATTCCCCACCATAAGCCCGCACCGCTCAAATCAAATCGGA
Source organism: uncultured Legionella sp. (assembly GCF_937871865.1). GTDB lineage: Bacteria > Pseudomonadota > Gammaproteobacteria > Legionellales > Legionellaceae > Legionella. The sequence continues at coordinate 20,994 of NZ_CALMPD010000156.1, forward strand.
TTGCAAGTACATAGCCAATAGGTAAGGCTATTATCCAAAAACTAATAATGGAAATGAATAAAGTAAAACGCGTGTCTTTCAACGCTCGTAAAGCGCCAAATAGAGAGATTCTCATGGCCTCGAACAGTTGAAACAAGCCGCATATAGCCAATAGTTGTGTAGCAATATGAATTAATTCTGTGTTCTTGGGATTGTGAACATCAAAATCAACGGATATTAACGTCAGTGGAATGCTCCAATAGATAAGTGCTATAAAAAACATGACGAATGCGGAAATAAATATTCCGAGATAAGCCGTATGTTCAGCTGAATCTCTCTTGCCTGCACCAAGCAAATGCCCCATACGAACGGTGACTGCCTGAGCAAGTGAGAACACCAAGGCCATTAAAATTCCAAGATATTGTAGGGCAATTTGGTTGGCAGAAAGAACAAGACTGCCAAACGAGCCCATGATCAAAGTTAAGGCAAAGAAAAATCCTACCTCTACACAATACATAAGTCCCATAGGAATGCCCACTTGTATCAGTTCCAGCATGTAAGATTGTTTTGTCAGTGTAAACAGCATACTAAAGTAGGGCTTATAACTTTTGTTGTTAAGAACATAAATAATCAGAAATAACGTACTAATCCAATAGCTGATGGTTAGTCCCCATCCTGCACCAGCGATACCCATAGCAGGAAAACCAAATTTACCAAAAATAAGTAGATAACTAAAAAATATTGTTAGTGAAACCGAGAGCATATTAAACATGAGTATGAGGCGTGCCCGTCCTAATCCCATCATTACTTCAATCAGAGCGATCATGATCACATTCGGCAAAACACCCCAAGCTATAGCATGTAAATAAGTGTTAGCCAGTTGAACAATGGTGGTGCTTTGACCCAGAAACCGGAATAGCGGAGCCATATTCCAAAATAGAATAAATATGGGTATGGCTAGCACAATGGCTAGCCAGCATCCATCACGAACCACTAAAAGGATTTCTTGTTCATCACGTGCTCCGTGTTTGTGAGCGACTAAAATGTTTATGGAACTTAAAGTGCCATAAAGGATAACCACCACCGTGCCGAATAACCAGCTTACCAGGGAGCCGGCTGCGAGAATATCCGGGCCTAGATGCGCAAGAAACATGGTTTCAAAAAACCAGGATGATGACTGGAGCAAGCCAGTTAAAGCCAGAGGTATCACCAACGTTAATAAGGGATAGAAATTTTCTTTGAACAGCTTCATTGCGTACCTTTGACTAATTTCAATACGATCTCAATTTACATCATGTTCGAGCATGTTATTAGATGATTCTTTTTTTATAATTTTTTGATAAACCGTAGCAATTTTTTCACCATCCCAAACATAACTCAAATGCACTCCTTGCTGACATTTATGTATGGTATTCGGTTTAAAGAGTGCGTAGTTTGTTCCCTCTGAGCGTACTGAGTGATATATCAGACCAGCCTCTTGTTGTTCTTTAATCTGGGTTCCTAAAAGCTGGCTTTGGCTGTAATCGACAGGAGAGTAAACCGGGCTGTTTTTTTTATCCAATGGAGTGAGATCAAATAAATCAGCGCTGAATTCTGCAACTAAACTACGCATAGCTAATTCTTGAGGCGGCTCATTAGTAAAGGATAGAAAGAGCTCTTTATGATACACCGTTTCTGCGATTGCGGTATTTAATGATTCCGCAGCATAATATATTCCATAATCACCATTAGAAAAGCGGCTGCCATTAGGATTGATATGAGTAAAGGCGGCCATCACATAGCCACATCCAGGAACTGCATAAAGCCTTTGCTCTTTGGGTACTAAATCCAAAAGGCCAATTTCTTCCTGAATTCTGGGGTTTGTCAGCATTTGTATCGCAAACAGTGCGTCATATTCCTCCGGGCTTGCTACGTCTTCAAATAAATGGATGGGAGGAAATTGAGACGGAATAACGCGATAACAACGCTGTAGAGCAAAAGTTATTTTATTCAGAGAGGCTAAAGTGACCATTATGCTTTACCGCCTCGTTCTGCATTAAGTCTGCTGGCAACAGCCCAGAGATCCACTACTCGGCCTTGCATCATAATATCCATTGCGGAACGTCCATTGTAAAATGGAGCTTTATTTGGTTTTCTTACCCATTGATGTACTGATTCCTGATTGGAAAATAATATTCTTAAAGCGGCATGGATATTTAATATATAGGAAATTCGCTCTGTTATATCATGACTGAACGTTGCATGCTCTGGCGCGTTTTTATATTTAAACCAGGTTGAGCGTTTCAGGCCAAGCAAAACAAGGGATTCTTCCGTAGTGCATTGCCATTTGTCGAAAATATTTAATACTACTTTAAACGCAGTTTGTATGTGTTCTTTGGCTATATTGGAAGAGGTTTGTATTGGAATCATGCTTGGTTCCCATGCACTGTTTAGTCTAAATATAGACTAACAGAGACAAGAAGTCCATATATAGACTAAGAGATTTGAGCTGTTCTTCACAAAAACGATAATTTCTATTAATTCTCAACCATATATTTTATTTCATCAATCTTGGCTTCAATACGGGCGGTTAGATAAGCATCATTTTTAGATAAATTACGTGCAACTTTTAATTGAGCTATAGCTGCTCGATGCTGTCCTTCAAGTAATAAGCATTGAGATTGAGTAAAGTAGGCATAACTTTTTTGGTGCGATTCAGCTTGGGCACGAGCCAGCTCCCTACAAAGAGGAAGGTCTTCTTTATATTGCCTGCTTCCTTTAAGTAAAACGCTGGTTGCTTTATCCGCTTGATTTGCTGCGAGTAATCCCTGGGCATAAGCCATTAATGCGGCATAATTATCCGGATAATTGTTTTGTAGTTCTGCTAAGCGGGTAACTGCTGCTTTATGTTGAGATAAGCCAAGCTCTGCTTGAGCCATCGCTATTTGAAAATACAGATTATCAGAGTGGGTCTCAATAATGGGTTTTAAACGAGTTGCGGCTTTTTGATATTCATTATTATTTAATAATGCAAGCACATAACCATATTGGCAGGCTGTAGAACTGGCTCTCTTATGACATTGATGTTCATAATAATCCAATAATTGTTTGCTCTGAGGAGTTACTGAAACTCTGATGAGTTCCTTAAACAGTGCATAATCGAGTGAGTCGATGCGATTCTTTTTCTCTAGGCGAGCTGTGCGGTTTTCCGCCTCAGCAATACGATCGGCATCCAGGGGGTGGGTACGTAAAATGGCAGGTACATCAGCAGAATAAAAATAACGAGAATGTTCCTGCATTTTACGGAAGAACGCAGCCATTCCTCGTGGATCATAGCCCGCTTTTATGAGCATATCGATGCCGATTCTATCTGCCTCTTTTTCTTTGGAACGCGTAAAATTAATATTATCTTGTGAAAAACCCGATAGGGCTCCCATCATTGCCCCCATTCCTACCGTTGGATTTAATGCACCTAAGGCTATAGAGGCAAGCATGGACGCAAGCATGGGCACACGCATTTGTTTTTGATGTTCAATCATGCTGTAGAGATGATGTAAGCGGACGTGCGCTATTTCATGCGCCATAACAGCCGCAAGCTCACTTTCATTTTGCGTTGTTAGTATTAGCTGGGAATTAATCCCTATGTATCCTCCTGGGCCTGCAAATGCATTGATTTCTCGGGATTTTACTATGAAAAAATAAGGTGATTTAATTCGCCCATAATAAGAGAGTTTTTTTCCAATCTGGTTAATAAACTGGTTAGCTAATGGATTTCGTTCAATACTATCTGACTGATTAATTAATTGAATAAATTGTTGTTCCAGTTGCTCCAGCTCTTTCGTGGAGTAAGGTGATAAACCACCTGCAAAGGATGGTTGCGCTAAAATAAATAGCAAAAATAGCCTTGCCAAGGTAAATAATTTGGAAAAAGTGGCAGTTATCTTATATTTTAAGTTCAATTTAATCATTAGGCTACTCAAAAATTGAATAATTTGTTATCATTCGTGCACTTTTATATTATGGCTAATCGATGCACGAACAGTTTCTGCTTGCAGCACTTAAACAAGCCAAACTAGGCAGGGGGTTTTGTGCGCCCAATCCCAGTGTTGGTGCCGTGGCTGTGCAAAATGGAAATATTATAGCACAAGCTTACCATCGAGGCGCAGGAACTCCGCATGCCGAACAACTATTGTTAGCACAATTTCCCCCTAAAACGCCAGGAATAAGTTTATATATCACACTCGAACCTTGTAATCATTGGGGGCGAACTCCTCCCTGTGTCAAGGCGATTATCAATCATGGAATCGAAAAAGTATTTTTCGCCTATCTGGATCCCAATCCACTAGTGGCTAAAAATGATTCATCGGCTCTATTACGAGAACAGGGCATTGAGGTGACTCATTTACCAGTACCTGAAATTGATGAATTTTATAAAAGCTACGCATATTGGACCATAACACGCAGACCTCGAGTCACTGTTAAAATGGCTCAATCACTGGATGGGAAAATTGGCTATCCAGGCGACACGCGCTTCATTTTGTCTAACGCTCTGTGTTCTGAGTTTACTCATGTACAGCGTGCCGCAAGTGATGTAATCCTTACTACCTCCAAAACAGTGAGGCAGGATAATCCACGTTTAAATGTCCGTTTAAATAATAGTGAACAGGCAAAGCCAGTAGCAATTATCGACAGGAAGCTGGATTTAAATGAGGCCCCACTTATTTTTTCAACAGCAAGTCATTGTCACATCTATCATGCACCGGATGCAATAGCACCAGAACACCAATTAAACCATCCTAATCGTACTTATCATGCTATGCCGGGCTCACAAAGAATAATGGACTTAAGTGCTGTAATTGCTCATTTGGGAGGTTTAGGGTTCCATGATGTTTGGGTCGAGGCTGGAGGGGCACTCTTTAGTGCATTACATCGAGAAGGGCTGGTTCATCGAACTTACCTGTATATAGTACCTATCTATTTAGGTGAAAAAGCAGTCTCGATATATCCCCATGTGGAACTATTTGATTGCAAAAATAAAGTTTCTTGGCATGAAATGGGAGACAATATGGTAGCATGTATCGATTGGCAGGAGGTTTAGTGTTTACTGGTTTAATAGAAAAGACGGGAGAAGTCCTGGCTAACGATAAAAGTGATAATGGTGCCCGGTTGGTTATTTCATCACCTTTTACAGAGCTGCAGGTTGGTGAAAGCATTGCTGTAAATGGTGTTTGCCTTACTTTGTTACCCACAGAGGCTGCAGAATTACATTTTGATGTTTCTCCTGAAACGTTACACATTACTACGCTGGGTAACTTGTTAGCTGGTGATCGAGTCAATCTGGAGCGGGCCATGTTCGCATCAACGCGATTTGGCGGTCATTATGTCAGTGGTCATGTAGATGCGACAGCTCAGGTAAAGGTACTACAGGCAATTGATGAATACATCGAAATAGAGATTGATGGTTTTAATTCATCAGCAATGCTTTATTTAATACCCAAAGGAAGCATTACTGTCGAAGGTGTCAGTCTGACGATTAACGCAGTAACACAGCATTCCATTAAATTAATGCTGGTCCCTCATACTCTGTTACATACTACTTTAGAAGGGTTGCGAGTGGGGCAGCATGTAAATATTGAATTTGATTATCTTACCCGTATTGTTGCTCATCAGCTTCAAATTGCCGGGAAGTTGAACTATGAGGTAGAGTCATGAAACATTCATTAATCAGTATAGAACAGGCATTAGAGACGCTCAAAGCCGGAAAAATGATTATTTTAATGGATGACGAGGACAGGGAAAATGAAGGCGATCTGGTTATGGCTGCTGAGTATGCTACTCCTGATGCTATCAATTTTATGTCTCGTTTAGGTTGTGGATTAATTTGCTTGCCTATGGCTGAGGAATTAATCGATAAGCTTAAATTACCAATGATGGCTCAACATAACAAGTCTCCCTATGGAACTGCTTTTACTGTTTCAATCGAGGCCGCACATGGCGTTTCCACCGGCATCTCTGCCAGTGATAGAGCACAAACAATTAAAGTTGCTATCGATTCAGCAAGCTGTGCGGATGATATAATATCTCCAGGACATGTCTTTCCATTGCGTGCCAGAAAAAATGGTGTTTTGGAGCGAGCAGGACAAACAGAAGGCAGTGTTGATTTGATGCGAATAGCAGGTTTAACTCCTGCTGCTGTTATTTGTGAAATTATAAATGAAGACGGTACTATGAGTCGCCGTGATGAGTTAGAGCTTTTTTCCAGGAAGCATCAGATCCCAATGGTGACTATCAAGGATTTGATAGAGTATCGTATTCGCCATGAACATCTGGTCAGTGCTGCTGCAAGCACGAACCTTCCATTAAATGATCATGGCACATTCACCATGACGGTGTTTGATAACGTGATGGACAAGGCAGAGCATTTTGCTTTAGTTAAACCCCCTTTATATGGAAATCGTACTCCTTTGGTTCGTATTCATTCAGAATGTATTACAGGGGATGTTTTTGGTTCTTGTAAATGTGATTGCGGGAAACAACTGGAATCATCTCTTGCTCAAATAGCGGCGGAAGGGGGAGTATTAATTTATTTACGCCAGGAAGGACGTGGTATTGGTTTAGCTAATAAATTAAAAGCCTATGCTTTGCAAGAGCAGGGATTGGATACCGTTGAAGCTAATTTAGAATTAGGTTTACCAGCTGACTCGCGAGATTATGCAATTGCATACCAAATACTCAAACATCTTGGTATTGAAGCAATTCGAATGTTAACTAATAATCCTTTGAAAATAGCTTCATTGGAATGTTATGGCATCATTGCTGAACGTGTTCCTTTAGAGATTGAGCCCACGAATGAAAATCGTGGATATTTAACAACAAAAAAACAAAAGCTGGGGCATTTGTTAGCTATTGATTAGGATGAACATGAACATAATTCAAGCGAATGGTAAGGAACTAAAAAATACATTCTCTATCGCGGTGGTCGTGAGCACCTTTAATGAGCCGATTACTACCGCATTAAAGCAAGGTGCTTTGGAGCGCTTGACTGAGCTTGGTTTTGAGCCAAATAAAATTACCTTGGTAGAAGTGCCGGGGGCTGTAGAGATTCCATTTGTTGCGCAAAAATTAGCAAAACAAAATAAAGTGCAGGTAATTATTGTGCTAGGAGCTGTTATTCGTGGTGAAACAACTCATTATGATTATGTTTGCGATCAGGTCAGCCAAGGATGTCAGCGAGTGATGCTGGATTACGATGTACCAGTAATTTTTGGCGTTCTCACGACGGAAAATGAAGCGCAGGCTTGGGACAGATTAGGTGGTAATCACGGACATAAAGGTAGAGACGCAGTGGATTGCGCAGTGGCTATGCATTTAATTAATCAGCAATTGCAATAAACGCTTGGCCGCATTTGAGCATTAGGCAACATCTCACTGCGGGGTACGTGATAAAGTAAATTAATAAATTTGCTAAATTTATGTCATTTATATTCTCATTTTGGTAGAATTAAACCCCGTTTACATGCGAATTAAATTTAGTGCCAATTAGGTGGAATACGGCATTTTGAACGGGGTCAAAAATGACAAATTATATTTTTATTACAGGCGGTGTGGTTTCTTCTTTAGGGAAGGGCATTGCTGCTGCATCTCTCGCGGCTATTCTTGAGGCGCGGGGTCTTAGTGTTACTCTCATTAAACTTGATCCATACATCAATGTAGACCCTGGTACTATGAGTCCATTTCAACATGGAGAAGTGTTTGTAACCAATGATGGTGCAGAAACTGATCTGGATTTAGGGCATTATGAGCGTTTTGTTAAAACCACCATGACAAAACGAAATAATTTTACATCCGGAAAAATTTACGAAAATGTAATTAAAAAAGAAAGAAAAGGTGATTATCTGGGCGGAACGGTTCAGGTCATTCCTCATATTACCAACGAAATCAAAAAGTGCATTAAACAAGGTGCTGATGGTTTTGATGTTGCTATGGTTGAAATTGGTGGCACAGTTGGTGACATTGAGTCGCTACCCTTTTTGGAAGCCATCAGGCAAATGCGGATTGAATTAGGGGCTCAACGTGCTTTATTCCTTCATCTTACATTAGTTCCCTATATTGCGACCTCTGGTGAAACAAAAACCAAACCCACGCAACATTCGGTTAAAGAACTCCGCTCTATTGGTATTCAACCAGATATTCTTATATGTCGTTCCGAGCAGGCAATATCTCCTGCTGATCGCGCTAAAATTGCATTATTTACCAATGTTGAGAAAGAGGGTGTTATTGCACTTGAAGATGCTAAAAGCATCTACCAGATACCTATGATTTTACATGAGCAAGAGCTTGATGAAATCGTGGTGAAAAAATTCGGTCTGGACGTCAAGCCGGCTGATTTGAGTGAATGGCAGAATGTAGTGGATATGCAAGCAGTTCAAAACATGAAAGTTAAAATTGCTATGGTTGGCAAATATACTGAATTAAGTGATGCCTATAAATCCATTAACGAAGCCTTACTGCATGCAGGAATACACACTCAGACTAAAGTTGAAATTGCATACCTAGATGCAGAACTCATCGAAAAACATGGTTCTGTATTGCTTGAGGGAGTGGATGCGATTCTGGTTCCCGGCGGTTTTGGCGAACGAGGTGTAGAAGGTAAAATTTTAGCAATTCAATATGCCCGTGAACATAAAGTACCTTTCTTGGGTATTTGCCTGGGAATGCAAACAGCAGTAATTGAATTCGCCCGAAATGTAGTGGGCTGGAAGGGGGCAAATTCTACCGAATTTAATAAAGAGAGCCCCTATCCTGTTTTAGGCTTAATCAGTGAATGGATGGATGCTGATGGCAGCAGACAAACTCGTGATGAACATACTGATTTGGGTGGTACGATGCGTCTTGGGGCCCAGTTATGTCAATTGGAAGCAGATACTTTAGCACGTAGTGTTTATGAAAAAGCCCAAATTATTGAACGTCATCGTCATCGTTATGAAGTAAATAATAAATATGTGGAAGAATTGGTACGGCATGGTTTAATTATTTCTGGCCGATCAGCAGACAATAGTCTTGTTGAAATGGTCGAATTAGCTGATCATCCCTGGTTTTTGGCTTGCCAGTTCCATCCTGAATTTACTTCAAATCCAAGAGAGAGCCATCCGCTGTTCAAGCAATTCGTACTTGCAGCTCGTAATAAACATCAAGAAAAGGACAAAGCATGAAATTATGTGGATTTGAAGTAGGCATCGATAAGCCATTATTTTTAATTGCAGGTCCTTGTGTGATCGAAAGTGAAGCCTTAGCTTTGGAAACTGCCGGCTATTTAAAAGAAATGTGTCAGCAGTTAGGTATTCCTTTTATTTATAAATCGTCTTTTGATAAAGCGAATCGTTCGTCTATTTCCAGCTATAGAGGTCCTGGTTTTGAAAAAGGTTTGTTGATATTAGAAAAGGTCAAAGCACAAATTGGGGTTCCAGTGTTGACTGATGTGCATGAAGATACTCCCTTATTTGAAGTGGCTTCTGTTGTTGATGTGCTACAAACGCCTGCTTTTTTATGCAGACAAACTAATTTTATTCAAAAAGTTGCTGCCTTGAATAAACCAGTAAACATCAAAAAAGGTCAGTTTTTAGCTCCTTGGGAAATGAAACATGTCATTGCAAAAGCCAAAGCAGAAGGTAATGAACAAATAATGGCTTGCGAACGAGGGGTAAGCTTTGGCTACAATAATCTGGTTTCAGACATGCGCTCTTTAGCTATAATGCGTGAAACTGATTGCCCTGTAGTTTATGATGCGACCCATTCTGTCCAATTACCTGGTGGTAATAACGGTGTTTCAGGAGGCCAAAGAGAGTTCATTCCTGTGCTGGCAAGAGCAGCGGTAGCCGCCGGGATCTCTGGTTTATTTATGGAAACCCATCCAGATCCTGATAAAGCGTTAAGCGATGGACCAAACAGCTGGCCTTTAGCTAAAATGAAACAGCTATTGGAACATTTAAAGGCAATTGATACAGTATATAAAAGTACTGGTGAAATAAGCTTATAAAACCTTTTCCATGAATAAAAAAGACGCGCCTTTGGGCGCGTTAATCAGTGAGCTTATCGCTAATCCTCGTGCCGAAGCATGGTCATTCTGACACGATAAAGGCGCTTGGCCGTTTTAACATAAAACCATATTGGCTGTTGGTCTCGGAGTTTCTGATTCAGTCATTTTGAAGAAACGTCCTGTTTCGGTGTAAGTCAATGCGACAATCAGACTCTTCATGAAATGTATGGATCTTAATTTTTTATCGTCATTAAATACGCACTGAACACAGTACCGCATTCGCATAAGCTGGACCTGTGTGCAAATGATTGATAATTTGGTCTGTCTTTTTAGAGAGTCGTCCTTCTCCTAAATAAAAAAAGCGGTATCCGCATTCCAGGGGAGCTTTGCCAAATACTTTGGCTAATTGCAGCCCTACGCCTGCTGTGGCACTGAACGTGGTTGAAGAGTGCCCTGAAAACGCATTATCGGGAATTGTGATGCCTCCATCTAAAGACTGCTCGGCAAATCCATCCGCGCGCATGAAATTAGGACCAATGCCTGCATCTACAGTCAGTGACATATTGGGAACGGGAAGGTTCGCTTTTGCTTTCGCTGCTGCATAAACAGGATAATGGGTGAGGTGATAGCTGTAGGATAAATTGGTGAATAAATCTTCTTGAACTACCGTACCTGATACCGACGTTTTGGGTAAATAAAAGAAATTAACGCCGTAACTTAGCTGCACTCGCTCTAAATTCTGCCCGTCTATAAAATAGCCCAGCCCAACTAGGCCATTTGAATCATCTCGCTTGGTTAACGTAAAGCTATCACCAATTAAACCATCAATGTCAATGTGCTGTGCTTTGCCTTGATGGCTCCAATAACCGCCCGCTTGAAATATAATATGACCTTGTTTGAAGGCTGATATAAATGACGAGGAGCTCAATTGATGAGACGAATCAACTACAGAACCAGAAATAGCTGATTGACTGGAATAAGCTAAACTACAAGTGAATAACAGAACACTACTTAATACCCTTTTTTTCATCAATGATCCTTTGTGAAATTACTATCTTTTCATAACAATTAGTTCCCGAATTGAAGGGGTATTCTAATCGTATTAACCTAAATTAACCTTTTGATTTTACATTTAAAAATGAGATTAAAGGGCGTGGGTATCATTTTATCCTAAATTTACTTGCATTTACTATAGCCAACGTAGCAACTGTCCTGAATTTTTATTCAAGACAGTTGCTACGTTGGCTGATTGTGAGCGATGACGTTGTGCTCTAATCTTGATTGTGTTGCTGCTTCATTTGGACTATCATAAAGATTCTTATTACCGCATGCATCTTATTAATTAAATGCAATTAGTATACGCTATTAATGGAGTTCATGAGCGGTTCAGGAATTCCTCTTAATAAGTTCCCCACATAAAAACATCGCACCCTTTGTTCAAAAAATTACAATGAATGTTCCTTATGTGTGTCTTCATCATTGGGGTATTGTTGGTGAGTGGGCTCGTAATCACTAAAAAAAAGTATCGTCTTGTTTTTACTAATAGATGTAAGGGGGGGGATTGGCTCTACTTGTACTGGGGTTGGGAGTATTTCGGTCATCATTGTTTTTTGCCAATGCCATGCATCTCTTACCATATCTGACAGATTGCGTGTTGCTTCCCATGATAACTTGTTTTTGGCTTTGGAGGGATTAGCCCAATATTCAGCTAAATCGCCATCTCGTCTGGGTTGTTTAATCAACGGAATTCTAATGCCATTTTCTTGCTCGAATGCTTTAACAACGTCTAATACAGAGAAGCCTTTTCCTGTACCTAAATTAAAAGCCTCATAGCCGCGATTATTTTTTTGATATTCTAAAGCAGCCAAATGTCCCTCTACTAAATCCATAACATGAATGTAGTCTCGCACACCGGTACCGTCTGTTGTTTTATAATCAGTGCCAAAAATCTGAAGGGCCTCGTATTCACCTGATGCTACTCTAGTAATATAAGGCATCAAATTATTAGGTATACCCTTAGGATTTTCACCTAACTTACCACTTGCATGAGCGCCTAGTGGATTGAAATATCGTAAGGCCATAACAGACCATTTGGCGTCAGAAGAGCATATATTCTGCAGCATCTGTTCTGTTATTAATTTTGTATGACCATAGGTGTTCACTGGATTTTTGGGGTGCTCTTCAGTATAAGCAGTACAATCAGACGTGCCATATACAGTAGCAGATGAAGAAAATATTATATCATGTACATTTGCTGCTTTCATTGCTTCAAAAAGATTTAAGCTGCCCGTGACGTTATTGGCGTAGTAAGCAATAGGATTTGTTTTTGAGTCAGCAACAGATTTTAAACCTGCAAAATGAACAACGCAATCATATTTGTGTTCGTGGAAAATCTTAGCAAGAGCGATGGGATCTTTTAAATCAGCTTCAAAAAAATCAAATGTCTTGTTTGTTATTTCTTCAATGGTTTTTTTTACGGAGATTGACGAGTTCGAAAGATTATCAATTGCGGTAACCTCATGTCCAAGTTCTAGTGCTCTAACAATAAAATGACTACCAATATATCCCAAGCCGCCAGTAACTAATATACGCATTTATAATGCCTCTTAATCGAATACATACAAGTGTGCTAATTATAAACATGATAGCTTAAAGGAGTATTAAGAATATGAGGCATTATAAGGATCAGCTTTGTACACGACAATTCTCTTTGTTGCTCTAAAGTGATCATTCTTGTATAGGCGCACAAGTATTCTGGGAATTTGCCTCATAAAAGAATGTCAGAGTAATTCAGTCTAAATTTGGATTTAGGGAGCGTACCGATTAAAAATGTACCATGCTGCTCATGAGCCCGGATTGCAGAGGGGCTGCATCCGGGCTGCTTTTGGTTTCTTAAAGTGTAGTAGCTCAGACTTGATCTGACAGTGTCCGGTTTTTCGGAAGTGTCTGTCAG
>NZ_CALMPD010000157.1 GCF_937871865.1 uncultured Legionella sp.
TTTGGGGCCTTTTCGGTTTAATCCACAAAATGGTTCAAGATCTTGATGATATTACTCAAGGCACTATTGCTGTGGTAAAAAATTCTCAAGCAAAATACCTGGAAATCCGAACGACGCCAAAAGCAATGGCGGGTAAATCCAGGGATGAGTACATTGATGCTTTTGAAGCCGGATTAAATGCGACAAAAATAGATGCGGCCATCAACAAAACAGCCTATGGCTTATTAAGCCTGGATCGTACTCTTCATTCTGTGGATGATGCAGCAGATTTTATTCAGCGCATATTAATAAGCCCAAACAAAGTATTGGTTGGCCTCGATATTAGTGGTAATCCTTTGGGTAAAAGAACACTTTTTGGTAATGACTTAGCTATGGTTGTCACCATGGCATTAGAGAGTAAGGTCAATATTGCTATTCACATGGGTGAAAGCGACACTGATATTGAAAAACAAGATACAGATGCAGTACTTAATGCCTTGGAACAATGGAAGCAAAAACAGCCAGAGCTGGGTGAAAATCCATTTTTTGGTAAAGTAAGGTTCGGGCATTGCATTTACTTAACACCAAAGCAACAAGAAAAAATTCATACGATTGGACTACCTATTGAAGTTTGCCCAACATGTCATAAAAAACTGAATTGGCATCTTGAAGAAACTCCTCATCCGGTGAGCTCTGTATATGCGGATGTAAATCAAAATCTGGTTATAGGAACTGATGATGATGCTATTTTTGGTGAATCTATGGATAATGAATTTAATAACTTCTTACGGTTTTTCAAAAATGAGAATAATTTATCCAGAAAAGAATTAAAGACACATCATTCTCAATTTAGGTTTAAGATGTAGTACTAGTACAGTATCTAGATAAACTCAAAAAGAGCATTGGAAAAACTCAGTTGGTTTAATTAAATTCTCAAGTTGGTTGGTCGTTCCATTATTCCCCTAGCCCGAATAACCGCGAGGGAGTCGTGGTTATTCGAAGGGCTGTGAGGTGATATTAACTATCAAGAACAATCTGGTTCATTGCGACAAGATTATTGATGATGTCAGCCTGATTAGGTGCGGCTCCTACCAAATCTATCCCTTGGAACATAATGACCTGATCTGTTTTAGTTGCGTTTTCTGAAGGCGCTGCATCGTTAAAATGTCCTTGAGTACTGATGGATAATATTGTTGTATTGGAGTCAGAATCATAATCCAAATGAAGGAAGTTGGTGTAATTACCAATGTGTTCACCTTGTAGTAATTCTGATAAATCGATCTTGTCTTCTGCTGGATTGAAATCGGTGATTACATCAAAATGTGGCATTCCTTCTGTGCCATGATCGTCAGCCTCCCATTTAAAGAGATCCATTCCTGCTCCACCAGTTAATGTATCATCGCCACGACCACCTATTAATACATCATTGCCAGTGAGGCCGGCTAATACATCCTTTCCATCCCCGCCTTCTAATACATCATCGCCACCATTACCAACTAACAAATCATTGCCTGCGTCACCTCTTAATAGATCGTTTCCGTCACCGCCTCTTAAGTTATCAGAACCATTACCTCCAATTAAGGTGTCATTACCGGCGTCACCTACTAATAAATCATTACCATCACCACCAATTAAGGTATCGTCTCCACCATAACCTAGCATATCATCATCACCGAATAACCCTACTAACACATCATTAAGATCTGAGCCAAGAATTAAATCATTACCGGCAGTACCATCTAAGTTATGAATAGCCGAGTCAATTACCGTCAAAGAAAAAATCTGTGTAGGAGACGCGATTGGTTGCCCATCATTTACATCTGAAATTGCAGTTATTGCAATTTCATGCAACCCTTCTGTAAGAGTGCTAATGTACAAAGAATCTAATTGATCTGCTGATATTAACCATGCATTATTCCCTAGTGAGATACCAACAGGATTGCCATAATCGTCAACTGGTGAGTTTACCAAGCCATCCAGCCTGATCTTCAGTTCATTATTTGCAGGGTTAACTACGTTAGCTGATATTTGTAATGGAATTAATGCACCAAGTGCTGCAATCATAGCCGTATGACTAATCGTCAGATCAGGAAGATCTGAGGTTGGTGCTACGGTGAAATTTATCGTATCACTAGTAATGAGTTCACCATCACCATGGTTGCCTTGATCATTAGTTGTCATGGTTAAAGAGTCGGGGCCATGGTAGTCTGTGTTACTTTGATAATTGATGCCTTCGGCAAGTAACGCATTAACAGCATCTATACTGCCTGTGATAATCAGTGGGTTTGCACCATTACCTGAAACGCTAATGCCTGTTGTATCACTGGAAATAATACTCAATGTACCATGTAACACTTGCAGGTTAACGGTGATAGTACCATTCACTTCAGTAGCGTCATCAACCACTTTTAAGCCCATTATTGCAATGACCTGATCTTCGCCTGCGTCAATTGTTGGAGGCAATACATTGATAGGCGCATCATTAACGGGCGTAACATTTAAAGTCAGGGTCGATTCGACAGTACCGCCATTGCCATCCGAGACTGTATAGATAATATCCGGTACTGGCCCATTGAAGTTTAGTACCGGATCAAAGACGTAACTGCCATCGGCATTTATCGTGATGGTTCCAACCCCAGCTATAAGTGTTGATACTCCTGCTGCGTAAGTTCCTGCAATGCCTGCAATAGTGTAACTACTGATAGTTAGAGTGTCGCCATCTACATCAGAAGCGTTATCCAATAAACCGCCTGTGGTTAAAATCGTGTCTTCAATGACGGTATTCGTTTCTCCTTCATCTACAGGGGCATCATTGACTGGAGTGACGTCAATATCTACCGGAATGGTTTTTATTGGTCCAGGAGTTGCTCCATTATCTACAGATTGTACATCGATGCTTAATGAAATATTGCCATTATTATCATTGGGTAAAAAGACAATATCAGATAAGTTCGTTTGATTTACCTCGAAAACCCATATTCCTAAAGCAGGGTTTGACTGGGCGCTTAAATACTGGCCATTAACCCCGGGAGGTAATTCTATTGTTGAACCTACAGGAACGCCATGAACCGTTATTAATAAATGTTCTGGGGCATTTTCTGTTACAGATGGGCTTGAATCGTTGTAGGAATTTGTGTTATCCCGTGTCTGAACGTTAAGGGCGATAGTGATTTCACCATTTTCAATTCCAGTTAGAGTTGAAGACGGGCCAGAGCCAATTAGATCAACCATGTCACTCACCGGTGCAACTTCCACACTAAATGCATGGGTTCCGGCATCTTGTGGTAATGTCGCAAGAGTTTCTTTGGTATATGCAGTTACAGTTAGATCTACTGTACCGCTAAAATTCTCGGGAGGGATTAGTTTAATATTGGATAAATCAAATGTTGCAGTGTTAACGGTAATTTTCCAATCACCATTACCCATGTTTTGTGCATTTCCTACTAAAAATCCATCGGGGACACCATGAATCACCAATGATACAATTTTTTCCGAACCATCAATATCATTAGTACTTACGGTCATTCCAGCAAAACCGATGCCACCATTAACATCCTCATTGCCTACAAACTGATTAGGGCCGCCAAAGCTCACCAAGTCATTAACTGGTATTACATCAAAGCTAAGATCCTTAGTATAGGTAGATGAATCAGTGACTGCATTATCCAAATGGTCAATAGCACTATCGGTAATTCCTGTCAGCACTGATATTGTTACTGTTCCACTAAAATCTTCTGCTGGTTTGAATTTAATATTATTTAAATCGGTCAGAGCTACAGAGACATACCCATTTCCGTCTACAGGAAGAGCAACCCCATTGGCGTCAACTAGTTCACCTTGAGCTGGATTGACTTTTAGTTTTACAAAATCAATCTGTTCACTGCCGTCGTCATCACCAGAGGCTATGTTTAAATTAAGCGTAATGAGTCCATCTTCATACGCTGCATTAGGATAAGTTACCGTTCCGCCTGGTTGCTTATCTCCGTCTAATCCTGTTGTATCAATTACATCGAGGGTAATAGTAGGAGGAATATCAACTATTGGAGTGATATCAACGGGAATAGTTACCGGATTTGCTCCCCTATTCACATCACCACTTTCCATGTTGGTCGCTACCCAATTCACATTAAAGGGCAGGGTTCCAGAGTAATCTTCTGGAGTTTCCAGATACACATCTCCAAGAGTTAAACCACCCATACCATCTGAATGGCCGCTAATAATGTATCTGTCTGTAGTAAAGTCATAAATGACTCCACTTCCTGTTAAGCTAAAACCATCAGGTAAGGGGCCTTGAATCACCAGAGCATAGACATCATCCGGTGTGCCGCCAGTAAGGGTTAACATTTGTTCTAATTGGTCGCCAAAAGTGACATCGATATCTTCTTGACCAATGATAATGTCTGGATTGATAGTTATAACACCAGCTTCAGTAATTTCGCCAGGACCAGAACCTCCATTATCTGTAAACCCTAGCTCAACATTCAGTTGGCGGGTTTCCAGAACACTGGGATCGCCATCATCACTCAGATCCTGAACCTGTACATCTATAGTAACAGTGATAAACCCATCGGCCCCATGTTTGGATATAATCTTTAACTCATCCAGGCCTGATGCTGGTATAATCCAATTACCGATTCCATCATAAACACCACCAACTACCATAAAATCACTTCCTAACCCACTAATTACCATTGTTTGGATGGTTTCAACACTACTGGTATCTAAATCCTGGAAGGATATGTGTCCTTGAGAATTGGGTCCATTTGATAAATCAATAGTAGTACCATTAGCTGACTGAATGACTATTGTTCCTTGTGGATTCGTACTAAATGGTTGCTGATTCGTATCAAGTATTTGCAGATTAGCATCAGACTCAACCACCGCTTTGATATCCAAATGCAGTGTTCCGGTAATGGTATCGCTTATTGTGCCGCCATTTACATCATCCTGACTTACGGTGACAATGGCATTTAAATTGACATCAAGATCTGAGTCTACAGACCCTTGATACTGTATTATGCTATTGCCAGATAAAATAGATTGCAACTGTGATGGGGTAAAGGTGTATGAGGTGACACCAGACGCAATCACTACTCCATTTAATAATAAAGTGCCATTACTTGGGATGTTTTCAAGCGTCAATCCGTTAATATATTCTTGACTATCAGAAAAAGCAGGAGGCATCCAATTCACCGTAACTAACCCATCTTCAAAACCGGTTGAATTTTTGCTGTAGTCTCCTGCATCGATTTCCGGAGTAATATGAACGACTATTTGTTTAGTAAATGAAGCAGAGCGGCCATCATCTTCCGTAACAATTACTTTAGCAGTTAACGTAATATCCGCAGTACTGTTTTTAGGTGGAATGAGTATCAGGTCATTTAATGAATTTAAATTGACTTCATATTTAGGCTGGCCTGCACTATCAGTTCCAACGTAGGTCAAGGTCAGAGTATTACCATCGCTATCTCTTAATTCAGCTCCTACGGGGATACCTGAAATAACCATAGTGAGTGTTTCTGAGTTATCGAGAGGAGCGTATTGTTTTTCACCTGATAAGACATTAAAGTTGAATACGGCTTGTCCGTCTTCTATTATGGTGGTTTCAACTCCATTGGGTATTATTGACCAGTCTGTTCCTGTTACATCAAAATCAGGATTATCAGGTACACCTTTCAGGTTTATATCAATGAATTGTGCCGGGGTTTCTCTGACATCAGTCACTGTTCCTGTGCTAAGTATTGCTGTATCAATAACAACGCCAACTATTTTGAGTGTGAAATCAATATTGCTCTGGGTAACAGGCTGTATCTCTAATGCGGCAAATTGCAGTGTACTGATCTGATAATAATCATTAGCGCTGTCTGTTGCGTCTTTATAATATTGGTAATTTACTGTATGAGTGCCGGTTCCATCGGTGTAAGTTACCGACAGGTTATGTAAACCAGGAGCCAAGCCATCAACATCGAGCTCAACACCATGCAGTTTTAGTTCGGCTCCGTCAGGAATTTGAGATATTCTGATAAAGGTATTTTCGGAACCATCCAGATTATCTGCTATTTTGCTTAAACTGATCACACTGCTCAGATTAATTGCCACATCCTCATCGGAAACAATATAAGGTCTGGCAATATTTAATTTATTGGGATCTGCATCAGGCGATACATCTATGGTTATGATTATTGGTTCAGATTGAGCATATTGTTGTCCAGGAACAAAATTGGCTGCTTCTTTACTTACAGCGATTGCCTCTACCCTGATAATGCCGCTGAAGTCCTGCGCAGGATCTACTTGTACTGAACCGATGTTTGCAGCACTAACTTTCAAATAATTACCCTCCACAGATAAACCTGCGCCTACCAAAGTACCATTTCCTTCGGTTATTTTAATCAGGTAGTAATCAATGCTTTCAGAGCCGTCAGTATCTTGTAATTGAGCTGAAATATTTAAATTAACATTTGTCGAATCTTCAAGAGCAGTTTGGTGTTCTGCAGCAATGACCAGGGGCACATCAGCTATTGCTTTAACGTTAATATTTAATGTGCTGCTAACATCTGCTTTGGGTCCTGAATCAGTATCTATAGTTACTTTAACAGGGAAGCTTATACCTGCCGCAGGCGTTGAATAATCTGCGGTTGGAACAAAGGTGACTCCGTTTAAAGTATAATTGATGTTGTCCGAAGTAGTAAACGCGCTGACTGGAACTACATAATAATTAATGCCACCTTCAGTAGTTATAGCCAATACAGTCCCATTGTAGTAAAAATCGCCATGGGGATTGGCTGGAGCCTGAATTAATACTTTGCCAACTGATTCTCCATTATCAAAGTCACCAATATTTATTTGGATATTAATTGGAATGCCTGCAGCGGAATTAGTGAGGACTTCATTGGCATCACGACCTTGATCTTCTACTCCGGAAGCTGCGGTAATAGTGATGGTGGTGCTTTGATCGGCAATTTTTAAAGTAATTTTAGCACTCGCTATATCACCATCGGTATCGCGAACATTGAAGACAAGTTCTTTATTTAATATTTGTGAATTGTGATTTATATTGGGGTTGCTTACAAAATAGGTAGAACCATCGGCACGGATATATAAAGTGCCGAGTGGTTGAGTATTGCCATTATCATAAATTATAAATTGGTTGTATCCTGTTCCGGAAATGTTGTAGGTAACATTATTAGTAGTATCTTCCACGGAAACAATCTTCCCTGTGTCAGCGCCTTCACGTGCCGCACTAATTAAATCAATTGTTGACGAAATTTTACCTTCAATCATTTCAAAAATGACATCTGAAGCCGATGGGATGTCATCTTGAATGGTGACTGGTAACTTACCAACAGCAATGTTGCTATCACCGTCTGCATCTTTGACATTAACTGTGAATATCATATCCAGCGTATTTTTTCCTTGCTCTACTGGATGGTCTATCGAACCATTTAAAGTGAATGTGTAAGCTCCTGTAGTATTATTCAGAACCAATGTGAATTTGGTAATCGTACTGAATCCTGAATGAATGACACCAATGTAGGTGCTTATTATTACGGCTGATGCTCCGTTGCCAGCTGATGAAACTGAATCTAATACTAAGGTGATAGGAAGACCATCATTAGCAGTCCATGTACCATCAGTATGGTTATTAAAGGCATTAAGATCCAAACTGTAATTTATGACTTTATCACTACCTTGTACAACTGTAATTTGACCAGAGGCTTTTTCACCTGTACCTGTTGGCGTAGAGCCTTGGTGGTTATTTGCAGTGGCATTTATGTCACTTTCTTTTACCAGAATAGGGGGGATAGTATTAATAACTGGAAGGACACCATCAGTGACAGTCGTTATTATGCTGATTGGGATAGTTAATTTGTCGTTATCGCTATCCAACATTTGCACTGGTGTCTTAATGGTAATTGTTTCGCCATTAACGGTTACATATCCTGTGTTATTGCCTGTAGCGACATGATCCAATGGCTTATATTGAGTAAAGGTCACCGATACATCAACATTCTGCCCATTTTGATTCGCAGTTATACTCAGGGTTAAAACTGTATCTGCCCCAATTTTACCCGTTAGAGTATGAGTTGTGCTGTCGTATGTATAAGTAACTGCTTGTCCCCCTGATTTAACTTCGGTAGTGAGTTCACTGATTATTGCAGCAATGACAGTACTATCAATATTAATTGTGTTTGGCAACAGGCGGTCGCTGCCTGCCATAATAGTAGTAGTTTGGGCATTGCTTACCGGGTATCCGGGAGTTCCTGATAGACTTCCTTCTGTTACTGCAAGGTTAACTACATTGCCACCCGCTGGATTATCCCCATCATTAATTTTTAGTGTTAAAGTAGCCGTATCGCTGTCGTTATCACTGTCTGTTGTTGTCACTGTTAATGGTATTTCTAATAAATTAGAGGCCCCTTGATCCAAGGGGCCATAAAGTTTAACTGTGTAATTACCGGCATTGTCTAAAGTAATTTCAGCTACCAGAACAGGGGTATTTGGAATTGCATTATCATAAACTTTAATTGAATGATTGCTAATAGAGGTTGAAGTAGGGTGCCCGTTGCTTGTTAATCCTGATAATCCAACTTGAGTCGCAGCAAAATTAATAGACGTAATCGGATCGCTGCCAATATTTAAATCCATAACACCAGTAACCGTATTATTTCCATCGGTTACTACTGGGGCTGTGGTATTACTCAGATCAGGATTTACCCCGTCAACGATTGTAGTTGTTAATGAAACAGGGGTTGTGAGCAAATCTCCATCAATATCAGTGACCTGGACGTCGAAATTAATAGCGATAGAATTATCCAGAATGATAATACTTCCGCTGCCACCACTGCCGTTACCAGGAATTATATGGGATAAAGGTTGATAAAGGGTAATGTCTTGTTGTAAGGCAAGAGAACCATCTGGTTGTATTACTCCGATGAGTTTTATTTCTAATAATAATTGCCCATTAGCTGATTTTATTGTGATGCTGTCATTCGTTATTGTAGCTGTTACTGCCTCCTGAAGGCCGGTAAGCTGGTTAAAATATTTTATTTCATTACCTATTTCATTGGCTAAGTGAATTTGATCTTGAATTGCCATTGTAGCTAAATCAAAATTATCCGAACCATTATTGGGAATGTTGAGAACCTGACTTAGTATACGGGTCGGATAAGTATTGGGCGATAAATCACCTTCCGTGATAGATGCCCCTAAATTGCCACCTCCAGTGGATGGATCACCATCAGTAATATTAATGAGCAGATTATTTTGTGGGCTGATGTCACCATCACCGTCAATTACGGTGTAGCTTATATTTAATTCCTGGGTGAAATCATGATCAAGATTTCTGTTTGCAATAAAGGTTATACTACCATCACCATGAACGGTTAATTCACCTTTAGATGTTTGAATAGCGTAGGTTATGTCAGGTGTTATATAATAAGTGTTGCCTTCTACAATGATAGAGTTTAAATGACCACCTTCAGCATTTAAATTATAAGCGTTGGCCAAGTTTGTAGAAATTGTGTTCCCTTCAATGACACTTATATTTACATTATCGGGAGTAACGATAGAGTCTGTAATTTTAACAGGTAATAATAAATTAGCAGCATCCCCGTCATCATCTACAGCTTGAATTTTCAGATTTAAGGTTAAAACATCTAACCCTTGTTGGCTGTGATCTACTGGTTTAAATAATTCAAAATTAACTACACCTGCATTATTATTGTTGCTCAAGGTAGCACTCAACACCTCTACACGTGCAGTACCATCGAGATAATATCCCTTTAAAACCCCATTGACGACTTCAAATAAAACATCATGACCGCCAGATTTGATGCCGCTATTTTCTCCAGTGGTATAGTTAAAGGTAATTTGGTTAATTTCATCTGAACCTACATTAATAGAAAAGCTCGCTTGCCCTGTTGCAGAATTGGCGCTGACCGGTTCATTAATCGCTATCTCATCTTGAGTGCTCAGAACAGGATTAGCTCCATCTTCAATGCCAACTTTAACTGTCGCAGGTAAATTCAGATAATCTCCCTCAGAGTCTTGAATCTGCACACCAATATCAATAGTTATCTTGTCGCCTTGTAGGTGGACTAAACCCGTGTTATCTGTTTGGTTATGATCTATAGGGCCATTTAAAGTGATTTTAATGTTGGCATCTGCATTAAGATTATTTGCACTTTGTGCTGCAGTTAATTCAATCACAATAATGGGGTTATCATTGAGTGAACCTGTTATTACATTTCCATCTTGAGTGAAGATCAGAGCTTGGCCATCTACTTTAATTTCTTGTCCAAGCTCAGTCATTAATGCATTGATCTGCAAGGGATCAAAGGTAACTGTTTCGGGTAAGAGTCTGTCGCCACTGCTTTCTAGCATAAAAACAGGTGTAGAGGCTTCGATAGGATAAGTCATTGGATCCAAATCACCCTCTACTAGATTTACTGTTGCTGTAGTATTGTAAGGTTGATTGGCCGCGTCATTAATCTCGATTGTGATTTGCCCCAGGTTACTGATATCTCCGTCTTTATCGGTTGCTAAAACAGGTAAAATCAATTGTGATACGTTGTCTATTTGATCTAATGGGCCAGATAATACTGCTGTATAGCTGCCATCGGGATTAATGGTTACAGTTAATAGTACTTGTCCATTAACCAGGCTTGTTGGATCGTCAACTTTTAATATTAGGATTTTATCATCGTCCTGGATGGAATAACTGGTTTCTTTTTGACCACTGATCAGATTGTTTAAAGAATCCTGCATGGTTTGATTATCGACAAATTTCAATGTCGCAATAGTGTCACTGCCTAAATTTAGTGGTACTTGGCCTGTTTGTGTCTGAACCGTCAGATTTTCTGTAAAGGTTATATGGTCAGCTCCTAATGCTGGAGGGCTGCCATCTTTGATGGTCACATTAAGGTTAACCGGATTATCTAATGGGCTGCCGTCACTGTCTTGAGCTTGCAGGGTTAAATCAATCTGTATGCCTGTACCGTCTTGACGCACCAGACCGTTACTGTCTCCACCAACCTGGTGATCTAAGGGGTGATATTGAACCAGAGTTACATTTACTTGCAAATCTTTACCCACATTAACCGAGCTAATCGTCATCTGAAAAACAACATTATTTTGACTGTCAGTAGCTGTTAGCGTAATAACCCCATTAATGTTACTCTGAGTCAGGGTTAATGGAGAGCCATTGGATGATAATTCATTATGAATTTCGTTAATAATCGCATTCAGGGTATGTTCTTCAATGATAAGACTTCCTGGCTCCAGTTGATCAACCCCTGCTTCAATAGGAAATTGAAGATTGGTTGTCACAGGGTAGTTGCCTGTAATCGCATCTAAATCACCCTCAACAGCAATAAATTCGGCGGTAGTACCGCCAGCGGGATTTGCCCCATCACCAATGGTTATTTGGATGTTTCCAATGACACTGTCATTATCTGCATCAATGGCCTTAACAGGGATTAATAAAGTGATTTCATCATTTAGAGGTTGATCAATAGATTCAAAGACCGTAAGAGTATAAGTAGGTTTATGGGTTTGCTCTACATTGGGTGTTACTTCTGAAAGCTGTAAGGTAAATATAACCTGATCAGAGCCTGCTACTCGGCCTGTGATTAAATGTCCGTTATTGCTCAGTTCAAACACTAGCGGATTGCCATTGGATGTGAGCCCAACACTTTGTAACAGAGAAAGCACATTATCATTAAACACTAAATCTTTTGCCAGGTCTGTATTAAAATCAACATCTATTACACCCTGAATAGGCACACTTAGTAATGGATTATCCTTAAGCTGTATTGCGTCAATTGAATTGAGAAAGGGAGCATCATCTTCGAAATGGATTTTACTGCCAATGTCTAGTGAGGCTGCAGATATATCTCCAGAGCTATCAGTAAGAGTCAAGGTGACTTTTATTAAGCCTGTGAGGTCAATACTTTCATCCGCTGAATTAGGATCTGGATGATACATTCCATGGTATTGAACTACCGTAATTTTGCCGCTGGTTTCGTCAATTCCAATTGCAAAAATGACCTTATCACCACTACGGCCTACAATTCGGTTATCTTCTAATGCGAGGCTAATTCGAGAACCATCACTGGCACGTAGAGTGGATTCTGCGTCACCAAGTGATAATGAATAGGCGGATTGCACCATGTTGGCCGGTTGGTTGAACTGTGAGCCGGCACCTGAAACCAGCATCCCTTCCGCAAAGCCAATAACTGTACCATAATTAAACGGATCGGTTACTCCAACCTGGTCTGCTGCATTCAAATCTCCATTTCTGACTGTGAGCGATTCATCTACGCCCAAAACGACATCTGTAAAGGATAAAGATGCTTCTGGTTTTAAATCGCTATACCATTGAACACCAAATTCTTCTATTTCATTGCCAAACGCAGAAGATAGGCCTCGTGTTGCAAAACCTGCGGTGACAAGTCCTTGGCCATAATATGGATCGACAATAAACGCAGTTCCTCCGCTACCAAGAACGTCTGCGCCTGCCGCAGTTGGATCGAGATTTTCTATAAATTTGAGCATGTCGAAGTTTTTTTCAGGAGACTTGGCTATAAATTGATTTAACAACGTGGAATCTGGTTTTAATGGGGAAAAGCCATTAAGTACAAAAGGCGAATTAACAGCCAAATATATAGGCAAACCATCTATAAGGTTAATTTGAGATGAGCCACTGAGCAATACTAACGAATCACCCGGATTAAGAGGTGCTCCTTGTTTAATAAAACGAGTTGTACCATCATTATTTATTTTAGCTAAAAGACCATCAAGTAATTGAACTACACCAGCCAACGCTTGAACTATCATAATAAATCCTGGGTAAACTGATTAATTTAAAATCCAGACGAATCAAACTGTTGAAAAACTGCCCTGTTTCTATTGAGTATAGAAGAAATACCCTCAGATAAAGCATAAAACAGTAGATTGAGTGTTTTGTTTAAGCAAAAAATTGTAACAATACTGTTAATTTAATGTTAATTACTCGCAAATATGCGGCATTCATTAAGGTTTAGACGTTTTGTAAGGGAGAGTAAACGGAGTGCGATTAACGGATCGCAGACTCCGTTCTCAAGTGTTGTCATTTAATATGGCAGGGAATAATTATCTACCTCTTACTCCCAATAATTCCTTTTTTTTCGGCTCATATCGCTTGTGTTTCTCCTGAACCCTGTTTGACAAGATAAACTTAAGTGAATCAGGTAATAACGAGGGGCTACCCGCAGATGCTGCTCGAAATCTTCCTTCATCAGCATACGGATTGGTATCCATGGGGCTAAAAAGTACTGACGTAATTACTTCAGGATAGCTCCAGATACTTCCCGAATCAGTGCTAAGCGCTAATAATGGACGCTGTCTCCCGTCATCGTCCACATAAGTGCCTGCTGCAATGCAAGTGGTTTCATTGCAGCTCGCACTATTAAATTCCCCAGAGTAAAAAGGGTAAGTATTTAAAGGGGTAAATACTGGAGTTGTAATTGGGACTGAGTAGCTCCAGGTACTGCCGGAATCCTTGCTTAAGGCCAACAATGGCTGTATATCATTACTAGTGTTTCTAAAGCTTCCTGTTGCAATACAAATACTGTTATTGCAACTCACGTCAGTAAAACCTCCTGACGTAAAAGAACTGATGGTCAATTCTGGTGTTGTAATTGACTCCGGAAAACTCCAGGTATCGCCTGCGTTATTAGTCAAAGCTAATAAAGGTCTCTTTACGTCACTGGTATCTATATAGAAGCCTACTGCAACACAAAGATCGCCCTTGCAACTAACACTCGCAAAAGAACCACTGGCAAACGGATAAGGACTTGCGGGGCTAAAAACCGGGGCTGTAATTTCAGCATAATTCCAGGTATCTCCAGAATTTTTAGTCAATGCTAATAACGGTCGAAATATGTCATTAGTATCAACATAATCCCCTACGGCAATACAGGTGTTTCCATTGCACGTTACTCTCGTAAAATATCCATAGTTTTTATAATCACTATATGTTGGTGAAGTAATTGACGCGGGGAAACTCCAGGTGCTTCCTGAGTCTTTGCTTACAGCTAGTAACGGTCTGGCGTTACTGCTTTGATCATTATAGTATCCACCTGTAATACAAAGAGTTCCATTACAACTCGAACTTACCAAACCACCATCGGCAAAAGGATAGGTATCTGCGGGGGTAAATATCGGCGACGTTAGTGATTCAGGATACTTCCAGGTA
Source organism: uncultured Legionella sp. (assembly GCF_937871865.1). Lineage (GTDB taxonomy): Bacteria > Pseudomonadota > Gammaproteobacteria > Legionellales > Legionellaceae > Legionella. Next base: position 14,216 of record NZ_CALMPD010000157.1, read on the forward strand.
GCTCCTGAGTCCTGAGTTAACGCGAGCAAAGGGCGCTTAATATTATTCATATCTTCATATTCGCCTGCTGCAATACAGGTGTTGCTACTACAACTGGCACTGCTTAAGAAGCCGAGAAAAAAAAGATTGTCGGTAAATTCTGGTGACGTAATTGATTTCGGATAGCTCCAGGTAATACCAGAATTGTTACTCAATGCTAATAATGGATGGAGTTCATCGGCTATTACCGTCTTATACCCTGGACCGCATTCTCCTGTACAATAGGAGCCTGCAGCGATGCAAATGTTGCCGTTGCAACTCGTACTATTAAACTCACCGAAGTCAGTAAACGGGTAGGCAGTAAATTCCGGTGCATTTATATATTGTGGGTAGGTCCAATTATTGCCTGAATCCTGGCTTGCAACTAATAGTGGTCGTTGTATTCCTTCTCCATCATTGTAGTAACCTGCCGCAACTAGAGGAGCTATTACAGGATCTACTACGTTTGATAACGTTATATGTATTTTTTCATCCTCACAAGGGCCGTAAGAAATCGCACTACTGTTGGAAAACAGAGGTCTGTAAGTGGCCGTTGTGCTTTTAGAAGCATCAAATAGTGTTCCATCAATCTGAAAAGCAAAATAACAGTGTCCATTTGGAGGAAGCGAAAATGAATTGGGATCTCTATTGGGCTGGTTGTAGTTTGTGCAATCTGGCTGATTAATTGATTGTGTTCTGGTTATATAAGAGAGGGTAGGAAGAGCCCATAACCAGGTTCTTTCCGGCGGCCTGCCTATATTGTCCTTTATTTCATATTCAACTACCGCAACCTGTCCTTTGGCAATGGTTATATTATTGGTGCCTTTACCGGATGATAGGTTGATGTCTATCGGAGAAATTCCTGCTGCATTCAATGGGTTGTTAAACAGAAATACTGCAGTTGCACATAAAAAATAAGGTGTTTTACTCATGTAGTTTTTCATTCTTGTATCCTTACGCAAGCCAGGTAATATTAAACAATAACCCATTAGTATGCAGGTGGTTTAAGGCCAAGCCATTGCTCCCACTGGGTTGGGCAGGAGCACCTGCCAGACGACTTTTGCCCCAATCTGCGAACTCATAACCAAGGCCGATTTGCCAATGCTCAGACACTATTCGCTGAACTCCTGCACCGAGAGTATAAGTGAGTGCTGTAGTGCTATGAGTAGGGAAAAGAACAGTTGGTAGTGGCTCTGTTTCACAAATGAGTGGAGTTTCCTTGTAGCTGGCTGCTTTATTGCGCCCTATACCAATACTGGCACTAATCCAGGGTTTGAGTAAGTTACTGGCATTTACGAGCAGTTTTCCTTTGAGGGCAATGCGGTGATGCTGGAGAGTATAGCTGTGGGTGTAATCATAAAATCTGGGATCTTCAAACTCCCAAATATCTCCTGATAATTTTAGTTTTGAGGCCACCGCAACTTCGACGCCTAGCTGACCTTCAACCCTGGGGTTCAGTAGACGTTGTCTTCCTATGAACAGTTCGCCTTCTGTTAATGCATGGGTCTTCTTGTTTGCAGTGTATGTCCTACTTAATTCATCACTAAAATATAAAGACTGTAAAGCACCACCTGTTGCCCAAATGGGGCCAGCACTTAATGTCAGCACATTACTCCATGTCTTCATCGTGGTGGTTGGTCCCATCGTGCCTGCCTGAGTTATAGAGGCAAGAGTCATAGAGAGGAACCCAATAATAGGTCTTTTTTTAATCATTCCGCATCCTTTTCGTATGTATTTTATGTGTAAAATAGTCAGACTTAAAATCTGTCAAGAACATCTTTAAGAAGAAAGATAATCCGCCGCAATTTATTAAAAATGATATTTTACAATGGGTTTGTTTGGCTTTACCTAGGGTGGATTGTTCAATAATCTGGGGGACAAGTAAATATTTTTTTGCATTATTGTAAATTAGTATATGAAAATCGTCTGTTTTAAGCACACATTTACATAAAAAATACAGGCATTGATATTAAGAGAGACAGGAGGGCTATAACTATTGTTTTGTTCCGTATTAACATACATGAGATGGTTCCAAATCGAGATGAGTGGAAATTAAGCAATCCGCCGGACTTCTTTGAGATGTTGATATATGCTCCGAACCAGAGCAAACGCATCTAAACAAAGATGATTGATTCAAATTGTCTGCGTTTATCCTGGATCAGAACAACATAACTTGCTGTAAAATAATGAGAATGTTATTCTTTTCAGGTGAAAAATAATACGATTTTTCTTTTAAACCTCTGAATTCATTAAAAAGGATTTTTATGAACATTAAAGCAATACTATGTACAGCAGTACTCATTATTTCGTCTCATGTGCATGCTATTCATTTATTTCAGTTGAGTAAAGAGCCCTTGATCATAAATCAATGCCCGATTTCGTCAACTGATAACTTACTGGACCTTGCATTGCTCAATAAAGGTTATTTTGTTGTATCTCATGGCAAAAGAGTAAGTGAGCATTTGTTTACTCGTTTTGGTCGAATGTCACTAGATAGCAAAGAGTATATACGAAATATGAATGGGGAATATTTACTTGGCATATCTAAAAAGCCAGGCTCTAATCATTTGAGTAAAATCAAAATCCCATTAAAACCGTCAACTCCTCAAATAACTCGTAAAGTTGATATCAGTATAAATTTACCTGCTACAGCTAATAAAGAATATTTGAGCAGTACGATTATCTACGATGCTTTGTCAGGCACACATATCCTGACTATTCGATTTGAGAAAATTAGGGAGCTTACCTGGAGTTCTCGTGTTTTTATTGATGATATTGAACAGGATCAAGGTACTTTGATCTTTAAACCTTCCGGAATATTAAGTGAACAAATAGGATTCGAGCATGTTAATTGGCCTGAGGACGGATTAAATAAGCTTAATCTTAATTTTAAACACAGCACTCAGTATGCAGAACCTTATTCCATTAATTTTATTCGAGCAGATGGCCATTCTATGGGGCACCTGGCTGGTTTAGGCATTTCTGATTCAGGTGATATTGTTTTATATTACACTAATGGTCAACATCGAATACTAAAACGAATTGCAGTGGCTTTTTTTACAAATCCAGAATATTTAACTCATGTTATGAGTCATTTATATAGGCCAACAGAGAAATCAGGGATGCCAGGCATTCATTGGGCAAATAGTGATTATTCTATGATGAGCAACGCTCTTGAGGAGCAATCGTGTTGAGTAGAACAAATATTCTTTAATTGTCATTACGTTAACGTGAATAATATATGCTCCCCTAAGTCCTGAAATCTTATTTCTGGGCTGGATTTCTGGATACCGTGGTCAAGCCACGGTAATTCGGAATAGGGGCAATTCACCAAGTTTCTGGGGAGCTGAGGTGTTGCTCTGAACGTTATGCTAATGGATAATAAAGGATATACGAAAACACTGTTTTTTCATTTTTTGGCATATCGATATTTTTAACGTCGTAATAAAGTATTCCTTCGCCAGATAATTCAAGCTTACCTACTGCCAGTTTGGCTTCTTTACCTTTAATTTCATTCAATTGTTTCTGTGGCGCTAAATCACTAAGACTCCATTGGATTCCTGTCCAGGCGCCAGTCAGTGACTTCTTATTTGTGTTATTTATAGTCGTCACTTTTGTTGTGATGCCCCAGGGAGTAGTGACTGAGTTTTTGCTAACAATTATTCCATCAACAGGTGATTTTGGTGTTGTTTTTATATGGATATCGTTGTCTTTTCCTGGTTTAAATTCTAACGTAATAGTGCTGACCTCGTTCAATTTAACGTCTTTGAAATTTAAAAAATAATCATACTCCGCTTGAGTGACTCCTAAATTTACATGGTAAGGCATAGGTTTTCCTGCCTCAAGTTCACTCACATAGCGCTTGAACCATTCCTGATGCTCTGCTATGCCTTTCTTTATTTTTTCACTGATGAGTGCTATTTCCCTGGATGCCTGCATTTCCATTACCTTTGCTGTGATGACTTTATTGGTGGGAAAATAAGCAGTCCATTCCGCTGCTATCAGAAGATTGGAACATGTAAGGCATAAAAAAGTAACCAGGTTAAGAAATAAAGGCATTATAGTGGGCCTTAAGAATTTACTGGGCGAAAGTTGGCCTAATATAATGAGTTCTCAATCCAAAGACAAATGGTTTTAAGCCATCAAAGATGGCTTTTAAATAGATTACAAGGAAAAGCTGCTGAGCTTGTCTATATATTTACTTTTATCTTCCTCACTTAAGGAGCTTACTTCATCGTTAGTTTTTAGCAGGATTTGCTTTGATATATCATAAGGAAGGCCTGGAATTCCATAACCGCTTGTTTTTCCTTTAAATATCAAAAGGGTATCCGTATAGTTGTTGCGACTTTGGCGGATCATAGGTAAAGCTAAATCATTTTTGATGATGGAAGGAATGTTTATTACGTGATTCACTCGGATACCACAAGGAACCAAAGCATCACTCTCATCGTAATAACCATTTATTTTAAATTCCAGTAATCCTGAATGTAAATTGGTTAACATCTTAAGGGTCGTTGGATTTTTTTGAAATTCGAAAATCAAGGCAGGGGTAGTGGCCCAGGGGTTATTAGAAAAATTCATAAAAACAGAATGATGGGAGGAAGATAAACATTCTGTTTTTATCTCCTGGCCATATATTTTAATGCTTGCATCTATAGATTGAACTGATTCAACCAGATAATTAAGGCATAGTTGTTTGTGTTGCGCAATGAGGAAAGCAACGTCAGTACAACTAATTTCAATATTTTCTAATAATGATATTGTTGAGGGAAGTTTTGATAACTTTAGAAACGTTGGTACATGCTGAATACTATTTTTCGGAGCACATGCTTGTATTGTTAGTTTATCGTGCCTGGATGACGGCACGCATAAAATTCCCGATACAGGTAATACTCGAAGAAGCGCATTAAAATATTCTGCATGCTGGAACTTATAAACCAGATTAATAACATTATCCGTCTGAATTAATATGCGAAATTTGCCTTGTTGGATTTTTGATTGAACAATTCCTACTTTGTTAAACATTTCTGATTGTTTTAATACTTCTAGAACCACTTCAAGGTCAGGAATTTGAGAGAGAGAGAAGCAACATGAAACTATCTGTTGTTCTGAACGCACTTCCCACTTTAGCTTATACTTAAGGCCTACTGTGCGGAAATAGTTTTGTAGATGCTGTTCCAGTGTTTGTTCAAGCCTGCGTTCATTGTTTTGTCGCAGTAATTCCGCTTTATTAATCATTTTGTATCCAATTCATTAAAACAGCCATTATAATGAAAAAAGATTAAGAATTTATTAGTTAACGTTCGCAATTTTCTATTCGGACTAATGCTCCCGTTGCAAGCATTCAATGCCTTTATTTGTTGCGCTATGTAACATTAAAGCACCATTCGAAGCTAGAATGAGATTCCTGGATAGGGTGGTCAAGCCACGCTAATTCGGTGTAGTGGTTTACTACACTAGGAAAAATTATCCAGATTATTGAGATGTGACAAGGACATGAGCTATGCTATTGATAGATAATTTAATCAAGGGAGTGGGAAATTATGCGTGTTTTACCTTTTAAAAAGATATTTATTGCTTTTACCGTACTGTTTTTTTCATTAACATCGTATGCCGATGAGCCTGCCTCAGGTGCTAATGCTTTTCTCTCTGCTTGTACAAACTCCTGGATGAGCAAGGCAGATAAAGCGGCAGATAAAGTGGATTATAAAAATTTCGGAGAAAAATACTGTACTTGTGCTTCTCAACAACCACTAGATAATGATGCGGCTATAAAAAAAGCCATTCAGCTGTGTATGTCAAGAACCTTGCTTCATGATGCTATGGGTTCATTAGAGGAGGAGGTTGGTTTATCTGATGCCAAAGATACAGATTTGATCGAATATTGTCAGGACAGATGGAACCTGATTTATCCGCAGCAAACTGATGATGTTAAAAAGTTGACTACGGCTTATTGTGAATGTGCTAAACCTAAATTATTGGATCTTATTAAACAGTCCGATTCAATGACTGATAAGCAATATGACGATTCCATTAATACTATCGCCCTGGACTGTTCTGGAAATGTAAATGAAGAACAACCTGCTCCTTCAACTGCAAGTCCTGCGCCTGCTAATTAATGAACTGTTAGTATATTGTAGCCCGTATTAGCATCGCATAATACGGGAGCCACGAGAACTGGGCCACTTTTTCCGGCATTACGCGATGCTAATGCGGGCTTCGTAACTGAAACAGTATGGAAGCTCTTAACCTCAATTGAGGGGATATTTAGTTATTTTAGTTCTAATACACTTTGCGATTGCGCTTCATCAGCACGTATGTTCTTTTCTGAACCACCAAGAAAAGTTAAACCAATAGGGAGCGGAGGTGATAAATCACCTTTTATTTTCTCCAACCCCTTTTTTGCGGTGTTTCTCACATCTTCTGAAATAGCATTCGAATGAATACGTTTTAAATTATCCAGCATTAGCTTTTGCCTTTTTTCATCATATTTATCCCAATTAATAAAGCTGGTTGTCAAACTGGCCGCTACTGTAGGATTTATTTTATCTAAACGAAGGATTTGATCTGCAATTAAAGAATAACCTTCTCCTGTCTGCGAATGAAAACCATAGGGATTATTAATAAATGAATGCAGCAATGCATAGACGTTATTTGGGTTTGATAAATCAAATGCAGGATGATTGGTTAACTGTTTAACCTGTTTTACTACCTCATGAGTATGGGATGATGCTTGTATGCTAAACCAATACTTCATCGCATTGGGCTCGTCACTCCAATGTTGAAGAAAACTATCGAATAACTCGCCAACTTTTTGATAGTTCATGTCGCAAAGTAATGTTAAAGAGGAAACCGTTTCGGTCATATTAGTACCCAACGCATCACGAAACAACAGACTTGTATACAGTTCAGTGCGTTCCTTGTTCGTATATTGAAAATAAGAGTTACATGCTGCTTTTAAACGACGAACCCCGGCATCTTGTAGGTTAAAAATGGTGAATTGGGATTCCTGGGTAGTGTATTGCATTTGCAGTTTATTATAACACTGGAATAAATCACTCTTTAACTCCACTGCAAGTGTGCGTTGGATGAGTTGGCGGCCTTCAGCAATTTTTTCAAAGTCAGGTTTTTCAACACCTGCAATTAATTCTTCTTCAGACTCCAATGTTAACAATTCAGCTTTTAGCCATTCATTAAGCGATTTGTCTGATAATATCGACCGGAAGGCATTGAAAAAGCGGGGGGTAAATAAAACGCTTTTTCCTTCACAATGATCCTGAATCATATGGCGAACTATTTTTTTTGCTGCTTCGCATCGATTATAAATGTTGGTATCGTGTTGCATTAAAAGTAATAAGTCATCCTGATTGTATTTATAGTTCAAATACACTGGGGCAGAGAAGCTGCGTAATAATGAAGGGACAGGGCGGCTCGCTATATTATCAAAATGAAATTCCATCTCTGATTGAGCAATCATTAGTATCTTATCGCTCTGAATTTCCTTTCCTGATTGATCTAATAAACCAATGATTAAAGGGATTGGCCTTCGTTCTTTCTCATTTGTTTTAACGATCAGGGTGTAACGTTTGCTATCCGAATTATATTCATCTGTAATGGTCAGTTGTGGAATGCCTGATTCTGTAAACCATAATAAAAATGGATGTACATTTGTTTGAGAGGTATTGGATAATGATTCTAACATATCCTCTAAAGTGACTGCCCCACCATCATTTGCCTTAAGAAAGGCAGTCATTCCTTTATAGAAAACCTCTTTGCCCAAAGTAAGCATGAGCATTCGAAATATATCAGCACTTTTCTCGTAGGCTGCGGCGGTATATAAACTTCGTACCGCTGTATATGAGCTGGGGCGTGGTGCACGCTCGTCCAGATTTTTTCCATCAAGCAAACGAATCAGATCGGTCCCAAATAATTCCTCACGAAACATGGCTGCTCTGAATGTTGTTAACCCCTCTTTAAAGGATAAATTAAACCAATCTCTGATGGTTACTCTATCTCCTGACCAGTAGTGAAAAAACTCGTGAGCCACGACCTCCAATACGCGTAAAATGCCTAAATCAGTGGTGATATCAAGCCTTGCATATAAATTAGCGGTGTTAAATAAGTTCAATCCAGTTGGTTCGGAGGCGCCTGATGCATATTTATCAACTCCCGCTACCATGTGTTGTGGCAGATCGCAGGGTAGTTTATAGGTGCGCTCATCCCATTCCATCGCGGCCTTTAATACTTCTTTTGCAAAATCACATTTATCGGTAGCACTAAGTGGCACGTAAAATTCAATGGGTAAGTCTCGGCCTGATTGGGTCGTATAGTGGGTTACAGAGCGTTGTAAATCTCCTGCTACCATGGCAAACAAATAACTGGGCTTCGGCACTTTATCCAGCCAGGTCATTGAATGAAGCTCATTAGGTAACCTCTTGTTTTCAATCAACTCACCATTAGAAAGCAATACAGGGTATTGTTCTTCATTTGCAATAATGGTTGTTTTATAAGTCGCTAGATTATCGGGCCTGTCGTTACAATAAAGCAGGCGCCTTAATCCTTCTGTTTCTGCTTTAACCAGGACAGTTCCCTCTGTTTCATATAATCCAAATAAATCTGTATTTTCACCAAGAAGCGTTTTGGTTTCTAAAGTAAAAGGAATGTCCTGAGGAATATTTTTAATAATAAGCGAGTGTTCGGTTACTTCGTATTGAGATTCATCCAGGGGAATATCGTTAAGCATAATTGAGGTTAAAATCATATTTTCCCCATCCAATATTAATTCGGTGGCATGAGATTCTACTTGGGGATTGGATATAATATGAAGGCGTGAACGGGCAGATACTGGGAGGAGACTCAAATCTATTTCAAGATCAACATGTTCCACCAGATAATCAAGAACTTTATAATCGCTTAATTTAACTGTTTTTGGCATGAATTCTTCCTTAGTTCATTGAAATAAAATCTCCTTTTGCATGCCACAATATAAGATTGATGTTTTTATTTCAACACGTGTTTCTATTAGTCGACATGTTCAGTTTAAGGAATATTTATCTGAATAATCGCGGGGAAGGGAGAACCCCTGTAACAACACCAAGAAATTGCATGATATAAATCACTAAGACAACCAATATCAAAAAATTAAATACCAGATTTATTAATGGAGCCATAGGGATGAATTGATTGACGGCCCATAGCAGAAATGCAGAAATGAATATCATGACCAATTGATTTAAATCAAGCATAAAATCTCGAAGTGCATCTCAATAATCTAACTATAGTCGAGTCTTGAGTATTTTGATACGGCTGGAACATTTTTGCAACGGATCCTCTCTGAATCTGTGATCAAAGGCTGGTGGTGTTGCGTGTATAAGATAGCAGCCAGTAAAAAGTCGGATTAATCGAGAAATAATCCTTAAGTCGGTTGCCGCTCTATTACTCCCCAAGCCCTAAGTAAAGCTCCATCGATACTATTTATGAAACAATTCGTTCGTTCACATAACCTAGACTTAGCTTAAAAAATATGGCATGAGCAGTTCTTTTTTAAGACTTATTGAGATTATTATGCCCATCAGGAGCGACAAAAAAAATGACAAACCTTTCAGAGATACTTTTTTCCAAATAAATCAAGATCAAATAGATGAAATAATTGTCCAAATTGTCCTACCAAGAATACAGATAAACATACCTCCTATGCAACCTCTCAATTTCAACTTCCTCCTATTCCCCCGCCTGGACATTGACCAGATTAATCGTGAGGCGCCGCAGCAGCTATAGCTCACTTATTCGATCACAGAGCTCCAGCAATAGAACATGAGGAAGAGAGAGATGAGGTTCCTCGTTTGTAGTAATATTAGTGTACGCTGATATTTACTTTTGGGTATTTCGCGTTTAGCTTAAAGATTCATAATTTAAAAAGGGACTTTTAAATGACGAAAAAAAAATAGCCATTCAAGCAACTTTACGTGCATAAGATACAATTCTTAAGGAAGGGGAATAATGAGTTTTTGGCAGGAGTATGTTTAAAAATCTCTTAAGTCATTGCTCCTAAAAATTAACAAAAGGATTTTTTTTTAAATAAGAATGGCTCATCCTTGAGCAACGTTTTATTCTGAGTTTACTTAAGAGGGTGCATATTCAGAACGGGCTTGTTCTTCATGTTCATCTGGTGATTTAGCAAATAAGCTGCCTACTAAATCGACTGCATTGATGAACGGGCTTGCTAATGCAGCGAGTCCAGCACCTACTGTTAAAACAGTATCGACATATAAATCGCCTATTTTGTCTATAGCTGTATCAGTGTCCATTTTTATCAAATTGAAAATCGCCTCCAAGGCTGTTATCAAGCTTTGGATCATCAATTCAGCAGTCAATATGCCCAGAAATACTGGAGCGGAAGCTACATATGCTGCTCTTTTAAAGAAATTACCTGTAGAAGTGTAAGGTTGAAAGAAGACGGGGCCGAATTTTTCGGGCTTATCGCTAATTAATTTTGCAATTCCTCACGTAGTGGTTCCTGAATGTTCAAATAGAAATTCATTAATTTGCTCAAAGAAAGACATAGTTAAGTTCTAAAATTAAATCCAAATGAGCCATTATTATACATTAATTGACGATGTTAGCAATAAGGTGTTGGTTTTTTGTATTCTCTTTATGATTGGAAGGAGCTATAAGTCAGTGCAAAAGGGTATTGATATGACGAGATGATATTGCTCATCCTGAGTATAGCGAAGGATCTCCTGAATCCCGGGAGATCCTTAATTCAAAACAACTATCTAAGCTGTTTCTTTAGGATGATGTCCCAGTGCGTGTAGGTGCATACGGAGATGTTCATAAAAACCATCGAGTTTCTCATGTGCGTTTGAGGCGAATTTCTGATGCAATACATTGCCTAGCATACCTTCAATGCCACTCAAGAGCATATCAGGGGTACGCAGTGGCGCAGGTAATTCGTTAATCGATTTAAATAATGTTTCTACCAGATTTTGGCCTATATAATTCATGGCACTGTAAAAATCATCTTCGGCAATGTTCGTTGATGAAAAAGTGGGATTAGCAGGATTATTAATGCTCATATTCACCCTATTTTGGTGGTTTAATTTGTAGAGGAACTCTAAATTAAATACTAATGAATTACAAGAATGAATGCCTACATACTCATGCCTTACGAATGAATTCGCTTCGCTCATAGGAGCCTGAATTTCATCCGGGCTACATTCGATAGCCTGCCTTTATTAACCGAGACAATCTGTCTAATAAATCGACAGAAACACATGGCCCATGTATTATGTTTGGTCTTTGTGTATAAAAATTCTCTCTCGCATTTGTTGTTTCGAGGTATCAATGTTTACCAAAACAGAATTTTCCATTTTTAATAATGCAGGTCTTATATATTCCACTACACAAAATGGAGTACATACTGCACTTACTGACATACCTACAGGGGATCTGGATTTAGAGCGTTTGATTAATGATGAGCCAAAATGTTGGCGCTTGCCTGTAGCAACACAGGATTATAAAAGAAAAAAAATAATTATTACGGACCTGAAAACGCGTTTTAAAATATATACCTGCGATATAGAGCCGGCTAGAAAAACCTATCTTGAGGAGTTTGAGCTTTGGAACATGCTTCTTTCTTATGACTTTGAGATATATGCCTGGACAGGCTCATTGGTTCACATAAAAAATGTTGATGATTTATTTGAGCATCTTTTTCTGATTGAGCCAATTAAAACAAGTCACCTCATAGAAAAAATAAAGGATTCAGGTTTTAATAAAGATGAGTGCTTTTTTGCGACGACAGAAAATAGCAGTACATTATTTGCCAATGTTTTCATCAATAATAAACATATATACAAGGGTAATATTGGCCTGAAACACTCTTATAAAATTGTAGCGAACAGCTTATTAGTGTTGATGTCCTTGCCTCATCATTTATTACAAGCGTATTTGGATACACTGGATTTGGAAACAGGAAAACCGTTTACGCTAGAGTCCAACATGTTTACTCTTTTAGAATATGATTGCAGCAAATTTCTTAAAAAAATCGCTTATCTTAATCCACAAATAAATATACAAAGACTGAAGCCAGGAGCTGATTATTATTATGACGAGTGCGCACCGGATATCCCCGAAATTCCTACAGAATTAGCTCCATACATTAAAAGCTTCTCTATCCATCCTGGCACTACAACTATTCGCAAATTTACTGAACAACAAATGTTCGATTTTTTTGGATCGTTTAAGTGCATAGAGGACCTGGAGTTATGTCAAATAAAAATAAAAGGATCAAATGTTAATTATTCGGATTATGCTACCACCTTTCATTCGTTAAAAAGTTTAAAATTGAAACATCTACGGCTTTGTAATTCTGGACTTTTCTCTTTTATACTGAACAATAGTCCTAATTTGGAAGAGCTCATACTGGAACATTGCGAAATTAATATGGATGATTTCCGTCTGGGTGCAAATGTTCTAAAATCGCTCAAAAAGCTGACGCATAACAATACAGAATACCTTTCTTTTTGGGATAATACAGATCCAGATACTGATTTGTTAACCAGTCTTCTTAAGGCAACAGAATCTTTAGAACAGTTGCAAGTAGAGGTGCTTGAGTTGCCGAAGGAGTTTATTGCTGTACTGGAACCATCCCGTCTTAAACATCTTCGTGAATTGAACATTATGTGGGTTTTCGAAGATGATATTAATTTTATCAAATTATGCAGCAATCTTGAATCATTAATTTATATTAATGAGGATGAGGAGCGTTCTAAGATTAAGCTTGACTTTGATCCTGATATTGATTGTGAGTCAGAGTATGAGTTTGAGTCGTCTGCATCTATTCTTCAGAATCAGATTTTCTTAAAGATTCTAAATCAACTGGAACTTCCTCGTTTACGCAACGCGTCATTTATTAAAAATGGCAAGAATATTCCTATAGAACGATTCCCTGTCAGCGAAATTGGTCCAGAAGGAGTCATTGATTATGAATTTGGTCAGGTTGATTGCACTTTGTTTAATGACAAAATCAAAGAGTCTTCCATGATAATCAAGGAGGCTCATAAAACCAATTATCTGATTCTTTTAACGACCCCAAATAAGGGGGCTGCTGATCTAGACTCTGATTTAGATGAAAAAGAGGACGATGGATACTTCGATGGGAAAACAGGTCCCGCTGATTGTGCATTAACTGCAGTGGAGTATTTTCGTCCCAAAAAGGGGAGCTCTGATGTCAGTAGATATCGATTGGATACTTTTCAATTTGCAGGTCCAGGTAAGCAATTATCATTTATACCTATAGAGCCCGGTCATGCTGTCATATTAGATATACCTTTGGTAGACGATATCAGCACTGTCTATAATGATACATATCAGAATACAGATGATGTGTTTCTTGGTACGGTTGAACTGTTCCCCAAAAAGCAGGGGAAATGGATCAAATTACCTTCCTTTACTCCTGATGATACGATATTCATGGCATCTAAAATAACTGATAACGTGATAACCATCAGAAAAAGTGCTAATAATTTTCATTATGTTCACGTCGATACGTGTGAACCTGTTGTGTTTCAATTCTTGCTAAAAACCCCTGAGTGGGCTTTTCAAAAGTATGAGCGGATTCCTATAGACTTGGAAGCCCTTTTCTATGTGTTGCGGAATGGGTATTTTGATAATAATGGCTATTATACTTTAGCACCCCATCTCCATCCATCGTTTCATTTTATACAACAATTTAATATCGATCAAAAAGTCTATTTTCTCTCTTCTTTTTGTCGAAATTTTTCTGTAGAGGAATTATCAGAACAAGTATCGGATCAATCTTCCCTTTGGGAGTTGTTTAATCAGGTGATTCGTGAACAAAAGGGCTCCTGTCGTCACCGAGCAAAGGCATTTACCATATTGGCAAGTATTTTTGGTATCAGGGTGGAGCTCGATAGTAATGATTGCCATCAATTTGTCCATGTATGGTATCCAGATAAAGGTTGGCGAGCACTCGATCTTGGTGGTGCTGAGGCGCAATTGAATCTTATAAAAGCTCCTGAACAAATTGCGAAAAAACAAAAAAATGAGCAGGTTTTAGAGCCAGATAACCATTATATTCGTCGGCAATGGCAAAAATCCAGTGCAAAAACGTTTGAAGAGTATTGCACTGAATTATTAACAGATATTCAGAAATTTGATTCAGGAAAAAAGAATATTTTAGTTTCTTTAAAACCCCAACAAGTTGAAGGCTTTTTAGCACACCTTCAAGTAGTGCAGCACAATGAGAAGCGAGGTTACATTTACATTGATCATCTCGATAACATCAGAACATCGGAAGTTGTCTTGGGAGCCAACGGTGAAAAACACAAACAAGACAGCGGATTAATAAGAAACATTAAGAAGGCAAAGCCCGGAGATGTGCTGGTTGTTAACCAGATTGAAATGAAAACGGAGCATATTGTTTACAACACCATGATGGATACTCAGCAAAGAATGCTGAAAGAGACTGATTTGCCCGAGGGATTGATTCTTATCAGTTTGCAACCTGAGAATCGCTCGGCAAGCGAAGACGTTCATTCGCGCTATCAATTACGAAGCAAATGTCCGAGGCGTTTAAAATATACTACTGTTTATCCGTCTGTTGTTAAAACATTAGATGATGACCAGCAAAAACTGTTATGCATCAATATTTATTTCCCTGACGAATACAAACAACAGATGACCGTTCGGCTTGCTTGTAATGGCCCTAACATACACGCTATTGAGTCGCAGTTGATTACGGCATTAAAAAGAGGGCATTCCGGCGTAGTCATACGCAATGCCCCTTGGAATGCCCCTGGATTCCGGTTATTTTTAGGTGAAATGATCTATTCTAGGCGCTTTGAAGCCAACGGCCATAGTATTGATATCCCTGCTGATTTCAGTTTTGTATTATGGGATAAGCCTTATGAGGTGCATCTGGATTATTTCAGTGACACTGCATGTTCATCAGATGCAGCCCCTTCTGACATAAAAATTTTAAATAACCTGACGTTTAAATCCTTTTTTGAATTATATACTTGCAAAGACGGGGTTTTTAATACGACGCCTGGGTGGATAGAACGTTACAAAGGTAGCACATTATCTATCGTGCTAAGCCATGAATTATCCAATGCTCATAGCGCTTTACTATCTGAACAAGCTCGTCGTTTTTCAACGCAATTGCAACGCATCACTCTTTCGGACAACAGACCCAATGAGCTTGCTCCAGTCATCGTTGCTGATGATCTGGACTTGGCAGAGGCATTGCATTTTAGTGATGGCACTGAACTCAGGGTTATTCCTGTGTCTGAAATGACAAACTATAGCGATTTAATTGAACGTTATGCGCGAACTGAGTCTGGTGAATACCAACACAGTGTTTCTTGTGTGGCAAAACTACTACTCGACGGAACATCTGTTGTTTTAAAAGGAAACTTATCACCTTTGTTGGAAAAACAGTTGGAATCCTTGCTGCTTCCTACTCCTTATTTGGTGATTGATGGACAGCACCATGAGTTTAAAGCAGGCCAATTCAAGCTGCTCACAACCAACGCGATAAATGGCAATTTTTTCCAATGCCACACGCTGGCACTGCCTACTCCGTGGGTGATGATTGAGAAACAGTTTCCGGACTTATTAGTGACACAGACGAAAAATCTTGTTGCTGCGTATGCAGAATGCCTACCCCGAGAGCCGCTTTTTAGTTATATTCAATTGCAAGCTATATTGATGCGACTCAAGCAGAAACCCTACGCCAATCCACTAAAGCCAATCTTGCGATTAAAAAGCAATTATGATGAATTACAGCCTATTGTGGAACAAATTTGGGACGTGGTTGATCTGGCAAAAGAATATCTGTCCTTTGATTCGTACGATACTACTCAGCTCAGGATCGATAAAGTTTTAAGTGAGTTGAGGCATAGCTCATATATTTTTGTGGCAGGAGCCAGTGGCAGTGGTAAAAGTACTTTATTTTTTCATCAATTAGAGCGCCTGGTGCCAGACACCAAAGTGTTTGGCGGGCTTGATAAAATAAATTTATGGCTGCAATCGGACAGTCCTCGTCCCTTTCTGGTGGTTGAGGAAGCTAATTTGCTCAACAAGGATGCGTTTGCATTTTTAGAGTTACTGTTTCAAAAACAACAGAGCGTTTTGGTTAATGGTGAGATAATGCCGATATCCTCAAGACATAAAATCATTTTTATTGGTAATTTCGGTTATTTTAAGGACAGAACGCAGCAGGCATTTTTTAGTCGTCATGGACATATTATCACGTTTAAAGAATTACCTGATGTTCTTTTAAAACAGCAGGTATTGCTTCCTATTTTATCAACACAACCTGTCAATGAGAAAAAGCGTGATGAAGTGGCTGGTCATTTGTTGCAAGCGTATAAAAAGATGAGGCTGTCTTTGCAAGATACAATTACTACTCGTAACCTGGAAATGCTTGCCTGGCGTTTTCTGAATAATGTGCGATACGGTCAAGAAAATGATGCCTTGTGTCTGGCTGTGTACGATGAATTCCAGATCTTTTTCACAGAGAGTGAACGCCCAGTATTCCTGAATAGTCTGAGTGATTATAAAGCGATTAAGGCGGAACGAAAAAATGCTATTGTTTTTGATGAAAGTGACTTTTTCCTTGCATCAACTCGCCGTAATCCCTTGCGATTAATTAATCAGTTCTTGCAGATTCGTGAGCAAAAAATGATGAGCTCACATTATTTTACAGGCGTACAAGGAGTTATTTTAGAAGGTGATTCGGCTGAGGGCAAAAGCTCATTATTAAAACATTATCTGGATGCTAACGATTTTGTTTTGGCAACGGAGGATAATGTCGAACATAAACGTCGTTATTATGTGATTAACGATTTGGAAAGTCTGGAGCCGGTTCTCTATCAAGCCTTTAACGAAGGGGCCTTGGTTATTATTAACGAACTGAATACTATGCCAGTTGAGTTATTATTAAATCAATACATGTCAGGGCTTGATAAAGATGGGAAGTGCGCAACAAAAATGGGATTTGCAGTACTTGCTACCCAAAATCCTATTAGTTTTGACTTCCGAAAACAATTATCAGCAGCCTTACTTAATCGCTTCCAAAAAATTGTTCTTAAGGAGTACAAACCAGAAGAAATTAAAACAATTACCAAATTGTTTTGTGAGAATGAGGATGAAGCACAAAAAGAGGCTGATAAATACATCAGTGCCCGTGAGCATGCTAAAAGCAAGGGTTTTTTAAGACCTAATGTTCGTGAGCTCATTAATATTTGTGGTACAAAACGCAAAGCGGAAGATGATGTTGATCTAGAGCCTCCTAAAAGAGGACGATTCATTTAACATTACGGTAATGCTCCGTTACTAGCTTCTCAGGACGACGGTATGTAGTACCACTAGGACTGTTCCGCATTACGCTCTGTTAATGCGGACTACTATGAATTAGTGTGAAATCTCTTAGGGTGGTATGACCCAGTAATTATCTTTTTTCCGGAGTTTGCTGCGGAACAGTTGCCTTTTATCGGTAGGGGCATTATGGTTGAGCAGCCAATAAATATCAGAAATAATATCTCGCGAACGATAATAACTGTGACTAAAAGAAGGTTTGATTATATAGGTTGCGTCAACAATATCCAGATTATCCATCCCTTGCTCAGACAAGCTTAGCAAGGCCTGCGTCTCATCCAGTTGTGTGTTATCATCAAAATGAGTAGGTAAACCCAGAGGTTTGGTACCATGTTTTAGATTGGAGATCAGTAAGGCTCCGTCATCTGAAGCAACATAAACGGTTAATCTTTTTACCATAGCCAGGATCTGATCTTTAAAATGCAAATCGAAATCGTCTTGATCCACATCAGGCGCAATCAGAATGACATCTGATATTTCTTTGTCTTTATCCCGCCAATCAGCTTTCGTGTACAGTATATCGAAGGCATCACAAAGCAAACGGGTTCCCAGGCTATGCCCAATAATTACTAGTCTCGCACCAGGTACCTCTCTTTTTAGCTCAGTAAGAAAGTTGGCGAAAGCGACTGCACTTTTTTTCTCCATTTGTTCGTCTGCTACATAGGCAAACAAACGATTCTGGCTTGGCCAGGAAAAGAATAGATAGGTTGCTTCTGTATTGAGATCATAAGCTCCCCGAGCCAAAACAGCTGCGGTTCCTTCAAAACTGTTGGCATAACCATGTATCCATACAACGAGCAACTTGGATTCAGTTTTTGCTATTGTTTGATTGAGCTCATGAAAAAATTTTTTTTCCTCAAGAGGGATATCCTGTACTATTTTTTTCTTAAAATCTCCACCAATACGATATTGCCGAGGAATATTAACAATGCTAATGCCATAATTTAGTGTTGGGCTGAGTTCACCTGTTTTATTTCCATCTTCGATGAGGCGATTGGTGGCATAAAACTCTTTAATAGCAGGTTGCCCATCAATTAAATGAATTCCCGAACGGTTTTCAAGATTGATGACATCATAGTTAAATTGGGATTTGTATCTGTAATAAAATATGCTAAGCAATAGGAGCAGGAAAAGGAAGGTTAGTGATAATATAAATTTTTTCCTGGAAATGGGGTTCATATAAGATAGATTAGCGTGGTCATAAATAATTGTAGTTCGTTTCAGCTTATTGAGTCCAGGATCTGTTGATATTTCATTGCAAACTTTACATCCCACACCCTGTGTTTGATGAAAAAACGACATGTCGGGCGCTTCGTCTGACGCTAATTGTTCAATCTAAGTCCAACAGAATTCTCTCATAACCTCTATTTAGGCTACTTGTATAAAGTCAGTTAATTGTGGCAATGACTCTGGAGAATAATTCTGGAGTAATATTTCCTGAATATGAGCACCATTGTTGGGCTGGGTTATAGTGAGGAGTGTTGAATTTACTCCATCAACATTTACCGTGCTTGCATGAACCTGGTTTTGGAGTGGGTTAGTACCACCGCCAAAAATATCATTCAAGAATACTATTTTATCTCCGTTTGCAGGGTTGAAATCGGTAATAGTGTCTCGCTCTACAGATTGACCATTAACAGACGCTGCATCAAATAGATATGTATTTGCTCCTCCATTACCAGTCATAACATCCTCACCTAATCCACCATAAAAAGATTCATTGCTGGCGTATCCCACCAAAATATCATTAGCAACAGAACCATTGACCAATGCACCATTTAGTTCGAACACATTGAAATCATCGATGTCTTCATCAGAACTTAGATGCAACAATCCTGTATTTAATAAACTATTTAATGTTAAATCATCATAATAAGAGTTGACGTAATCGAGTACTGTATCTACTGCAGTACCATTATCCAGGCCATGATCTGCTCCGTCAAAATAGAGACTAAAATTCCAGTGACCATCGCTTCCTTCTGATAAACGATAAATATTGTTGCCTATTAGTCCCAAATCCGGAGATATGGCATTGGCGACCAAATCACTGGCAAGATAACTATCTAACTCACCTTACGCACGCCACTCGTTAGCAAGCCATATTTTTTAACTCCTGCAT
>NZ_CALMPD010000158.1 GCF_937871865.1 uncultured Legionella sp.
AATGGTAGTGGGCCCTAGGCTAACCTCTCAATTGAAGGTTTTATCCTATTTATTAAGTAGTTACATCTAAGACTAATTTGGCACAATAAAAAAGGCTCTGTCAATGTATTGACGAAAATATAAATAAAAAGAGTGAGTAAAGATAATTTAATGGAAACTGTTCAAGAATTCAAAAGAGGAATTTTGGCAAAACTTATTGAGAGGTTACTTGTATTTTTATTTATGGATGCCGTGACAAACCACGGCACGCCACTATTGTAAACTGGAATACCAATAATCAAGAGTATGTTAAATGAGTTTCCGATCTCAGCACTAAAGACTCAGGCTCCTTATCCTTTCTTAATTTGGATGCATAATCAAAGTCCAGGGTATCTAACAAAGAATTCGTATTCACTGCATCAGACATAGGACTTAAATTAAACGGAGACTTCTGGCTTTTTGTTAGCTCTTCTGAATTATCACCACTAAGGGCATTACTCACCAACTCATCAACTAAACCAACAGCGGCATTAAATCCAATTACTTGATTTACTTCTTTATTAATACATTCAACACGATCCTGTAAGCTATTCATAAGTTCAGCTAAAGGCTCTTGGGTCTTTTTACTTGCGCTACTTTCGTCCTCAAATTCTTGTTTTCTTTTTTTAGTTCAGGAACCTCGGGCTCGTTTTTTTTCTTATTCATTGACAGTGGATCAACCAAGTCAGGGATATTTGTTGGCATAGGCCATCACCTCGTACAATTGATGCTTGAATAGTTAATCCAATACTATCAAAGCCCCCAAGAAATGATAGGTTATTTCAATCCATTTTAAGATCAATGATTAACTTTATTTATTCATTTTGTTGTTCCTGACATTTCTTCTGAGCTAACTCGCCGCAATTATCCTCACAATTTGTATCATCAGAAGTTAAGCACACATCGTCGATACAATTTTGGGTTGCTTCATCAACGCACGTTAATTCATCTAATTGGTGTGCTCCATTAACGTCTGATGGCAGATCTGCAGCACTGACCAGAAATGAAATGAGTATAAAAAAAACAGTAATTAACAAAGAGCTAAAATAATTCATCGTTCATCCTTAAATAAACTATTTATCAATAAATTATAGCCGTGAAATTATCTTTTACCTGGTTTCATTAATAAATAAATCATGAGAAACTCGGCAATCAAATTATTTCTTTATGAGCATTTATGATGCGCACAAAAAAAATGACGTTCACTAATTTCAGCAAGGCAAATCACAGTGAAGCCTGGTGTTTAAGGCCTGATAATGAACGAGAGCTCATAAATTATATTGGTGATAAAAATCCCTCCTCAATACTTGCAAGAGGCATGGGGCTCAGCTACAGCGACAGCAGTTTATGTAATGAAGGCCTTATTATCGATACCTCCAGATTGAACCATCTGATCGAATTTAATCCTCAGACAGGTATAGCCATCTGTCAGGGAGGTGCCTCAATTAAGGATTTATTTTTATATCACCCTGAATTTATTCCCCCCGTGATACCAGGAACAGTCCATTCTACCGTCGCAGGAGGAATTGCTCATGACGTTCATGGTAAAAACAACCCTCATGCTGGCAGCTTTGGCCATCACGTATTATGGTTTGATTTACTCATTCGGAATAAAATGTATCATTGCAGTCGAGAAGAACATAATGAGTTATTTTATGCAACGCTTGGTGGTTTGGGCCTGACAGGCATCATTATACGGGCAGGATTGCAATTAAAAAATGTATCGCGTTTTGTTCAAGTGGAAAATAAACAGTTTGATTCGATTAAAGCCCTTACTGAAACCATGTCAACTTACGGACTCAATTACAATTATCAAGTAGCCTGGCTAGATCTCTTGCATCAAGAACCCCGCGCTATTCTATCTCTTGCCAATCATTGTCCGCCATGTTCTTATAAAGAAAAAACAACTTACACGGTGAGTAAATTTCCTTTTGGGCTCATAAAGCAATGGAATATGAAATTATTTAACTCATTCTATTTCAAAAGCAAAAAACCAAAGGAACAATTAGCTTTGGATCAATTTAATAACCCTCTAGATAAAATCAGACACTGGAACAGGTTGTATGGCCCCAAAGGATTGATTCAGTTTCAGGCTGTTTTTGATCAGGAACATGCTCATTCCACCATAGAAAAGCTCGTGCAGATAATCAGGAGCAATAAGGCAACACCCACTCTAAGTGTACTTAAATTATTTATTCAGTCTGGCGTGGGATTACTTTCATTTTGTAAACCAGGATTTACGATAGCTATCGATTTCATTCATAATGCCAATGCCGAGAAAGCCATCATAGCAATGAATCAATTAATCACCGAGCTTAACGGGCGTATTTATCTGGCCAAAGACTTATTATTAACTCCTGAACAGTT
This sequence comes from uncultured Legionella sp., assembly GCF_937871865.1. Lineage (GTDB taxonomy): Bacteria > Pseudomonadota > Gammaproteobacteria > Legionellales > Legionellaceae > Legionella. Next base: position 2,386 of record NZ_CALMPD010000158.1, read on the forward strand.
TCGTAGTATGTACCCACTACATGAGCAATTGTCTCAAATTGCCAAATCCTATCAATCGCCAATGCAATCCGAACTGGCAAAAAGACTAAGGATAACGGAATGACACCAAGAACATGGGTTATTTTAGGAGCTAGCTCCATCATTGCTGAACAATTTGCACATTGTGCCGCAAAAGCAGGAAATCATCTCCGTCTGGTTGGTCGAGATGAAGCACAATTACAGATTATTGCAAAAGACATCGAATATAGATTTAAGGTTCCTTGTGAGATAATGGCTATGGACTTGACCAAGCCCGTCAGTGAATTAAACAAGATTCTTAAATCTGATTCTCATGAGTTAGATTTGTTGCTCGCCCATAGTGATTTCGCAGGCAATGAACATCTTTCAGCCCAATCGATTACGCAGCTAATACAAGTGAATATTATGGCAACCGTCCAGCTCATTCACGCCTATTTACAGCACCCTCAAATGCAACACCATGTGCTGTTTTTAAGTTCTGTCGCGGCCTGCAGAGGACGCGCTAAAAACAGTTTGTATGGCGCGAGTAAAGCAGCAGTAGAGGTTTATTTACAAGGATTACAACAATCTGCAACCAAGGATCAGCACATTACGATCGCACGCCTTGGTTTTATTGATACCAAGCAAACCTTTGGTCTGCCTGGTATTTTTTATGCAGCCCCACCTAAAGCTTGTGCCCAAGCCTGCTGGTCTGCAGTAAACAAGCATAAAGGAATGTTTTATTATCCAGGATTCTGGCGATTGATTATGGCAGTGATGACACGAATTCCTTTTTTTATTTATAAAAAAATGAAAACGATATAACCACCTCTCTGCCGAGTTCAGCTTTCGATCGCTTTAGTCTATTTTGACATAGGATATATTTACATTCTGTTTGCATTCCTGTTATCTATCTGTT
>NZ_CALMPD010000159.1 GCF_937871865.1 uncultured Legionella sp.
AGAACATATCATGCAGTACACCTCAGGACACAGCGAAGCCATTATTGCCGAGAATAAAGAGGCTATAAATTATTTCATGAATCATGTGGATGCAGCAGCACTTTATGCTAATGCGTCAACCGCATTCACTGATGGCGGGCAATTTGGCATGGGGGCAGAAATTGGCATCAGTACCCAGAAATTACATGCTCGTGGCCCCATGGGATTGCAGGCTTTAACCAGTTACAAGTGGTTAGTATTTGGTGATGGGCAGGTAAGACCCTAAACTGCCATTAAGTTAAGAAAAGTACGTCATCCTGAGCCTAGCGAAGTTGCTCTCCTGAATCCTGGGAGATCAATCCTTCGTCGCTAGTTCCTCAGGATGACGGCCAAATCCTTAACTTAATGGCTGTGGGTAAGGCCCAATTCGCTTAAGTTCTATCAGGTTCTTGGTTTTTCGAACGTTTCGTTCAATCGAATCGTCAATTGACTGGTGTGAGGAGAAAACTATAGTATAGAGTTAAATGAAGTAAATGATTATAAGGAATTATATTTTGAAATGTAGCATGAATAACTTCATTTACGGGCTAGTATGTAGTCTCCTTTGTTCTGGCATTGCTTTTGGTTCTTCTCCTTTTTTAAATCCTGTATGTCCCTCGGTGAGCGAGATTCTGCAAGCAGAACGTATTGATAATAAATATATAATTGATCGCATAGGGCCAATGATACCAAGTGGCGCTTCTATTAATTTATCAGACGAATGGATTAGGAGTGAGATTTCTGCTGCTGGGAGTGCGCTAATTTGTCGTTATACTAACCGTAAATCACTGGTTCTTATCTCTTCAGGTACTTGGAAGCCTGTAATTTTACGCCTGCCGAATACTCTAAATTGGATAGAGAGCAGCTTATCCATATCATGTGTCGTAGATAGGCAAATATGTCTTTTCAATAGATAAGGTCAGGTTAACTCTGCAAATAAGCAAGGTTGAACTAATCTGTTTAAACCCACATCAGGCATTGCTAATGTGGGCTGCATCTGTATTTTCAACCAAAGGTATAACTCAATCCGGCTGTCAATGCATTATATTGATAGACTGCGGGAGTTCTGTCTGGTCCAGGGTTAAAATATCGGTTAGTCCCTGTAACATTGGCATCTACTCCGCCAATATAGGTATACATTAAATCAATACCAATGTTGTTATTAAATGTATAGCCTAATCCCACCCCTGCTTCGGGTTTTATACGCCAAATGGCCGCATCAGTAGACATACCGCCAACAACGCCACCTAGATTAAAGCTCGAATTTTGTTTGGTTTGTGAGCGAACGTACGCGGGTCCCACTTTGCCTATAAGATTTAAGCTTTGCCAGATATATATTTTACCCGTCAATAAAAAATCAATAGCTTGTTGATTCACTTTGATATCACTACCGATAAATTCATCTGAGATAGTATTTCTTGCGCGGGTATGATATTTCGATTGCCCTAAATATTTGTAACCTACCTCAAATCCCATTGCAAGACGGTCTAAGACAGCAAAATCACGGCCTACATAACCACCACCAATTAGAGAACCAATATCATGGTTTTGAGTTTGAATTTCCGTAGACGAAGGGATAGTCGGCACTACGGGAAGGAGTAAATCTTCTTCCTGAGAAGCTAAATAACCATAACCAATATTTCCCCCAATAATCCAACCATCATGTATAACGGATTTTTGTATGTTTCCCATGGTTCCTGCATAACTTGCAATAGACATCAAGGCTGCAGTGGCGGTTAATAGTTTTTTTTCATTAATAATCCCTTTTAAACGGTTAATATAATGCAATATATCATCGTAACTTCTTAATAATCTGAGGAATTTTTCCTATTTTGGATGACAGCGGCTCACTCGCGGTAATTCGGGACAGTAATTTTGCCACAACTTATTGAGGTGTTAAGAATAATCGAGGAACATAGTATCTAATCAATTAAAATTAATCTAGCGGGGATTTATTTTAGTGATCTCTATATCGCTTAATTAAAAATCTGATTTGTTATCATTGGCTCATTAGTCATATCAGCAAATACTATTGAGACACATTGGCTCAAACTGCTTGCCAAACCACTGGAAAATGTACCTTTTAATAAACTGGGATCGTTGTCACAGGCTTTTATGATAAGTTGATGGATTTCTTCTGAAGACTTAGCGTTTTTAATATCATTTATTAAGTGTAAAGTCATACTTACTTTATGAGCGGTTAATTGTTGATCTCTAAATATCATGGTCATAAAAGAAGGATTAAACGTCCCTTCATAAATGGAGCCTCTCGAGTTAATGTATCGCTCAAGTTCTTTAATACAACTCTCTTTCACACTCTCCAGGGTAGGTGATCGTTCTGCACTTAATAATTCTTTGGCTTTGGAAATTTCACCATAATTCATAGCCTGCTCAATGAAATCTTGAGCGACATTTAATTGTTGCATTTTTTTAGCCATTAATTGATTCGAATTTTGTTCATCAAATGCTTTTGCTAATTGACTTATCGTGTCGGTATTATTTTTTAAAAAACTGACATCAGATATATCGGGACGATGTTCTTTTATAAATAACAAGGCTTTTACTGTTTTGATTGCCTGAGGATTACCAAATTGTTCGCTTTGAAAAAAATTATTATACAGGCCTTTATATTTTGCCCATGCCTCTGCACTGATGATGCTGTGCGCATCCATTTTTGGAGCTAATTTGGGTTGAGCATCTTCTAATTGTAATGCCATGCCTATATCGATACAGACAACACTGCCTTGGGGTGTTCTTAGAAAATTGTTAGGGGCGGTCGCATCAACGATTATTCGTCCTGAGCTATTATAAATATCAAGCAATCCCAGGCTTATTTCATTATCTGAGGCTTGAACTCCTTCAACGTACGGGCAAACCCAGCCAATACCGTGTTCTGACTCAATAACAGTTGCTGGTGGTTGCATATGAGGATTGATCATATTCCATAAACGTACAGAACGTTCTGGGGTATCGGTATCTGCCTTGTTTTTCTGAATCTTAAGTACCCGTTTCCTGTCAGCACTTCTGTATACATCATTATAATTGCCTGCTCCTAGCAGTATCCATTCTTCCTGATTGTCTGCTTCTGATGCCATAAACAATCTCCGCTATTTTTTTATATTATAGATTATATAAAAGTCATCTGGCTTGGGGCTCTTCGTAATTGCTATACTTGATTTATTGAAGAATGATAAACTCGATAAATGCTCAGTCACTGGAGATAGTTTTGAATATTGTCGTAGTGGGGGGTGGTGCAGGAGGATTGGAGCTGGTTGTTTCTCTGGCGCGTGCTTATCGTCGCAACAATTCTGTTCGAATAACCTTGATAGATCATTCCTTGACTCACGTCTGGAAGCCTTTATACCATGAAGTAGCTGGAGGTAGCCTCAATAATATTTACGATAAAATGAGCTATCTCACCATTGCGAAAAAAAATCATTTCCATTTTGAATTAGGTGATCTAAAAACAATTGATCGGGTAAATAAAACACTGCTCATTCATAATCCCGATGCAATTGACAGCCCGGAGGAACTTACTGTTCCTTATGATGTATTAATTCTCGCTTTTGGCAGTGTCACTAATAACTTTAATACCCCCGGAAGTACTGAATTCTGTTTTTATCTGGATTTTGAGAAACAGGCACAGAAAATTCATCGGGTATTGTTCCAACAGTTGATTCGAAATCACTATGAGCACAATACAAAACCTATTCAAATTGCTATTGTCGGCGGAGGTGCCACCGGTGTTGAACTTGCGGCGGAATTGCGTACTTCTTTATCTCAGCTCAGCGCATTAATTTCAGGGAAATTCGATCCCAAAGATATTGCCAGGATTCATATTATTGAAGCCGCTTCCAGGATTTTATCCCCCTTACCGGAAAATATTTCTCAGGTCACGCAAAAACAATTAATCGATATGGGCATTGATATTTTAACGGACACTCGTATCACCGAGGTGAAAAAAGACGGCGTGTTAACTCATGATAATCAATTAATCCCTGCTGATATGATTATTTGGGTGGCTGGCATTAAAGGACAGGAACAAGCAAAAAATATGGCTGATTTTGAGTTTAACAAGGCAGGACAAATTAAAGTAAAACCGACTTTGCAAACTACTGTTGATGACTCAATTTTTGCTATGGGTGATTGTGCCTGTTGTATTCTCTCTGATGGCAAACAAGTTCCTGCGCGCGCCCAGGCCGCGCATCAGCAAGCGACCTTGTTAGCACAGTCGATTAAGGCTTTTTTAAAGAATAAGCCATTGCAGGATTATCATTATGTGGATCGCGGTTCTTTAGTTTCATTAAGCAAAAATGGCACCACAGGCTCTCTGATTTTTGATAATGAAAAAAGTGTGTTTATCACTGGTTTTTTCGCAAGAATGGTGTACCTGTCATTGTATAAATCTCATCAGATTAAAATCATTGGCTACTGGAAAGTGGGGGTGATGACTGTAGCCAATTTTCTAATGCGGCGGGTACGTTCGGCGTTAAAACTGCATTAAGATCGGTGTGTTATTTTGGGGTCGGAAGTTTTTGATACAGTCCTACTAATTCTGCACTACCAATCACGTGGCCTGTCATTGCATTGAACACCTCATCTTTGCTGGCACCGTCTTCAAGGCTTAGGGTTGTATCGAGAGCATAGAGAGTAAATACATAGCGATGTACTGCTCCGATAGGTGGGCAAGGACCTCTGTATTCTACGGTTTCCCAACTGTTTTTTCCTATTCCAGAGCCTTCTGGAAGGTCGCTGTTGGCTTTTAGATTTTTGATACTGGGCGGTATATTAAAGAGGAGCCAATGAGCCCATTGACCATCAGCCGCATCAGGATCAAGAACAACCACAGCCAGAGACTGGGTCTTGGCTGGAACGTCTTTCCAGCTTAAAGGCGGAGAGATATCTTTACCGCTACAGGAGTAATAATCAGGAATTAGAGTGTTGGTTTTAAAGGCAGGGCTTTCAAGGATGAAAGAGGCTGTTGTCTCATTAAAGCTGAATAATCCAAGAAATAAAAAACCAAATAGTGACGACTTATTCATTTTAGCTTTACCTCAATTTTAGTTTTTCACTAAATCTAATATAAATTATAGAATTTATTTGTCTCAATAATAGCCAGAATAGAGTCCTGGCGCGTAATCCGGAAAGCCCCGCAAAGCGGATACCGATTAAAATGTATCATGCGCTTCCCTGAGTTCTCGGTGCTGTCTCCGGGCTATTTTTGTTGCGTCGAGAGCACTTTTAATCCATAGCCTGTCGGCTATGGGCATTGTCATTAAGCTAAGAAAAGTACATCATCCTGAGCATAGCGAAGGATCTCCTGAATCCAGGGAGATCCTTCGTCGCTAGCTCCTCAGGATGACGGCCAAATCCTTAATGGCAGTGTCGGCTATGGGGCAGGACTTGCTAACGATTGCTCTAGGTTCTATCACTTTCGCTTGGACTCAATCCGGGACTGAAGGATACTCCAGAAGAGACGACAATCTGGTCTTTATTCTCTAGTTCACTGGCACCAAAAAATGAAAGCGCAGTGGAGGGGGCTGTAAGAGCCAGAGCAGATTGAGTTTCGATGATTTGTTGTTTTTCTAGATTTTGGGCTTTAATGAAGAGCCCAATCTGTTTTCTTAGATAATTTCTTCTCTCCAGTTTTATTTTTTCTTCTGGACTAGGTAAGTACTGAGGATTAGCTGCTTTAATTGAGTCTGTGTTTCTTAGTTCTTGTAAATAATCCAGTCCCATTCCGATAATGAAGGATGCATGGGATAACTCAAATCCGATATAATCCGCATCAATTCCTTCTGGTCGTTCTTGACCTTTGTTCACCAGTACCATCAGTTTTACCGAATCAGGGTATTGAGTTAAAAATAAATTTTTAATTGCTTTTAAGGTTTTGCCAGTATCGCACACGTCATCAAGGACGATTACAGGCCTGCCGAACAATGTAACTTTAGGTAAGGCGCCCATGTCTAATTCACCTGAAACCAATGTATCACGATAGCTGCTTACCGACATCGTGGTGTAATTATAATCGTATTGACGTCGATTTAATGCGTGTCTTAGTAAATCGGCAAATGGAGTAGCTCCATCCATTAATCCCACTAAAACAGGATTGTTATCAGGGTAGTGCTCAACTATCTTATCGGCCAGAAGTTCAACCTGGATTTGAATATTTGCTGCAGTTAAAGGAACGCCTTGTAAATCCGTTGCTTCTGGTGAATGTTTCCAGACCCGTTTGGCAATGGCTAATGCTAATTTATCTAATTCTTTTAATTCCGCCAGCATTTCTTCAATCATTGTTACACTCCGAACAATTAATTTGGATAATAAGGCGCGCATTCTCGTTGAGAACATCAAAAATGACAACTGTTTTTTTTATTGCTGTGATGCGTTTTATAAACACTTATAGTGCGTCGGGGGGCTGATGCCTGCTTTTTTAAAGCAATGGAGCCAATGCTGGCCACACATTATTCATAATCAGTGTTTGTGCTTTTTCATTCGGATGCAATCTATCGTCTTGCATATAGAGTGGATTTCCCGCAACCCCATCAAGAAACATAGGCACCAGAGTCGCGTTATAAGTTTTAGCTACATCCTGAAATATTTGGTTGAATTGCCTGGTGTATGCTGGGCCATAATTCGGGGGAAGATAAGTCGATAGCATTAACACCTTACTGCCAACGGCGTTGCTTTTTTTCAACATGCTTTCAAGATTACTTTTTATTTGGTTGGGGGATAATCCACGTAGTCCATCATTTGCGCCCAACTCAATGATGATAATGGCCGGTTCATACTTCTTCAGGGCGTTATCCAGTTTTGCCAGGCCATTACTGGTGGTATCGCCGCTGGTGCTGATGTTTATTATTTTAAATTCACTTTTTGCAAGCTTGGTAGCTAACAGGTTAACCCAGCCTTTTTTCGGGTCAATACCATAGCCAGCACTTAAACTATCACCAATAACCACGATATTTTTTGCATGCAGCGGTGCTATTATTAACGAATAAGTAAATAAAATGCAGTACAGGAGTTTCATGGCTATCCAGAGTGGGGTAATTAAACTTCAAAATGTCGCTTACAGTGTTAAAAGCGCTGATCAGATTTTATCAATAGTGACAAACATCAATTTGGAAATCAAGGCTGGTGTTACCATAGCTATCACAGGTCCATCCGGCTCAGGGAAAACGTCATTGCTTCATTTAATGGCGGGCTTGGAACTACCTACTTCAGGTCATATTTATTATGACGATAAGGACATTACTTTATTGAATGAAGATCAACGTGCTCAATTACGCTCGCGACGAATTGGTTTTATTTTTCAATCCTTTCAATTATTACCTAACCTTACTGCTCTTGAGAATGTGATGTTGCCTCTGGAAATTATTGATTTGAAATATCCCTTGGAAATTGCCAGGAATTGGTTAGATAAAGTCGGGCTGTATCCGCGTGCTCATCATTATCCATCGCAGTTATCCGGCGGCGAGCAACAACGTGTTGCCATCGCCAGAGCATTTGCTATTTCTCCGTTGGTGCTCTTTGCTGATGAGCCTACTGGAAATCTGGATAAACAGACAGGAGCAACAATAACGGACTTACTGTTCTCTCTCAATGAAGATCATCAAACGACTTTGGTTATTGTAACCCATGATGAATCGCTTGCCATGCGCTGTCAGTTGCACTGGCCATTGGTTGATGGGACTCTGGTATGTTAAGTCTCCCTTTGTTTGTTAAATCCATCATCAGAGAATGGCGCAGCGGAGAGCTGACTTTGCTCTTCATTGTCTTGGTTATTGCTGTCACGTGCGTCAGTGCGATGAATCATTTTACTAACAGTGTCCAAGCACAACTCGAACAAGGTGCGGTCAACATGCTGGGTGCAGATGCTGTATTAACCAGCACAACACCTATTGATTCGAATTGGAAACAAAAAGCGGATGAACTCGGTATTACTACGACAACGACCCTTTCATTCTTAAGTATGGTTGAAGGGCAGGAGCAATTACAGTTGTCGCAAATTAAGGCCGTCTCTTCACCATACCCTTTGCGTGGAGAAGTGATGATTGCTCATCAACTCAATGATGCACAAGGAGCATCCCAAACCTCAGTTCCTGAGCAAGGTACGGTGTGGCTGAATCCCAGGTTAGTTCCACTATTATCTACGAATGTTGGCAAAACCATCACGATTGGCGCGGGAGAGTTCAAAGTGAATGGGGTGATAAGGGATGAGCCGGGTCAAATGGGGGATTGGTTCTCTCTTTCTCCTCGTATCATTATGAATATAAATGATGTGGAAAAAACAAAAATAATTCAACCAGGCAGTGTTCTGACCTATGCTTTGTTAATGAAGGGAACCAAGGAGAAACTCAATGAAATGCACCATTTTTTGGTCAATAAATTGACCAGGCAACAGCAATGGCTAGACAGCAAAAATAATAATATCTCTGTAACCAATACGATTAATCGTACTTTGAATTATTTGAACTTCGGTACTTTGATGAGCTTGGTTTTGGCGGGTGTGGCGATCAGTATGGCCTCTCTTCGTTATTGCCAGCGCCATTTGAAGCAGGTGGCTTTGCTTCGTAGTTTTGGCGCCACTCAAGCCCAAATTATTCGCTCGTATATGAGCAGCATTGCTCTTTTGGGAATAGTGGCCTGTCTTCTAGGTGCGTTTATTGGATATGCTCTTCAGCCTTTACTTGTTATTTGGCTGGAAGGGCTTTTACCACAGGTAAAACCACAATTTGATTTTGGTCCTTTTATTTTAAGTATTACTTCAGGGATGCTGCTTTTGTTTTGTTTTTCGGTTGGTAATATCTGGCAGCTAAAAAAAATCAGCGCGATGAGTCTGTTTCGTCAGCAACATTTGATTTGGAAAAACAGCACTTATATTACTTATGGATTGGCTTTATTGCTTTTGGGAATTCTGGCTTATTATTACACGCAATCAATTGTACTGACGCTTACCGTTTTGGGTGGCTGTCTGATCTTCGTAGGTGTGGCACTTGCAGGATTGTGGTTGTTGTTTGCTTCCTTCTTTACAACAACAGTTCGTATTCCGTTGAACTGGCGTTTTGGTTTTAATAACATTGCGCGAAACTTTGAGGACAGTGCCATGCAGGTTATAGGTATTGGCCTTGCGTTAGCGTGTATACTGAGTTTAATGTTGCTTAAGAATCACCTGATTAGTGATTGGCAAAATAAATTACCCCCTCAGAGTGCCAATTATTTTATTTTTAACGTGGAGCCATCCCAGGTTTCTTCTTTAAATAACCTTTTGGAGCACAATGCGATTAAAGTACAGCGCTTTTATCCTGTTTTGCGTGGACGACTTACTGCGATTAATCATGAATCGGTAACTAAAATATTTGGTAATGAAGTAAAAAATATTAATGCCTTGCAAAGAGAGCTTAATTTATCCTGGTCAGAACAGCTCCCTGATGACAATTTAGTGGCCCAAGGAGCATGGATGGTTTCAGATCCAGATAAGCCTTGGGTTTCAGTCGAACAGGGAGTCGCTGGACGTTTAAAATTAAAATTAGGTGATGTATTGAGTTTCACCATTGCTGACCGAGTTGTTGATGTTCAGGTTTCGAGTATTCGTCAGGTAGACTGGGGGTCGTTTAAGCCCAATTTTTTTATGCTATTGAAGCCTGGTCTATTGGATGATCTTCCTCAAACCATGATTACCAGCTTCTATTTGTCTCCTGAAAAGCAAAATCTGTTGCTTGAGATTACCAGAACCTATCCCAATGTATCTCTGATTGATATTGCCAGTACCATTAGCAAGGTACAATCCATTCTTTCCAGTGCTGCGAATGCAATCACATTCATTTCTTTCTTTGCATTATTAGCGGGTTTGATTATTGTGATGCTTGCCATTTTGTCTCTCAGCGGTACTAAACAACAAGAAACGCAAGTTTTAAAAATTCTGGGAATGAGACGAATCACCTTATTATGGATTCGTAGCAGCGAGGCTTTTTTAATTGGCCTATACTCAGGATTTCTTGCTATCTTAAGCGCGGTATTAATCAATGTATATCTGGCTTCATCAATCCTGGAAAGTCATTTTACAATTCCTTGGCTTTTATTGGTAATTGTTCCTTTCAGTACGGCATTTCTGGTAGTTGTCATCAATGTTATTATTCAGGGAAATCAATATCAGGGAAGGGCACGGCAACTCGCGGTGAATTCTTAGCTAATTGTATGCTCCTTTCAGGAATCGTGGCAGATATCAATAAATTCTAATTTGTTTTTGCTTCAAGTTTTTTTAGTTTCTTAATGAACGATGTCTTTGATGCTCGTTTCCTCGAATATTTTGTATTTACTTTGATCTTATCGTCTTTTTGTTTGACAAATTATTCTGGTAGACTATTATTAATATGATGTAATGCAATATAAGGACTACCATGCAGACTCAATATTTTAAAAATCTTAATGCTAACCCTTTAATTAAACCATTAAATGAATTAATGGAATTAAATATTAAGACTATTCAAAAGCTTACTTTATCTGCTACTCCAGTTGAATTATTAAATATGAGTAAACCAGAAGAACTTTTGCATAAAAATATGAATGCCTTTATTAAAAATTCTCATACGGTTTTAGATTATGTCCAAGAGGTTTTTTATATTTTTGAACATAATTTACTTGATAATACTAATCGTGCTTTGGAACAGACAAAGGCAGTGGTGAACCCCATGACCCATGCAGCTTCTACTGCAGCGGCTGATATAACAAAAACAAGCAAGGCGGCTATACGTAGTGGTGCTGTGCATGGTGGCGTTTCCAGCTTAAATAAGGCAAAAAAAACTTCTAATACTAAATCTAAATCAACTGTTGTTAAGAAAAGCACTGCTTCCCATGATACACCTAAAACTCATGCAGCCAAACCGACAGATGTTCAGACTGTTAACAAGTCCGGAGCTATGAAAAGCGGGGTGAAAAAAACTGGGTCTACTTTAAGAGATGACACTAAAAGCACAATGAAGGCACCATCCGATCTGAAAAACGCCAGTTCACATATAAGTAAACCAGTGATCCAGCTGGGAACTGATCAAAAGAACTAAACTTTGGAACAGGTTTTTATTCCGCTTTAAAGGTTAACAGCTGCTTTTCGCCACGTGTTAACCTTTTCCTATCTATAACACGTAATACCAGAACCTGCTTTAATATTATTTATGACCGTGCATATGACCAGGATTATGGACATGGATGTGAGGAGCATGGTCATGAGAGTGCAGATTGGTTGGTTTTTGCATTGGGAAAAAATGATTAGGATTATATTGAGGTATACCCATTGGAGCTGTTTGTGTTACAACTGCTCCTGGATGTCCTGAATGGGAGTGGTGAACTACCTTAGTAACTGTTGTCGGTTGATTGTAATGAGATGGCGGTTGACGGTGTCTTTTTTCTTGCATGTTCTTATATCCTTATCAAGAGAGATAAACTCGATTAGTTGTTGCCCGGATTAATCTAGGCTTCCGATGTTCCAACTTCTTACTTAAAATTTTTTGAAACATATTCTGCTCATTGTCAGTATAAACTGGATATACACTAAAAATCTAATTAACGTCAGTTATGGATCAGCAGGGGATCCAGTTACTCCATTTTTTTTATTTTTATCTGGTTTATGTAGTTTAAGAGCGTTCTCTGCTAAACCACCTGCAAGATGAACAAAAAAAATCACAGGACTACGGTGTCTTGGGTGTTCAATATGACAAATAGATTTGAGTTGGTCGATA
>NZ_CALMPD010000160.1 GCF_937871865.1 uncultured Legionella sp.
ATCATTTTGTCCTTAATCTTATATATGCAAATGCTTATTAAAATAATTTATTATGCTTCGTTCTATTCATATCCAAATTTTTTTAAACGTTAAATTTCGAAATAACAACTATAGGCTATATTTTATTCACTTCTGAATATTTCATTGATTTACGATCACTACCTATATTAATTCGCACTGTATAAACCTCCAAAAAGCTATGACCACAATGTTTTTCTAACCCTAGGATTGTTCTTCAGATACTACAGGTTAGAAATCTTGTGTATAACTAAAACTCATCCATTTTTTGCTAAAATCAAACATATTCACTTTCTTTTTCCAAGTATTGTTATTTGGGAGTTACTTAAAACTTCTCAAAACACTCAATAAACCAAGATGATTTTGTTCTTTTGAGATCATTTCTGCGGTATAACCTCCTACTCCTTGATAATTAATGTTGGCGCCTGAAAAAAGAGCATCTTTGCAGCAATTAATATCATTAATTAAAGCCGCAAAGAGTAGTTCATTATTTTTTAACAATTGATAAATAGGGGAGTAACATAACGCTATATCACTAGCTATTTCATTGTAATGATTTTTAATGAGTGGATTAGCCCCTTGCTCCAAAAGAAAAGTTACGATTAATTCATTATCTTGATCTACAGCGAGCATTAAGGGGGTATACCCATCTTGTTCTGCTTGATAGTTAATATCCGCGCCTTCATTCAATAAATATACCAAGGCTTGAATGCTGGATTCAGATTTGTCTATTTTGATTAATAATTCTTCGGATAAGTTAAAATGTTTTACTGAATTCAAAATAGCTTCTCCCATTTAAAAAGAGGCCTGCTCGCTGAAGAAAAGAAATGATTTTTTTTATTTTTTACATGATATTGAAGGTTGTTATCTGACATTTTGTTCTGAATAATAGAATTTTCTAACAGGTGATGTATCGATTGGTCTAAAGCTAAATCAAATACATTCAGCCCATCTTTTTGGGTTAAGAAAAGATCTGCTCCTTCTGATAGTAAGTATTCAGTTAATTCTATATTTTCTTGTTCTACTGCTATCATCAATGCAGAATAGCGTCCAGAACCTTGAAAATTAATCATCGCACCGGATTGAATAATCAATTGTACAGAAATTAAATCATTATTATGGGTCGCTGCTAATAGTTCGAAATCTTTAAGAATATGATAAACTGAGCAGCTGGGAGAGACTAATTCACTTGCTAGTTTATTCTCATTATTTTTAATTAGCGGATCAGCTCCTTGGCGGAGTAAATATTCAGCTATTCGATCATATTGCTTTTCGACGACATACATCAAAGGGGTGTATCCTTTTCTCCCTGTTTGTTCATTAATATCGGCACCTGCTTCAAGCGCTTTCTTAACATTACGAACAGAAGGAATAACACGGTTAAGTTCATTAATCAATAGAATATCATTGTTCATTACAGCGTCCATATTAATCTGAATTATTGCAATGATAATTTAATGGTTTTAGAAGGTTGCTCTGATTGTCTTTTTTCTCCTGGTTTGGTGGTTGGAGTTGCAAAAAACATCATATTATTGCTACCCATTGGTAATGTTTTTAACTCATTTTCTTGAATTGGCAAAAATTCCACTGCACTTTCAGTTGGTGGATTAACGGGATCGACCATTTCGTCAATAATAATCCCAGAATCGTGCAGTGCTTGTTTAATTAAATTGGTTATTTCCTTATTTTTAATAACCTCGAATATCCCTCTGCCATCATTACAAGTTATTGTTAGACTGGGATTGTATAATAAAAGATATTTAACTATTTTCTTTAAATTTAACTCCGCAGCAAGTAGTAAAGGGGTATAACCATTATTACCTTGGAAATCTATAATGCTGCTATCAGTAGAAAGAAGTGATTTTACCCCAGTTAGATTGTTTTTTATAACATGCTCTAGTAATTCATATCCTTTAAGAATCTGATAAATGGAGGAAGTAGACGAAGCTAAATTACGGGCTATTTCGCCATAGTTATTTTGTTGCAAGGGATTTGCACCTTGCTTCAGTAAGTATTCAACGACCTTATCCTGTTGATTATCGACAGCAAACATCAAAAGGGTATATCCATCGTTAAAAGAATAGTTAATGTTTGCACCTTGAGATAATAATTGTTTCATGTTTATAATCTTTGGATTAAAGCCATTAATTTCCTCCTTTAATTTCATGCTTAACTTTTCATTAGGAGGAAGATTCTTCCATTTCAGTTCAGTGAGCTTTTCTTGAATTTTTTCATATAAACAACTTTGTTTGGATACCAAATCAAGTGCTGTCTGTCCTTCTTTATTACGTAATGAGGGGTCTGCCCCTTTTCTTAAAAGATGTTCTGCTAATTTATCATTTTGATGATTAATTGCAGTCATAAGCATCGTTTGACCTTCTTTATTTTGATAATTAATATTGGTGTTGGTGTTTTCGCTAAATGCGTTATCAAAATCAAAAATAGTTGTTTCAAATGAGCGGCATTTTTGTATGAGTATATTGTGAATCGATTCCTCTTTGTTTAAGCGCCATTGATGGTTTATATCAGCTTCCTTTTTTAGGTGCATCTTAATGCTCGATTCATTCAGCTGAAGAGTAGGTAATTCATAATAAAATGAATTTCCTGAGTCATGTCCTGGAGAAATCTTCACTTTTCTAGTCTTTTGGTTTTGTACTGTGAATTTAAAATAACCCGAACAGTTCGGGCGAATAGTTGCAGAGGAAACACCTGAGTGGGGGAACAATATACCTAATTGCATTAAACACTGCCACAAGAGTAAATCTTTATAATCTATTTCAATTGCTTTGAATTTGGGTGAATCTTCCATGAATTTTGCTACAAGGCGAATGGCGTGAGCCATATTTAGATTTACATCCTCATTTAACTTTTTTTGAATATACTCACTTTGAGCGGGCTTGTAATAATTAAGCCGTTCATTTGCTTTTAGAATATCATGACTGAAGGTGCAACTCTTGAGAGCGAAAAAATAACTCCTTCTTGCCTCACTTAACAGACTGTTCAAGAGATTACGCTGTTGTGATTGCTCTTCTTTTCTAATCTCTTCTTTCTTTCTGGTTTCTTCTGCTCTTCGTTCCCACCTCAATGAAGGATATTTAGCTTCTTCATTTCTTCTATCTTCGGCTTCTTTCGCTCTTCTTGCCTCAGCCAAAATAGGATTTTTAGCTTCATCTTCTTTTTGCTTAATTTCATTCTTCGATCTGATTATTTCTCTTATTTTAGCTTCTTCCTGTTTTTGAGCACTTATTTCAGCAATTTTGTGTTGTTCTTGGAGATATATTGTTTTGTACTCTTTGATTGATATACCTTCAAACGCTTCAGGATATTCCTTTATTTCTAGCATCTCTTCTGTCAAGTGTTTTTTAAATACTCTGTTATATAATGAATCATTTCGCCACTTATAGCCATACCAATAATCGATGTCCCACTCAGTACAAAGTTCATTATTCGGATTAAATCTAGAGCGATTAACTAAATAACCACTTGTAATACTAATTTCCTTGCTACCAAATTTATGCATTGGATGACATTCACCAAATACCATTAAGGCTGTCCAAAGATATTGCGCTATTTCTGAAGCTCTATCACTATCTCCAGTGATAATAACCACTGGATTGTTTGAGGAAGGAGGAGTTATTCGATGATTGAGTAGTTCATTTGCGCGAGCCATATAATATTTCACACGAGCAAATTCATTGTCAGGGATAAAATGGGGCGAATAAAGGTCTATAAATGTCCTCCATATTTCTTTTTTTTCTGAAGCTGAGATATTAGGGGATAATCTTTTTTTTTCTAAGTCTTTAGCCTCTTCATTACTTATTGCCCACTGTTTCATTTTCGATAAAGTTGAGGTTACAATGTCGTGTTGTTTGTTTTCTTGTTCTTCTTTTTGTTTTCTTAGATCTTCTGGATTTATTCCCTTTGCTTCTGCAATTTTATATAGTTCTTGGAGGTGTATTGTTTTGTACTCTTCAATTGATATACCTTCAAAAGCTTCAGGATATTCCTTTATTTCTAGCATCTCTTTTGTCAGATGTTTTTTAAATACTCTATTATATAATGAATCACTACGCCACTTAGAACCGTACCAAAAAATGCTATCCCATCCAATACAAAGCTCATTAGGATTTAAATCAAATATATACTTACTTTCAATCCTAATGGCCTTACTATTAAATTTATGCGTAGGATGACATTCTCCCAGTACCATAAAGGCTGTCCAAAGATATAGTGCTTGTTCAGAAAGCTCATCATTTGCAGTGAAAATGACAATTGGATTTTTTGAGGAGGGAGGAGTTATTCGATGATTGAGTACTTCATTTGCGCGTGCCATAAAATATTTCACACGGGCAAACTCATCATCAGGAATAAAACGAAACGAATAAAGTTCGTTTAATATTTTACTTATTTCATATTGTTCTATACGTGAGAGAGAAGAGGATGATAATTCTTTGTTTAAACGTCTAACCTCTTCGTTGCTTATATTCCATTCTATCATTTCTTCTTTGCTTACAGCCATTACAACGTTCCTTATTACCTAGCCTTCAAAATTTCTTATTTTTCCAGCGCAACATGGATTTATAATGCGCACTATACATTAATGTCTGCCAAAAATAAATTTAATTTCTGAATTCATCTCGTTTAAGTAAGAAAACGGCATCGTCATGCATGGCTCCAGTGCTGGGTGCAAGAAGTTATTGA
>NZ_CALMPD010000161.1 GCF_937871865.1 uncultured Legionella sp.
ACTGAAAAAATGAGACATCATACTGCCAACTCCTGTATAATTAACTGTGTCCAAAATCAAAATTGATTGCCGATAATATCAACTAATAATTTATTCGTCTATCCACTATCGATCCCAATTAAGCTTATTGTTTAACAAGTTAAAAAGAAAAAAATCACTATTGAAGCCTCGGCACAACCGGCATATTTTGCATTTTTATTCTATGGCCTTATAATCTGAAGCGCCCTCATAGAAAAAGGATTTAACATGATTTACCCCAATATCCTCACCACCATCGGACAAACTCCAATTGTAAAAATTAACCGCCTGGGGAGAGAGTTAAATTGTGAACTTTATGCCAAATGCGAATTTTTCAACCCTGGTGGTTCTGTAAAAGATCGTATTGGTTATGAAATGGTCGTCCAGGCAGAGCGCGAAGGCCGAATCAAACCAGGAAATACTCTTATTGAACCGACATCCGGAAACACAGGAATAGGGATTGCTCTGGCAGGCGCGGTCTTGGGCTATAAAGTAATTATCACCATGCCGGAAAAAATGAGTCAGGAAAAACAATCCGTACTTGAACTTCTTGGCGCAACCATCTACAGAACCCGCACTGAAGCTGCGTCACACGATCCTGACAGCCACATTTCTCTGGCCAAAGATCTCAACGCCCAAATACCTGATTCTTATATACTGGATCAGTATTCAAACCCCAATAATCCTAATGCCCATTATTATGGAACGGCACAGGAAATTATTGATGATTTTGGTTTGGATTTACATATGGTTGTTGCAGGAGTAGGAACTGGCGGTACGATAACAGGAATAGCGAAACGGTTGAAAGAATATAACCCGGCCATCAAAATCATTGGCGTTGATCCTGAAGGGTCAATCCTCGGTGGAGGCACTGAAATCAAACCCTATCAAGTTGAAGGTATAGGCTATGATTTCTTCCCAGATGTGTTGGATAATAATTTAATCGATGCTTATGTAAAAACAAATGATATCGATTCATTCCGTACAGCAAGACAATTAGTCCATGAAGAAGGTTTACTTGTTGGTGGTTCCAGTGGGGCAGCCATGTGGGCGGCCTTACAAGCAGCTAAATCATTAGCCAAGGGACAAAAGTGCCTGGTTATTTTGCCGGATTCAATACGCAACTATATGTCTAAATATGCCAACGATGAATGGATGAAGAAACAAGGTTTTTTATAATTGCTTCACTCTAACAGGCAGCTCCGGTGCGAGAGCTACCTGTTAAATCCTGTATCAGGCTACAGAAATGGCTGTTTGCAGCGCAGGTTTTTCAATATAATCCAATAAATTATCCGGATTGACCTGGTTGATACTAATCCATTCAGCCAGTGTACCTGCCAATTCTTCAATGACATACCTTGAGTTATTCATGTCTTTGACAGGCAGCAACTTGCCATCCGGATCAGTTAATTTAGAGAAAAACAATTTTGTATCTGGAATAATGGTACTCTTCTCTGGTAGAAACTTTATGTATAAAGTTATTAAGCTTTCGGTAGACAACTCATCAATCTTAACCATATTTAAAAAGTTTTGTCGCCACTGATTATAGGTTCTTAAAAGCTGTTTATTGTCCTCAGCTATCAACTCAATATATTCAGCAACTGTACCTGTATTTTGCCCTATGTTAACGACCGGCTCAGGTGCTTTTACTGCTAATTGTCCAACATAAACATAATCCCCTTCATTCTTGACACGAGGAAAATATTTACCATCATTAACCTGTAAAACCAGTTCAATTTTCGCTGTTTGAGGCACACTGCTGGTATAGACCTCGCGAAGCCGTAAGTCTTTTCCGCGCTCCGTAAAAGATAAAGTAATGGTGACGCCCAAGACCTGAGAGAGAGCCCGAAGTACGCTAGCGGGTAATTCGGTTCCTGGCTGGCGAAGAAGCATTTTTTCAGTTTTTGCATCCAGTCCATCGAAAACTTCCCGGTATTTCAACGGCTGAGCGTATACTTCATCGATTGTAATTTGATGTAACACATAAGCCAAACAGTCAACAACTTCTGATTTACGTGCGCTATTGATTAATATCCCCATTCGCTCCATTGGTGTTAAATAAGCTTGATGAGAAATAAATTTCGGAAAATGGGTATAAAAACGTTCCAGAATTTTTTTTATACTTGCATCATTAACACGGGTTGCACTTTTGAAATGATCAATAAATGCTACAGCTACAGCTCGAAATTGCTGCCCACCAACTTTGATGAAGGTATGTTCTGATGTGGCCTGCTTACTCGTGTTTATCGCAGGAGCCCGATCAAAAAAACTATTTCCTGCCATTGTGCTCTCCACCCCGAAGATATAGTTCCATTTTAATGAATCAAGATTAAGGAAATATTAACAGCCTTTTTACAGTTTAATGCGGCTTTTGTCACTACTGCGAAAGAATTTAAAGCATAGTGCTACTAATTGAAGATCTTTATGCAAAGCCACTCAGCGATTATGGCTACCGCAACAAAACGGAGCTCGCAATCCATTAACCCTTGAAGGGTCAAGCTCTGATGGCTCACTCATCGAAACATCATATACATCTTGAGTAATGTATAAACACATGATATATCACTTTACAATGGAAGATTAATCTAACGCATAGCATAACCAATCCACGCCCAAAAAGGCGTTATTGATTGAAACAAAAATATTGTTGTTCAATGACATAAAAATTTATCGTGTATGTGTGTAAGGAGTACGCCATGCTTACAATTTATCATATTAGGCTGCTTATTGATAAATGCAGGGAAATTGGTCATATTGACTCCTTAAAAGATGGTCGTGTGGTTATTCCCCATTTAGAAATTGATTTAGTTCCATCTGGAGAATTTATTGGCGTCCAAGATAATCCAGCCATTTTTGTAAACTCAATGACATTCAAACGACTAAGCCGGTTTCATGCTAATTGGGTCGAAAATAAAACTCTGGTATTTCAAAAATCGTTTTTACAAAAAGACCCTATTGATATTATCGGGGCGGTAATTCACGAAACAGGACATGCATTTAATGTCGCAGCAAATATTCCTAATACTGAAGCGAATGCGTACATCTATGAAATAGAAGTGTTATACAAGCTGTTCATAACAAAAAGCCAGTTACTTTTTAACTGCTCCTTTGAGGACATTCAGGCTTATTTCCAGCGCCGCCTGACTTATTATGAGAAGGATAGCAGCCATAATCCAGAGCTTCGTACATTGATAGCAGAAATTACTACAAAATTTGACTTACAAAAGGACAAACAACCCAAACCAGAGTTATTGGCAACGCGGAAAAGTTATTTCTTTTTCCAAGATGCGGAACCCAATAATCCACCGGAAAAAAATACTGATGCCCCCCCCGATGAAACTATGCCTGACGACAATCCCATAAGCCCGCGCTAAATGAAAAAACTCTAAGTAGCCGTGAGATTGGTCTGTAGGAACGCTGTATATTTGAACTTGTTGGCGCAGCAATGCGTCAACTCACATAAAAAACTGATAATTTCGGCACTATACTTTGCCGTTCCCAAAGTAAATTTATAATTATAGAATGAAGAGTAACAATAACATCTCAATAACCTGAGACATTGTTGTCTCTTCTGTCACAACTTATTGAGAGTGTTACGAATAAAAAATATATAACTCCATGAATTAATAGAAATATTTTATATTTGAGATATAGTAAAGAAAATTCACTCAGAACCTGTTAAAGATAAAGATGGAAAGAAAAAGGAGATCGCATGGAACGTTATCAAGATGATGATATAGTTCGCGTCAAAGAACTTCTGCGCCATACCGGTGAATTTATTGCCTATTTTGAGCTTGCCGAAACCAAGATGATGGAGTGGCGAGAAGAAATTGAACAGCAAAATGCGCGCATCCTTCACTCAACCAAAAATATTCAAAATGAATTAGCCTCCTTCAATGAGCTGTTATCACAAGCAGGAACAACCCGTTTTCGCATGCTCGCAGAAAAGGCTTTGGAACAAGGAAAAGACAACCTGAGCACTTTGGACAAAAAGTGCCACTTGTTTGCTGAAAGTATCCATCAGCACCAGGAACAACTAGAAAACCTGACAGAACAGTGTATTGAACGAATTGAACACCATTCTGCAAAAGTGACTCAGGCCATTGTCGGCCAATTGTCCAAGTATGATGTGCATCAATTCCATCGCATAGCAAGTGAAAGTTGTGACCATGTGGAGCGAGTCGCCCATGATGCAGTGAACAAAAGCAATAAATTGCTGAATTTGTTTCAATTAAAACTTGGGCTTTTTGCAGTATTGACGACGATGCTTACCGCATTTGTGATTGTACTTTATCTTAGCGATGAATTGCCTTGGGAAATGCATCATCAAGCAATGAATGAACGACAAGCAGGAAAAGTGTTACTTCAGGCATGGCCCAATTTAACACAGGAAGAAAAAGAAAAAATATTGAATGATGACGGATTAAAACATGGCTAATAATTTAGCCAACCCCATCTATTTAATGTGCGGTTTATTTTTAATAGCCCTTATTGTTTATTCTATTAAGAAAAGAAGGAAACAAACCAGAATAGAGCAATGGAAAAAATCATTAAATCTCACCAGTCATATCCAGGTATTTCAGCACTTATATAATGGTGTGGATGGGTTTGCAGTATCCCGTGTAGCCAGGCAGAAAAAGGATGCAATTGAATTGACCTATGGTGAAATTGAATTTATCCCATTTATTGCTCTTTTATCGTTGGTAAACCCAGACAAGGACACCGTATTTTATGATCTGGGCTGTGGCACAGGCAAAGCAGTACTTGCTTGCTCCATGGTTTATCCCATACAAAAAAGCATCGGCATAGAATTACTCCCGGAATTATATTCGATTGCCCAACAACAGACTGAGAAATTGGCAACGTATCAAGATTATATACTGCAAGCAAAGAAGATAGTGATACTCCTAGATGATATTTTAGAAGCAGATTTAAATGAGGCAACGCTAATCTTTGTAAATTCAACCACCTTTTTGGGGGAAATTTGGCAAAAATTATATGTACGCCTCAAAACACTACCTAAACTGAAAACGGTGATAACTACCAGTAAGGCCTTACCAGATGAGGACTTTACGGTGATAAACTCAACTAAACTGCAAATGAGCTGGGGCGTAGTTCCTGCCTTTATCCATTCTCGAAAAACAAATTGTCACTAACTGGCTTGAAAACATTGAATAATTTTTTACCCCGTCTATACTTATAAAACAAAGGAATATTGTCAGCACCTGATGTGTCCTGGTGACAGACTTTAGCACACGCGACAAAACGAGGTGGGTATGATTAAATCGGAACTCATTGAACACATCGCTGCTCGAATGACGCATCTTACTGAAAAGCAAGTAGCCGATGGAATTAACCGGATTTTGGAATTAATGAGCGACGCGCTCATTAATAATCAGAGAATTGAGATTCGTGGATTTGGCAGTTTTTCGCTGCATTATAGGCCACCACGAAATGCCCATAATCCGAAAACAGGGGAAAAAGTAGTGACTGAAGCCAAATACAGTCCTCACTTTAAACCAGGTAAGGAATTACGTGAGCGGGTTGATGCATCAAGAGCCACTTGCCCCTTGCCGAAAGAAGAATAAAGGTAATATAAAGCCGCTTCTTAAGCTATATCATAGTTAAATAACTTGTATCCATTCAGGTAAAGACTATTAACTTAAGGAGCGTTGTGCCACAAACTACCTCTCGTTACCATAAATTAAGGATTTTGGCCGTCATCCTGAGGATGCTGGCGACGAAGGGTCCCCTGGATAGCAGGAGATCCTTCGCAATGCTCAGGATGACGTACTTTCTTAACTAAATTCAGGGCAAAATCCAATCAACAGCCTAATAATATCAAGTGCGTGGCAGAGTGACGCCGGTTTGCCCCTGATATTTACCACCACGATCACGATAAGATACCGCGCACACTTCGTTTGCTTCTAAGAACAACATTTGGGCAACACCTTCATTAGCATAAATTTTAGCAGGTAAGGTAGTAGTATTTGAAAACTCCAGGGTAACATGCCCTTCCCATTCGGGTTCAAGTGGAGTCACATTGACGATGATACCGCAACGAGCGTAAGTAGATTTACCCAGGCAAATGGTCAAAACATTACGAGGAATACGAAAATATTCCACGGTACGGGCCAAAGCAAATGAATTCGGAGGAATAATACAAACATCTGATTGAACATCAACAAAACTGTTTTCATCAAATGCTTTAGGATCAACTACAGCCGAATTAATGTTAGTAAAAATTTTAAACTCATTGGAACATCGAACGTCGTAACCATAGCTTGATACTCCATAAGAAATAATCCGTCCGCCTTCATTTTCTCTCACCTGTCCGGATTGGAATGGAGAAATCATTCCATGCTCACGAGCCATTTTCTCAATCCAAGTATCTGATTTTATCGACACAGTAAACCTCATTGCTTCTAAAAATATAGAGTTCTATCATAAAAACTGTGCAAACGAAAGTTTGTACAGTTAAAAAGTACGGTATCAAACCATCCATCCCTTTATTTCGCTCTCAAAGTCATGAATCAACAAGCAGTATAATCCCTCGTTTTCAATACAATGCAGAGAAAAACAATTATATATGTCCTGATAATTTTGAATTAAAAACAGAAGCATCTCGCTTGAGATTGCAAATTGCTCGTAAAAAGCATAATAAAGCCCGAAAACCATTCTGGGTTCTCTGCCGTTTAAACTTTTGGAGATGATTTTTTCCTGTGTTATTCTGAATGGCAACGCAGTTCCTATGCAAAGTAGTCTTAATGAAAAACAACCTTTATTTATAGCGGACACTGATTAGTTGTGTGGACATTTAATCGTGTCCCAAGCAATGAAGGCCATGATTACTGGAAGCAACACCAATACACTGATTGAAGGTATTTCGGTGGACCCTGAATTGGC
>NZ_CALMPD010000162.1 GCF_937871865.1 uncultured Legionella sp.
CTTACTAACTTAGGAAATGGAGGACCTGATCAGAATGTCGGTCTCGATGGAAGTGCTTATGGCCTCACAATTACTGCAGGTTCTGGTGCAAGTGGAAATAGTGGTGGGGCTAATGCAGGAGGCGGCGGCGGTGGCGGTGCAATAGGAGGAGGTTCACCTGCTGGTGGTGGAGGCGGAGGAAGCTCCGGGACAAATGGAACACCGGCTAAGGGCAGCATACCACCGCTTCGCTCTCACGTGATAGACAGTGCCATACCTTCTGGAGGCAATGGAGGAGATGGTGCTGGAGGCGGTGGAGGCGGAATAGTCCTGGTAGCTCCTACAAATGGAGTTGACGGACAAGCCGGACAAGGCGGTTATGGCGGCGGCGGGGGTGGCTCAGGCACCGGTGCTTATGAGCTGGATTATAGCGTGCAAGCTGGTTCAGGTGGATTTGGCGGAGGCGGTGGCGGAGGTGGTGTTAACCAATCTGGCATGACCTCGGCAGGAGGTGGTAACTCTCTTGGCGGAGGCGGTGGCGGCGGGGGTGGTCCCTCAAATAGCTCTAATGCTATGGGTGGAGTTGATAGTGGCAACCTCGGCGGAGGCGCTGGTGGAATGGGAGCTAATATCGTCGGTTCAGGCTCTGGAGGCGGTGGCGGTGGCGGAGGGAGTGGCCTCGGAGGCGCTGTCTTTGTTGACAGTAATTTGAATATTACAATTCAAGCGCTTCCTGGAGGGGTAACACACTTCAACACATCAAATAATACAGTGACAAAAGGAGACTATGGCACTGGCAGTCCAGGAGCTTCTGATGGTGTGGATGGTTCAGAATTAGGAAATAGTATTTTTTTGCGTACAGGTTCTTCTCTCACATTAATGGCGAACGATACAGCTGATGTGTTGAATCTGGGCAATCAGGTCGCGTTTACTGACGATACTGTTTTTGGATCCGGGGGAACTAACGTTTTTGTCAAAGGAAATGGTTCAGTTATATACCAAGGGACAACCGATTATCAAGGAACAGTCAAAATCGACAATGCCAATTTCAAAGTGAATGGGCAGATCAATCAAGCGCCTGTCTTCGTTTGTAGAAACAATAGTTTCAGTTCACAAAGAGGCACACTCAGTGGAAATGGAACATTAACAGGAGATGTCTTTGTTAATTCAGGAACAATCTCCCCAGAACCAGGACAAACACTTAATATTGGTAGCTTGTCTTTAAATTCAGCCTCTTCTGGTAGTCTGGGAAGCCTTGTTCATATCGATATAAATTCAAACAGCACGTCTTCAGTCGCAGTCACAGGAGCCGCATCCCTTGCCGGTATTCTGGAAATTAATCTGCCTCCAAGCGCTCAGCCTGGCCAGTACACCCTGCTTTCCTCATCAGGGATTACAGGCACCTTTGACTCTGTCACATTTACAGGAACTACGTTACAAACTCCAATTTACACACTTTCCTATTTACCAGCAGGAGCTCCTACTTACGTTCAATTTAACTTCCTGGGCTACCCAACACCTCCCCCTCCTCCGCCATCCTCCGTTGATATCCCTGCGACCGTAAATGGCTCTCCTATTTATAATCCTGCGGTTGTTTGTTGTGGTAGACCGGTTATATTGGGGCCGTTAGCAGTACCAGGATCGAGCCCTACCATTTACACCATCAGCAACCAGACCGGTAATGTCACCTGCCGTATTGGTCAGACTCAGTCGCAAACCTATCTGAAGATGTACGGGACAAACGGTTCCTGTACCATTATTGGCACAAAAGATGGCATTGTTTCTAATCCTTTAAAGGTAATAGCACCATGAGTAAATGTTCGATAATAGCTAAAGGAGTGGTAGTAATACTGGGTATGGCTGGAGCTGCTTATGCTGATAATGACTCTGCACGCTATTCATTTTCAAACAGTTGGACAGGATTTTATGCGGGCATAAATGCTGGGCTTGTTTTTAACTCTATCCAATTAGGTTCCCAACAGTTAGGTTTTACCAACCCCAGCGAACAATGTAATATAAGTTCGGATTTCTCAAGACTTCTTCCTGGTATACAATTAGGCTTTATGCATCAATTTTCCAACAATTTTGTATCAGGAATAGAAGCGAATATCGCTTTTAACACCAATAAAACTGAAACATTAGCGTGTGACTGCCCCGATTTTTCCATCGTATCTGATCGTTTCTCCTTTAAAAGGCAAAAACAAAGTTCTATTAAAGCTCGAGTAGGTCGTACCCTTAATTGGAATGCCAGCCTTTTACTCCCATATTTAACGGCAGGAGCCAGCTTAGCGAACTCTGAATTGACATACTCTAATGAAGGAGGAGATTATTATTCTCAAAAAACCAACCAGACTGGCCCACTAGTAGGCGCTGGTATCGAATGGGCTTTTAAGAACAATTGGTCATTACGTGCAGAATATAATTATGTAGATTATGGAAATGTCATAAAAATGCAAATACCGAGTATCTATGGCTTGATAGATCCTAACGGCAATGCTCGTGTTGACCTAAGTTCCAATAACATTGTTGTTTCGATTAATTATTGGATTTAAAAGTACATGACCGTAGATGAGAAAGCCTCAAAACCTTGATGAAGTACAAGGCGCAATTAAGAGCCATGCTATCGCTCGACTTCGCTCCTGGATGGAAATCATTTCTGCCAGCACAAGACCTGAACAACACCTGGAGTGACGTTCTGTATTGAAACTCACAGCAACACATTGATTTTTTTTATTTACAATGATAAAGTTGACGGTTAACCATTTAAGATGATCCAGGTGCATGGCCAACTATTTTATTACTAAATTAAACACGTCTTCTTGCAGTAATCTGTCTGTAAATCACCCTTACTGTTCCCATTAAGGATTAATTATGAGTCATTCAAAAAAAGTTCTAAGCGTCTTTTCTTTGGTTATGATTAACATAATTGCTGTAGACAGCTTACGAACCTTGCCAATCAGTGCAAAACTGGGTTTATCACTGATATCCTATTACATCATAGCCGCCTTTGCTTTTTTTATTCCTGTAGCTCTGGTTGCAGCCGAATTAGCAACAGCATACCCCAATACGGGCGGGATTTATGTGTGGGTTAGAGAGGCATTTGGCAGACGAGCCGGTTTTATAACTATTTGGCTCCAATGGATTTATAACGTGGTATGGTATCCAACCATGCTTGCGTTTATCGCAGCAACCTTATCGTATTTAATAGCCCCTCAGCTGGCCAATAATAAATTTTATTTATTAGGAACGGCTCTTAGTCTTTTTTGGCTGTTTACCCTTTTGAATTGCTTTGGAATGAAATTATCCAGTATTGTCAGTATCGTAGGTGCGACAATTGGAACTGTTTTACCAATGCTTATCATTATCCTTCTGGCAATGTTATGGATGATTCAAGGGAAACCAACGGCAGTCAATTATCCCAGCTCCTGGCTTCCTGATTTTAGCTCATTCGGTAATGTGGCCTTATTCTCTGCTGTTTTATTTGGTTTGATTGGAATGGAAATGTCTGCCGTTCACGCAGAAGAAGTTAAAAACCCGCAAAGAGACTATCCTAGGGCATTATTTTATTCTACCCTGGTTATTATCTCAACCCTGTCTCTCGGCTCATTAGCCATCGTTATAGTGGTTCCTAATGACAGCTTAAGCGTCGTTTCCGGTTTAATTGACGCCTACGCCATCTTTTTTGCTTCCTATAAAATGCCCTGGATGACTTATGTTATTGCCGTACTTATTATATTAGGCGGGCTTAGCGGTGTTTCTGCATGGATTATAGGACCAACCAAAGGGTTATTGGTATCAGCAAGAGATGGCTCGCTTCCAGCACGATTTGCGAGAGTCAATAAACACGGAGCTCCCGTGACCATACTCATCACGCAGGGTGTGATATTTACCATATTAAGTACCATTTTTATATTTCTGGATTCTATTAATGCTGCTTATTGGATTTTGAGTGATTTAAGCGCACAAATGGCATTGCTGGTCTACATTATCATGTTTGCAGCAGCTGTTAAATTACGTTATTCCAAACCAGATCATCCGCGTGGATATACCATCCCTGGTGGAAACATCGTGATGTGGTTTGTTGCAGGTACAGGAATATTATGCTGTATTGCCGCAATGATTGTAGGTTTTATACCCCCATCACAAATCCCCATCGGCAATGTCTATTTATTCGAAGGATTTTTAATAGGCGGACTAATCCTGTTTGTCTTAATCCCCTGGTTATTAGCCAAACGCCATTAAAATACGCAAGATAACGTAGCTCGGTTGCTTGCAGCCGGGCAACTATGCCAATCATTACATCACCACCTATTCCTGAAAATGCAACTCATATCCGTTTGCGTGCGAAACAATAGTCCTGTAAGGGCAATCTCATCCCCATAAACCCCGGCGACAAACAATCGAGCTAAGAAAGTCAGAGCAAGAGAATGTCATTTGATTAAATAAAATTATATATACATAATGTGGTTCACATTGATGTGCCTCACTAATTCAAAGGAATGTACAAAATGAATCATGCAAAATCAGCTTTTTTTAAATTTAAAATTGCCTCGTTCTTTGCTTTTATGTTTTCTGTGAGGTTTCATTTTCCTCCATGGCAAATGTTTCAGAACTGTTTGTCAAACTAAATACTATTGCATTTTATGCTAACGCAACTTCTGTCAGCTCCTCTATTGCAGGATACTACCCCAAGTGCCTGTTAAAACCTGGTGGTTATCGTGGAGAATACCGATTCATTCATTGCGAATGGCTGGATTTGAAATTTATCCCGGATGAACCCATATATTCTTCAGAGCAATTGCAAGTGTTCCATTGGCTCTCTCTCCTGAAAGATCATTCATATCACGTAACCACTATTCGTAATGAATCATTAAATAATGCCTCAGACTACTTGAAAAATTTATCCCCCTTAGATTTTCAAAAAAATCATGTAGAACGAATGTTATATGATTACAGGAAAGTCCCTTATGTTTATTGTGAACAAACCTTTTGGAGAGAAGCAAAAGAAAGTTTTGCAAAATTGCCAGAACCGGTACGAAAATTGATTCTGACCGTGATAAAAAGAGTAACCATAGAATCCAAGACTGACGTGCAAAAATATTCTTCCTTTGTAACATTTCATGAATTAGAAAGCATAGACACTAAAATTGACCTTGATCAAGATGAATATGAAGTAGCACTGAAAGAGCTAAATGCATTGCATTCAGTATATTAAGGAGATGAGATAGTTTAATTACCAGAAAGTCCCGGTTGCTTGCAACCGGGCTCTATTAATGGGTCACTGAGGTAAACTACAACTCTTCTGGTAAAGACATCAAGCTGGCATTCCCGCCTGCGGCTGTTGTATCAACGGTATAAGTGCGTTCATGACATAAACGTACCAGATAGTTAGGGCCTCCAGCTTTGGGACCAGTGCCTGATAAACCCTCACCGCCAAAAGGTTGCAAGCCAACTACTGCGCCAACCATATTCCTATTAACATAACAGTTACCTGCGTGCATTCGTTTACGAATGTATTCAACTGTCTCATTGATTCGACTGTGAATTCCCAAGGTCAGTCCATAACCGGTCTGATTGATCTCATCCAACACTTTATCAAGATTTTTTCTTTTAAATTGAACAACATGTAAGACAGGACCAAATACTTCTTTTTCAAGAGAATTAATACTGTCTATAGCAATTGCCGTAGGAGGCATGAAAAATCCTGACTCACTCTCTTCTGTAAGTGGGCATTGGAATATTATTTCATGACGCTTCTTCATAGTATCCACATGATTTTTTAAAATGGCTAATGCATCTTTATCAATCACTGGACCTACATCTGTAGTTAACCAACGAGGATCACCAACTACCAGCTCATTCATTGCTCCCTTAAGTAACTCTACAGCTCTTGGATAAACTTCTTCCTGAACATAGAGAACCCTTAATGCAGAACATCGTTGCCCTGCACTACCAAAAGCAGAATTCACAGCGTCAACAATTACCTGCTCCAACAAAGCAGAGGAATCTACAATCATGGCATTTTGACCGCCAGTTTCAGCGATTAAAGGAATGATTTCCCCACCACGAGTAGCAAGAGTACGATTAATAAGATTAGCGGTATCAGTTGAACCAGTAAACAGAACAGCCTTTATCCGCTTATCAGATACAAGAGCAGCACCTACCGTCTCTCCTGCCCCTGGAAGCAATTGTATCGCCCCGGTAGGTATACCTGCCTGATGCATTAATTTAACCGCGTAGGCAGCTATTAATGGAGTTTGTTCCGCAGGTTTTGCTATAACGCAGTTTCCTGTTACCAGCCCTGCAACCACTTGGCCCGTAAAAATAGCCAAAGGAAAATTCCAGGGACTGATACAAAGTATTATGCCACGAGGATGCAAGCTCAATTCATTTATCTCGCCTGTATATCCATTTAGCCGTGTTGCTACTGCCATTAATTGCTGTGCCATCACTGCATAATAACGGCAAAAATCGATTGCTTCTCGTACTTCCGCCACGCCATCATTCCATGTCTTACCCGCCTCAAGACAAGCCAGAGTCAAAAACTCAACCATATTTGCCTGCAACAAATCAGCGAATCGGTTCAAACATGCAGCGCGTTCTTCAACTGGAGTATTGCTCCATATTGGAAAAACTTCTCCGGCGTGAGTCAATGCCTTTTCTACATCATCCAAACTTGCATTTTGTACAGAACCAACAACCAGCGAGGGTTGTTGTGGAGATGTAACTGATTGAGGAGAGTCAAACAATACGCGCCCAGCAACCATAGGACCAGCTTTCCATTGATTGGCATCTAACTTCGCCATTTCCTGTTGCAATAATGCTCGTTCATGTCTGTTTGTAAAATCCAGGCCTTTAGAATTTTTTCTTGAGGGCATAAAGATGGCATCTGGTAATGGAATATTCTTATTCATGCTATTAAATAAAGACTTGGCCTTCTCAACAGGATCTTCCACTAGATCTGTAATAGGTGCATTATCATCAACAATTCTATTAACAAATGAAGAGTTGGCACCATTTTCTAACAATCGGCGCACCAGATATGGCAGTAAATCTTCGTGAGTACCAACAGGCGCATAAATACGACAGGGAATTCCATAACAGTCAGCAGGAACTACCTGTTCATAAAGTTCATTCCCCATTCCGTGCAAACATTGGAATTCAAAATCTCTATATTCGCCCACAATATTAAGAATCATCGCTACAGAATAAGCATTATGAGTTGCAAACTGAGGGTATATAGCATCGGTCATAGTCAATATTTTTTTAGCGCAAGCCTGGAATGAAACATCTGTAAATACCTTACGCGTAAATACGGGATATTCTGAAAATCCCTGCATTTGGGTCTTCTTGATTTCACTATCCCAATAAGCACCTTTAATCAAACGAACCATAATTCGGCGTTTTTTACTTCGTGCAAGAGCAGCAACCCACTCCAGAACATAAAAGGCTCTTTTTTGGTAAGACTGGACTGCTAAACCAAATCCATCCCATCCTTCCAGACTGTCGTCATTAAATACACGTTCAATAACATCTAATGATAGATCCAGACGTTCTGACTCCTCTGCATCAACGGTTAAAGCAATGCCGTATTCTTTTGCTAATCGCGAAAGAGCCAATAGTCTTGGGGGTAATTCCTCCATAACACGCTCATACTGCGATTCATTGTAACGTGGGTGAATCGCTGATAATTTGATGGAGATACCGGCACGTTTGTAGATGTTAGAGTTTTTATCTGCCTGTTGGCCAATAGACTCAATTGCTTTTTTATATGCGTCAAAGTAACGTTGTGCATCAACTGAAGTTAATGCTGCTTCGCCCAGCATGTCGTATGAATATCGGTATCCTTTGCTTTCTTTCTTTTTAGCTCGAGTTAAGGCTTCATTAATAGTACGCCCCATTACAAATTGCTTACTCATTATACGCATTGCTTTATCAACAGCAGTTCTGACAACTGCCTCACTACTACGGTTCACCAGTTTCATCAGTGCTTTAGTTACAGTATTTTCTGCTTTTTCTGGTGTTAATACTTTCCCAGTTAACATCAAAGCCCAGGTTGTAGCATTAACAAAGAATGAATCACTTTGTCCTCGATGCGACTTCCAGTCACCGCCAGCCAGTTTATCTTTGATCAAATTGTCTATAGTCGCATTATCAGGAACTCGTAATAAAGCTTCAGCCAGACACATAAGAGCAATGCCTTCATCGCTGGATAATGCATATTCAGTAAGAAAAGAATCGATACCCGTACTCTTTTTACGCTCCTGACGTACAGACTCAACCAGTTTCATGGCAGTAGTTCGAATGGCAGTCCTTTGTTGTGGCTCAATTGCCGCTTTATCACAAAGTTCTGTGATCAATGACAGCTCATCGGCTCGATAAGCCTTATTAATGGCAGCTCGTAAACCCTCTGGTAAATAAATGGACTGCTTTTCCAGCATATTGTTCTCCGAAATCCGGGGTCAACAGACCCTCATAAAATATCAATAAAAGATCATAGTTTAGAACCAGTACAAATGAAATGTATTGGTTAAAATTTGTTGTGAATTATATGACGATTAGTCATTCTAATAAAGTAAAAATCCATTTTTACACTACCAGCACCAGAACAAATTCAAGACCAATGGCTCAAATATTAAACAAAAAGACTTGATTTAGCCAACCCGATCGGATCTAATTATACACCAATTGGTTAATTATCAGTCTATTGTGGTTTTTGTGAATTTATTAACCTTATGATTTGATTAAAATTATTCCCCAATGATCAATCAAAGCCCTTATGATTTTACAATTGTTGCATTTGGCAATATAATCACCATCTTTTTTAATGACCAATAACGGTGATTTAGCAAGAAGAATGGAGCAGTATGAACACTTTATTAACTCTTATCTCAACCGTCATATTAACGAGCAATATCACTTCCAGTGCCCCTTCATTTGCAAAGCCTGGACCAGATATCAATACCCAAGTTCAGCATTTGAGTAACAAAGCACCTCAGCTCAACAAAAATGTCCTGAAGCTTGCATTGACTGCATATACAAATGCTCATAAAGAAGGGGCGGTTAAAAAACCCGTATTAACTGTAATCGATTATTCTCTACCATCAAACAAACAACGTATGTGGGTATTCGATGTTCGCAATGAAAAATTATTATATAACACTTATGTAGCTCATGGTAAAAATTCAGGAGTGGTTGCGAACCATTTCTCAAATAGAGAATCAAGCAAACAATCAAGCCTTGGCACTTATATTACGAAGAACACCTACATAGGCCACAAGGGATATTCATTAAATCTTCAAGGCCTCGACAGAGGATTTAATGATAACGCATATAACCGACGCGTTGTGATTCATGGTGCATGGTATGTAGAGCCTTCCTTTATCAAAAAGGCTGGCCGTGCAGGCTTGTCCTGGGGATGCCCTGCTATTGCTGACACATTAGCAAAGCCTGTGATCAATACCATCAAAAATGGTTCTGTAATTTTCGCTTATTATCCTGACAAAAAATTCCTGTCAAATTCAGGTTATTTAGTCGCATAAATAAGAAAGCCAGGGCAAGCCCTGGCTTTTCGCAGTCATCCGTATAAGAACTCCAGTTCTTATTGTCATCCTGACAAATCAGTTCCATCTGATTGCAATTCCCTTTGATTGACTTATATCCTTACAAGCCATGATTAGAATTTAGCAATAGAATCGTTGATTCGCAAGGGTACTTCAAGGAAATAAGCTCAGAATAATACGTCAAAAAAACAAACATCAAAAATAAAAAAATGATAATATACAATAGGTTATTATATCTTACGGTAAAAAACTGTGATTTAAATTGGAATTATCCGCAATTGAATTGAGAAATTTCTTACAGGAAATAGAGCAATAAATCCAAATGTAGTGACATCTGCCTTAATGTCCATTTATGTTTACGAGACGTTGAGAAACATTCAACGGATCGACTCATTACTTGGATGCAACTACGAATCCGGGAATCTATGAGCGCAGCACATTCATTCGTAGCAATATCAATTTATGCTACTCACTTAAAGGCGCAACAAGGATATTTAGAACAAAATGAATCCCAACCAACCTGTATTTAATAAAATTTTCACCAGATTGAAGTATTTGCTGCTTGATTATGGTATAAGTTGTGGTAGCTTATTCCAGAAGTCGTGTATCCGAGTAGAACTATGAACCAACAGACAAATCCAGTAAAAAAAGATAAATTACAAATTATAGATTGGTTAATTGAGCATTTCCCCAATGCTTTTTTCAAGAAAGGTAATCAGGTAAAGCCACTTAAAATTGGAATATTTGATGATATTATCGATTTTTATGAACGCTTGGACTCCCCTCCTTTTAGTAAAAAATCACTGAGAGAAGCGTTAAGTTATTATAGTGCATCACCAGCTTATTTAAATTGCCAAAAACCCGGTGCTGCACGCGTCGATATTTATGGAAATGAGATCGATGAAGTAACCCCTGATCAAGCTAAATATGCTCATCAGCGTTACCAGGAACGATATACCAAGAAAAAAGAACCCGAATAATAACGCAAGTTATAGCCGATACTATACCGAATTACCATGGCGTTCTCGTGGTAATTCGAATAAGCAGTAGCGAGTGAGACTGATTTCTGGTTTTTGTGGAAAAGTTTTACTTATCCCATAAAATGCGTCTTTGCAATCGCCCCCAGAAAGCAAGTGTGCACCATGCATATAATTTATTAAAATCAGAAAAACTGTCGTCATTATAAAAAATAAGGATTTGGCCGTCATCCTGAGGAGCTAGCGACGAAGGATCTTCCTGGATTCAGGAGATCCTTCGCCATGCTCAGGATGACGTACTTTTCTTAACCTAATGGCGGCGAGAGTTAGAGAAAGGGGCATGTGACACAAAACTCCTTAAGTTGACGCCACTGTGTGAACGCTCCCGGTACCTAGACATTCCCACGCAATACCATTAAATAATTAATACTCACATCATTATTCAGGGTAGCAATCCGGCTGATTGGATTAAAATTTAAACCATTTAAGTCAACTAAAGTAAAACCATAAGCACGTGCCATAGAAGCCAACTCACTGGGCTTTATGAATTTATCATAATCATGGGTTTGTTTGGGCAATAAATTTAATAGATACTCAGCAACAATAATGGCACTGGCATATGCTTTCAGCGTTCGGCTTATTGTAGATAAAAACAGAATGCCGCCTGGTTTAAGTAATCGTTTACAGTGTTGGATTACCTGCTCAGGTCGTTGAACATGCTCTAACATCTCCATGCAGGTTATTATATCAAAGCGCTCTGCCTCAAACTCTTCTATAGGCGTAGCTTTATAGTGAATAGACAGGTTCTGTTGCCTGGCATGTTCCGACGCACTTTTAATTGCGTCAGCTTCTGCATCAATACCTGTAACATCAGCACCACAACGCGCCAGAGCTTCACATAAAATCCCTCCCCCACAACCAACATCAAGGACGCGCGCGCCCTCTAAGCTTGCATGATTTTTTATAAAATCAAGTCGTGTAGGATTTATGTCATGCAATGTTTTAAGTGGTCCTTCTTTATCCCACCAGTGATCTGCGTGTTGTGCAAATTTATGGAGTTCCTGTTCATCTATTGTTGAATCATGTTTAATCATTTGATAATAGGCCCAATGGTCGAAATTCAATTATTTTGGAATATGCAATAAAGTAACACTATATAAGCATAGTAAATAACATATTAGCTACATAAATATCAAATACATCATATCAAACATCTCAAAATCATATTTTTCTATGCTTCAAGGAGAAGCTAACGATATACTTAATTTAACAAATAGCAGAAGCAGCACGGCTAGCTTAAATAGCTCTAATTTGTTACAATAAATACAAATGGAGCGCATAACGAAATATGACACCTAACACAGACAGAAACGTCCGTATCTCAAGTGATATGATGCATAATCAAAATTGTCATGCATATCTACAACAATTATATCCTTTTATCAGCCCACAAATTATAAATTTATTACCGGGATTAATCGAGCTGGATAAACTGAAAGAGCAATATGATGCCAACTTCGCCTATGGTGATTTATATTCGTACACTATTGCCTATCTTGAAAATAATATTGAATCTTTATATCAAACTGTAGAGTCAATCGAAGATCTGGATAATTTAATCTACGCTGTTTACTT
This sequence comes from uncultured Legionella sp., assembly GCF_937871865.1. Taxonomy (GTDB): domain Bacteria; phylum Pseudomonadota; class Gammaproteobacteria; order Legionellales; family Legionellaceae; genus Legionella. Next base: position 12,155 of record NZ_CALMPD010000162.1, read on the forward strand.
CAATAACAATCATATTCTTGAAAATGCAAACTGGATAAACCTTATTAGCGCCCAAACCCGCCCCAGACAAGTGAATATCGGAGATAAAATTGCGGAAGAACTGGTTGATCAGGATAAGGTTGTAAATAAACTATCACCAATGAAAGTAGAAAGCTTGCTTAGTCGCTTTTCGACATTATTTACCTCCAATTTTAAACCCCAACATGATACAAATCTGCCTTCGATAAAACATTTCTCCTACAATAAATTCTCATCCAATCTGGAGTTTCGCTTCAGCACTCAGGCACAACGGCATAATGGTTCAGTACGAATTAGTCCATTATTCAAATATTGGCTGAAAATTAATGCTAAAAAATACCCAGAAGAACAATCTATTTGCCATATTTATTTTAATAACCTCGGTCTAGATAGAGAGGGAATGTTTGATATTGCTGGTGGAAATGAAAAAGCCTTTAGCATCGAACTTCATTCGTTAGAGCAGGATTCGGAATTGAAGACAGTAGTGATTACTCTTCCTGCAAGCCAAGCCCTAATGGATTCAAACTATTATAAAAACACCAGGAAAAATCTGGCACATCAACAAGTCTTTGATGAATTACTTGATATAGCTGAAGGAAAACGACATAAAAGTGGTGTCTCTGATTTCAAAATTAGCCCCGAATTCAGGAGCATATTATTTTCTAATAAAAAGAATCAATCTCAAATTTTGCAGAGCTTGTTAAAAAGCAGTTTTGATTCCATGGGAATCCGTGAAGGAGAAAGTCTGTCTCTGGCTCAGCAACAAGCCGTGTGGCTGCATTTCACCAAATTTGAGCTTACTGATTTTATAATAAATAAATGCACCCCGGCGAACCAGTCTATTAGTTATAATTTTTCTTGCAAAGACGCCATCGACCGGGGGGCATTGTCATCAATTTATTATAATTTAATGAAATCATTTAAATTGAACAGACCAATCCAAAAAGATGAATTTGAACAATGTCTTGATATAGCCGCAGCAAATGTAAAAGGACGCGGAATGAATTTCCACCGCAAAATCATATGGAATGCATTAGACACTTATATCAATGCAAACTACGATGCCTTAATCAAAGACAAACGAAAATCCTGGCTTATATATTGGCGAGATATGAACTGCCCTCATGCAAGAGTAGATCAATTAATTAAAATGAGAATGCTGCAATGTGAGGAGAAACTGAATCAATTACCTGCTGCCGAACAGGATATTAAAGCCATAGGACTTAAGCTCCTTAAACACTTAAAAGAACAGCATGATAATAAAGTGAGTGGGCAACGCTTGATGCTGGAAGTGATAACTCGCACGTCCCAATTGTTATCCCATCCCTCAACACATGAATCCATTACGGCTTATAAAAATCTGGCAACAGAATTAAAAATAAATAATCCATCCCTGTACCTGATTGGTGGAATTATGGAAGTTTTTTTAGGATTAATATTATATATTCCTTCCCTTGGTTTTTCTAAAAGCCTGCTAGATCAAGGTTTTTCATTAGCAAAAACTGGATTTTTCGTTACTGAACGCCAACTAATGTGCGATGAAATTATGGAGTTCTCGTTAAAAAATCCCCCCGCTGTTGCCGGAAGTTATAAATTATTCTAACATCGATTAAAATGATAATCTGGAGTGATTATGCTTTTAGCCGATTTCAATATACCTGAATTAATGACGGAACAAATAAATAAGTATTTATCGGACAATACCCCTGAATTCCCGGTGTTAAAAGCACTTATTCTCAGTAAAGCTCCAATTCCTTATGTACAAAGCAATATCGCAGATACACTGACTAAAATAAAAGAAACCAATCGCATTAAAGTACAAAAGGCTCTGGAAGAACAAGCTCATAAAACCCAATTAAGAGAAGATGAGAAGCAAAAAAAACAGGAGCTATCAGAAAAATCAAAAGATGATGAAGCCAAAAGACGTTTGAGTCGAGAACTAAAACAAATTCCCACTCAAATAAGCAGTCATGAAACAGAATGCAGATTACTGCAACATAAACTGAACCGATTAATGGAAGCCCCTCCCAAAGTTGAAGTCACTCAACATCCTGGCTCTCCCCCTACATTAATACAAAAATCGCGCCTCGATGAACATAATCGAGTAGTTGAGAAAATCAGAAATACGATTATTGAATATGAATTGAAAATACAAACACTACTTCAAGAACAGTATACGATACAGGCAAAGCTTAAAGAGATTGAATCACGCAGTGATATCAGACTCACCCACTCCTATCAACGTAATCAACGAAGGCAAGCAACCATTGGATACAATAAAACAGGGGAAGGTATAGAGGAAACTTTATCAACCAGAAATAGAAACTCATTAACAAAAACTCTTCAGGATCAAATCAATGCTCTTGATAAAAAATGCTCTGATTTAATTCAGGACGCAGGGCAAATCAATTACCCTTATTTCATCGAAGAATTACAAAAATATCTGCATACCCCAAAAACCAGGCTTTCGGCTTCAGAAATTGACGCACTTAATGCTATTTTAAAACTGATGAGACAACATTTAGATTATGAACATCAAGCAGCAAATACTGAATCCAGCCTCAAAATAAAAAAACAAAGCATCAGCACTCAACTGACAAAACTCAATGGATTGAACTCTAAATTAAAATCATTAAATGAGAGCACCCCCAATTTAAACGCTACGAATATGAAGTTAACAATGCAAAATAAGGATCTTGAACTCTCCTCAGCGAATAACATTAAATCACGAGATAGTCTTGGAGCTCCAGGCATGCTTTTATTAGCTCTAACGTTTATCTTTTGTATCCCATTAATTTTAACATTGAGTGAAGTCATCCCCTTTTTTATTGCTCCAGCCTTACTCTACTCTTTGGTGATTATACCTGCAGCCTCATTATTTCTCGCAACGCTAGGTGTTGGGATCGCGGCTCTGGTTTATAGTATAAAAGCGCACCAGGATGATTCTGCAATAAAAGAAAATTTACTGGTCATTGAAATGAATACCAATCTGATGGGAAGAAACAGTCAGAGTAAAAAAACTCTGGAGACACACACCATTCCCGCACTGAACATACAAATACAAAAAGATGAGTCCGCTCGGGATAACCTGGTCTTGTCTCTAAAAAGTTTACTTGATCTGTCCTCACAAGCGTTTAAACAAGCAAAAGAAATAGAACCTGTGGCTTTGTCGACCTCATCGATTCTTCTTAATAAAGAAAAAACAGTATTAAAAGAACCTGAATCAACGTCAGATGAGGATTGCCTGTCCCTTGAATGTGACTCTATGGAAGAAAGCGAAATCAGCGACTATGCTCCAGGCTAAACTGCACTGCCATTAAGTTGATTTGGCCGTCATCCAGAAGCTAGCAACGAAGGATCCCGGGATGCAGAAGATCCTTCGCTACGCTCTGGATGACGTGCTTTTAGAGTCAAAACATCTTGGCTTCTGTCGCTTCGTAATATCAGCATTAGCTTACTAAGCGGTTTTAAAGTGCCCTGGCTATTAAAATATTCGAGAATTAGTATAATCCTTCCATCGACTCCTGCGTGAGAATTTATTTTGAGAATATTGTTCATTACATCCACTTCTATTGGCGATGTTATTCTTGGTTCCGGAGCACTTAAATCGTTATTTGATCAATATCCTGATGCAAGATTCACTATATTATGCGGCCCGATATCTGCCAATTTATTCCAGGCTATGCCACGTATTGATAATATTTTCGTTATTACTAAAAGAAAATGGCGCCTGCATTGGCTAGATGCCTGGAAACAATGTAAAACCACCAAATGGGACATCGTTGTTGATTTACGCAATACAATCATTACCCGCTTCTTACGTGCAAACAATAAGATGATTAATTGGCAATGGGATAATATGGATCATAGAGTAAGCCTCTATGCCTCTGTACTCAAATTAAATCATATTCCTTCCCCATTTCTCTGGATCTCGGAACACGCGCTTAGTATAGCCGCCAAACAAATACCACAAAACAGATTTATACTGGCAATTTGCCCCACCGCCAGCACACTCGATAAATGCTGGCCATTAGATCGCTTTATTCAGTTAATTTCTGATTTGATCAAGCCAGAAGGAATACTCGCGCATGCAATGGTACTAATC
>NZ_CALMPD010000163.1 GCF_937871865.1 uncultured Legionella sp.
GCATCATGCAATGGCATCCGTTATTTAGGGACAACTTATGACGGTTTTGGTAGCTATTCTTACTCAATTAATCTGGACTAAGATATTCATCAACGCCGTTTAATGCCTAAAGCAGACATCAGTGCGCGAGTCATATCGCGCACTAGTTGACGCACCACTTGCCGAAACAAAGTACTTTTCGTTACTGCAGTAATTACTGACGGCTCTTCCGTTTCTTTCGTTTTTTTGATCTTTGTCTCTTGCTGCTGACCAGTTGCCGTTTTTTGTGCGGCTAATAATTCTTTTGCAGAAGTTCGTTCTTGCCGTTGGCTATACCGGTTATATAAAGTAGAACCAGCAATCACCTGATTTAATTCCTGCTCACTTAAGACCCCCATCCTTGATTCTGGAGCTCTGATCATGCATTGAATCAAAGGCGTGGGCTGTCCTTTACCATCCAGGCTACTGACCAAAGCCTCACCAATTCCTAACGCAGTTAATAATTGTTCTGTATCATAATAAGCTGATGGAGGAAAATTCTGAGCGACCAGTTTCATTGCTTTGCGATCTTTTGCGGTAAAAGCTCTTAAAGCATGTTGTACTTTTAACCCTAACTGGCTTAAAACATTTTCAGGAATATCATTAGGTGTCTGAGTACAGAAAATTAACCCCACCCCTTTGGAGCGAATTAATTTAACCATGGTATCTAATAAACTTAATAAGGCCTTGCTCGCATTATTGAAAATCAAATGCGCTTCATCAATAAACAGAATTAATTTGGGTTTTTCCGGATCGCCCAGTTCAGGCATTCGTCGATAGACATCCGATAACAATTTCAGCATGAACGTAGAAAATAATTTAGGTTTATCCTGCATGTCTAATAAACGTAAAATAGAAATGATGCCTAATCCTTGAGCATTAGTTCTCACCAAATCCAGGACATCAAATGCAGGCTCCCCAAAAAATCCATCTCCTCCTTGAGATTCCAGTTCAATAATTTTACGCATAATAGTACCAATTGAAGAAGTTGCGACACCACCAAAACGTTCTTCAACTTTTTGTTTGCCCACGTCACCCTGGACAAATTGCATTAAACTTTTTAAATCAGCAAGATCAATTAAAGGCAGCTGTTCCTGTTTGGCGTATTCAAATAAAATAGTCATCACCCCTTCTTGAGTCTCATTCAGATCCAACATGCGAGAAAAAAGAACCGGGCCAAAATCACTAACGGTGGAACGCAGGGGAACACCTGCATGAGCTTCATAAAGAGTGAGAAACTCAACCGGAAACGCTCGTGGCTTATAATCGATATTCAACGATTTACTACGTGCTAACATGGTGTCAGAAGCCTCTCCTGGCATGGCTAAGCCCGATATGTCTCCCTTAATATCCATCACCAGACTAGGAACACCCGCCAAAGAAAGTTGTTCACTCAGCACCTGAATGGTTTTGGTTTTACCGCTACCAGTAGCACCAGCAATCAATCCATGCCGATTAAACGATTTGAGTACCAGATTCACAGGGCCATCAGTCAGAAGTTGGCCATCTGTTTCTATACCGCCTAATTGCAAAGAAGGCAATGTTCCCGCTTGGTAGGGAATACGTAGATCCTCATACATAAATTTAATCCTTATAAACCAAATATGTTAAGTATAATCTTAATTTTCCATACGTGCTTTAATTCAAAATAAATCGTGCCGCCTGTTCGGCGATCATCATGACCGTTGCATTCGTATTACCAGAAACAATCTGAGGCATTATAGACGCGTCAGCAATAATTAGTCCTTCGATTCCATGCACATGCAACCGCGAATCAACCACAGCCATTTCATCATGCCCCATACGACAACTGCCCACTGGATGATATACGGTATCGGCACGTTGCCTTAATAATTGAATAATTTCATCATCAGACGTTGCCTTATACAGCGGCCTGGCGTTACAAGAGGCAAACAGCTCATGCTCCATCAATGCCAAACTCATTTTATAAGCACGCAACATGAGTTCCACATCATAATCATGGGCTAAAAAATTAGGATCTATCGCCGGAGCATGCATAGGGTTGGCTGATTTCAAACGAATACGACCACGGCTTTTAGGGCGTAAGGCACAGGCGTGAAGTGACATCCCCCGAGAACTATGAAATTTGTGGCAGTGTTCATCAACAATTCCCGGCACAAAATGCAATTGGATGTCAGGCCTGTCTTGTTGGGGATCAGAGGAAAGAAAACCACCTGCCTCGGCAAAATTAGTAGTCATCATGCCAGTTGCGTTCCGTCTGTATACACGATATGCCTTCAAGATATCCCATAATCCTGAAGGACCGAATCCTAAAAGCGCCGGATGTTTCGATTTATAAATATGAACATAATCGGGATGATCATGAAAATTCTCTCCGACTCCAGGCAGCTCATGCACGCACGGTATCCCGTGGCGCATTAATTCCTCTTTAGGGCCAATCCCTGAAAGTAACAAAAGTTGGGGTGAATTTATTGCTCCAGCACTCAAAATGGTCCTCTTTCGTGCCTTGTACTCAACTATTTGACCACGAGACTTTACCTGAACCCCATGACAACGCGAGCCATTGATTAATAATTTTAATACCCGTGATTGAATGTGCACCGTCAAATTAGGCCGGCTCATCACCGGCTCGAGAAAGGCATCTGCAGATGAATGTCTTTTTCCATCTTTTTGAGTGATTTGATATAAACCAACGCCAGATTGGCTAGCACCATTAAAATCAAGATTGTGTTGGTACCCACACGCCATTCCGGCATCAATAAATAATTGCGACATAACATTAGGGCTGCGTAAATCATTAACCGCCAGCTCACCTTCCTGGCCATGAAATTGATCGTTAATTCGGTAATTATGTTCAAATTTTTTAAATAGGGGTAAAACAGACTGATAACTCCAGTCAGATGACGTAGTCTTTGCCCAGTCATCATAATCCTCGCTTTGGCCACGAATGTAGATCATCGCATTGATGGCACTAGAGCCACCTAAGACCTTGCCTCTTGGCTGATAGCCACATCGATTATATAAACCAGGTTGGGGTTCCGTTCGATAATGCCAATTTTTAAACCAAAACGGCATCGTCAATACCGTAAGAAAAGGAATCTGAATGAATGGTGATTTATGGCCGCCCCCGGCCTCCAGAAGCAACACTTTATGTGCCGGATTCTCGCTTAGTCTTGATGCTAAAACACAGCCAGCACTCCCCGCCCCAACAATGATGTAATCAAATTCCATATTCTCGCTAATCCCTCTGCAAACAGACAGGTTTTTATATCATTCTAATATCATCTTAAATACACTGAGGACAGATACCATAAATATTCAGAGCATGATCGGTCATTTTAAAATGGGCCGCCTCAGCAATTGCTTTTTGTCTTTGTTCGATAATTTCATCAACGAACTCTTCTACTCGACCGCATTTGACACAAACAAGATGATCATGGTGCTCCCCCTGTGACAATTCAAAAACAGAGTATCCCCCTTCAAAATTATGTCGGGAAACCAATCCGGCAGCCTCAAACTGAGTTAATACGCGATAAACTGTAGCTAATCCTACATCTTCACCAGTCTCTAATAGAGCCTTATAAACATCTTCAGCGCTTAAATGATGATTACGAGATTGCTCTAAAATCTGCAATACCTTCAAACGTGGTAAGGTTATTTTTAATCCGGCATCTTTTAACTGCTGACTCTCTTCCACTTGCGCTCCTTTACTGTAATGAATTGCACCCGTTTAGTGGTGCCTTTAAATAAATGGCATGTTATTATGGCGAAATTTTTCATAGCAGGCAAAAAATATGCGAATAATAACTCTTCTTATCAGCGTCATTTTATCATTAACTTTAACTCAATGTGCATCTTATGATTTTGCCAGACGAATTACTCAACAAGGTAATCTCCTGCCTCAATCCAAAGTAGAACGCCTAAGAGTTGGAATGAGTAAAAATGATGCCGCCATTTTGATGGGCACCAGCTTGATGAGTCCTACATTTAATAATCAACGCTGGGATTATGCGTATACCTGGCGTCGTGGAAATGGCCCCATACTCATGAAAACGGTGGTTATCTATTTTAACGGCAATTCAATATCACGTATCGAACATAAACCCTAACATCATTCAGGTAAAAAAGGCTGGCCATCGCTCAGCCTTTTTTATTTTTCAATCGAGCCATCTGGCGACGTTTTTCTTTGGGATCGCGAACCAATGGTCGATACAGCTCAACCCTGTCCCCGTCTTTAAGAACAGTGTTCAATGAAGTCATCTTGGCATAAATCCCAACAGGCAATTCTTTAGTTTCTGGATGGATATTAAATACATCAGATGCATTTAATGCATCATGTACGGTTGCACCTGCCGGCAGCTCCAGCGGCAGATGAAAGACGATATTCTCATTAGTTATATAAACTAACTCAATCTTTACCATAAACAACCTCTGCCCGATCACAAAAAGCATCAACCATTTTATCAGTTACTTGATCAAAAACCGGACCAAGAAGCATGGAAAATATTTTTCCTGCAAATTCAAATTCAAGATCGAAGGAAATTTTACAACCACCGTCTTCATCATCAAAACGCCAAAATCCCTCTAAATGACTAAAAGGCCCGTCTACCAAACGAATTTCGATCATTTTATTCACCTGCAGGCGATTGCGCGTAGTGAATGATTTACTCATTCCACCCGCACCGATCATCAATGTCGCCTGTACTTCGTCGTCATCACGATGATGAACGTTACTCTCAACACAATAAGGTAAGAATTCGGCATAATGCTCTACTTCATTAACCAAAGCATACATTTGTTCACATGAATATTTGACTGTCCGCGATCTTTTTACATTAGGCATTACAAAGCTCCTTTAACTTGCTTACTAAGCCAAAGGCTAAGTTCTTTAATTTCTTCAAAACAAATGGAATGTTCCATCGGATACTGATGCGCCTCAATACGCTCATATCCCTTCTCTAACAACCAATCTTTACTTTGTTTGGTCCACTCAGGTAAAACCAGAGGATCAAATTGACCCGAACCCATAAAAAAAGGAGTATCTTTATCCAGAACGGGTTGAGTATAGTCAGCCAACGGTAAATAGGCGGATAAGGCAATAACCCCTCCCAATCGGGTTTCTGTATGAAGCGCCGTATGCAGTGCCATGGCTCCTCCTTGAGAAAAACCGGCTAAATAAATTTGTGACGGTAAAAAACCCTCATCTGATTGAGTGTCCATAACCTGGCGAATGGTCGTTGCTGATTGCTCTATCCCTAGTTTGTCTTGTCTATCCAGTAATCTCATTCCTATAATGTCATACCAGGCAGGCATTACCATGCCTCCGTTTAAAGTAACAGGGCGCGAGGGAGCATCAATAAACACGTGCCTTATGGCCACATCGTCAATCATCAATTGTTCAGCCAAGCCCATCATATCTGATGCATCAGCCCCTAATCCATGCAACCAAATGACACAAGCTTGCGCCTTTTCTTGCGGCTCTTTCAAATATACGCTCAAAGCAGAAACTCCACCTAAAAAAACAAATTATCGCCAATGCATGAGTGCAGCGCAAGTTAACTCATCAAATTTGTTAATGAATTAATAATTATCATTTAAAACAACATCAAATTAGGTACTTTTATTAACAGCACTTATCAAATAAGCATTATTTACATCGAACACCAGTGCAAACAATATGCGCACCATGTTAGAATTTACACAAATTTAATCGCTAATTAATTGTAACAAGCATGTATTATTCATCCAGAGGCAGCACAAAATGATAGAAGAACTAATAAAAGAACTAGCAAGCAAACCTTGTCTGGATGAATTAACAATTGAAGAATGGCTCTCCTACAGCACTATTTATCAACCATTAGATGTTTCTAACCGCCTGTTACTGAGCGAGGTCATAGCCTCTCATAGTGGGATATTGCTGCCTGAGGTCACCAATGCATTGCAAAATTTGGAGTCCGTTGCTCCAGATATACGTATTCTAATGGCAGCCAATTTACAGAGTGCCCAGGAAACCGCAACAGCTAAAATCAGCAGCATGCAACAACGCACTTTATTTAAACGAATAGATTTGAACCTTTTTTCCATATCCCGGACTGAGTGGCTCACAATGATAAGCAAATTTGAACGCTTGGGAAAAAGTAATCTCACCCCCGTATTCTTTTTTAGCACCTTAAGCGCTATAAGAAGAATATCCTATGATGAACTCACCGCCTCCTTAAACAAACAACAACCAGAACGCCAAGCCAAACGCACTCTTGAGCTCAAAGAAGGTACTATTAAAAAAGCCCGCCATTCCCGTCGTCACGACGACAAGGAAAATCTATTTATTTTTAATCGCGGGGATGAACATATGGAAGTACAGCTCCCGCCAACAGGAGCAAGAAGCTGTGAATTAACACCTGCGACACCGGATAAGCGTTATCCTTTTGTAGTTCGAACCCCTGGCGGAACAACAGCCAGACCCGTATACACCAGAGATGGAGTAACGCTATTCAAGCATTGCACACCAATTGGAAAAGAACCAAAACAAGGCCGAGTAGATGTTCGTAATGTCACAACAGCGCAAATCCATGCTAAATTACCTAAATTACAATTGGATAGAGCACATACTATCAAATTTACGGCAACCTTGGCAGGAATTATCCAACGCTCGGGAATGCCTAGGAAAATAAGCCAAAATGCACAAATGAATGCGAAAGCAAGCGATGTATTTAGGGCACATGGAATAGAAATTCAATCAGCTGACGGGCGTTCATATCATTGGGCACACCTTATTGCTCATTTTCTGAGTGGAATTGAAGACCTATATTCCGATAATCAGGAACACGAAATCATAAACCTGGTTCCATCAACTGCATCAGCAAACTATAATACGCTTGAAATGGTAGAAAATTTCATCAAAAACAAACTGATCGATGAAGATACAGATAAAATTGATATAGAAGTGGAACCAGTATATAGCGAAAATGCCCTGATTCCTGACATGCTAAATTATAAGCTGTCCTGGACAGAAAATGGTAAGAAATGTAACGAAATATTCTATATTAACCCTCAATCTGGTCAACGGATTAGCAGAAGTATGCATGACACGATAAACACATTAAGAGGTATTCTTGGTGAGCAACATGCTACTCACGTTGGTGAGATCGATGTTGATGAGCCAAAAATCACTTTGTAAATTGAGCTGATTTCTCTTTTAGCCGCAAATCTCATATAATTTGATTTTAACCAATGGCTTTTTACATGATCCGATTTAGTTTTTCTTTATCCCTATTGGCAACGTTACTCTTATTAGCGGGCTGTGGCCAAAAAGGCCCCTTATATATGCCAGGACCAGAAAAAAAACCGCCAATGACCACCAGTCCAAAGGAGTGAGCTTATGAGTATCAAGTTTGCAAAAATGCACGGATTGGGGAATGACTTTATGGTCATTGATGGGATCAATCAAAAAATCGATCTGAATCCCCAATACATAGCCACATTAGCAAATCGTCATACCGGCATAGGGTTTGACCAATTGTTGCTCGTTGAAGCACCAACTCGACAAGGAATCGATTTTACCTACCGTATTTTTAATGCCGACGGTCAGGAGGTGGGACAATGCGGTAATGGAGCCCGTTGTCTTGCCTTGTTTACTCAATATTATGGGTTAACCACTAGAAATCAATTAACAGTGGCTACTAAAACCACATCTATGGAATTAATTATCAACCCGGATAATACTGTAAGTGTTAATATGGGAATCCCCAAACTGGCGCCTCACGACATTCCATTAATAAATGATGGTCAATCATCAGAATATTCGATTGCTCTGGAAGATGGACAGTCCATTTTAATACATGCCATTAATGTCGGAAATCCTCATGCCGTACTATCAGTACCCAATATAGATTCAGCTCCTGTAGACACTATAGGGAAAAAAATCAGCGTCCATTCCCGCTTTCCTGAGCAGACCAATACTGGCTTTATGCAAATAGTCGCTCCAAATCACATCAGATTACGAGTTTATGAACGAGGCAGTGGCGAAACCCAAGCCTGTGGCAGTGGGGCTGTGGCGGCAGCAGCAATTGGTCGTCTGTATTATCATTTAGACCAGCAAATCAAAGTCAGCCTGCCAGGAGGGGACTTGCTCATTGATTGGCCACAATTGAGCGGCCCCATTTCATTAACGGGGCCTGCAACCTTTGTTTATGAAGGCACCTTATGTTCCTAAACCACCGAGCTGTAAATATAGGCCCGACGAACAAACAGAGTTCGACATTTAGAGCCATAGGCACTGCCAGAACAGCACTTGAATGAGAATTACTTGGTTGATGATGAGCCAAATACGTCAAGTGCCTGGCCCACAAGATAGAAGTTATAATAAATTATAACCGAGCTTAACTACTAAGAGTGCAATGAGATAGCATGTAAGCTGTGCTTATTTTTTATTAAGCGACGCCATATCAATAACAAAGCGATATTTCACATCCCCCTTTACGGTTCGATCATATGCCTCATTCACTTCTTGGATGTTGATTCTCTCTATGTCGCAAGTGATGTTATGCTTGCCACAAAAATCGAGCATCTCTTGCGTTTCGGGTACTCCACCAATCAGCGATCCTGCCATGTGGCGGCGGCCAAAGATTAAGGGGGCACCATTGACTTGTGTTAATGGCTCAACCGCCCCTACAATAACCATAGTCGCATCCCGTTTCAGCAATGCCATATAAGGATCAACATTATGGCCAACAGGAATAGTATTTAGCAGGAAATCAAAACTGTTTTGTGCCGCACTCATTGCTCCTTTATCAGTAGAAAGCAATACATGGTCTGCACCAAGTTTTTTAGCATCGGCACCTTTCTCCGGTGAAGTAGTAATCATGATGACTTCTGCTCCCATCGCATGAGCAAATTTCACCCCCATATGTCCTAATCCACCTAAACCGATGATGCCAACCTTTAAACCAGGACCAACATTCCAATGCTTCAAAGGAGAATAAGTAGTGATTCCAGCACATAACAATGGGGCCGCAGCAGCAGGATCAAGGTTTTCAGGTATGCGAACAACAAAGCGTTCATCAACAGTTATTTGCTCTGAATAGCCTCCGAGGGTAAACGGATGCGGCGTACCGCCAATGTTATCTTTGCCATTATAAGTACCTGTGAAGCCATTATTACAATATTGTTCTAATCCTTCATCACATGACTGGCAACGGTGACAGCTGTCCACCATACACCCCACCCCGACCAACTCACCAACTTTATAATCGCTAACCTTACTGCCTGTCGCCAAAACGCGGCCTATGATTTCATGCCCAGGAACGCAAGGATACTGGGTACCGCCCCATTCGCTGCGCGCGGTATGGATATCGGAATGGCAAATACCACAGTAAAGAATATTGATTACTACATCTTCGGCACGGGGCTCGCGTCGTTCGAAAGAAAAAAGTTCTAAAGCACTGCTCTTTGAATGTGCAGCATAACCGGATACTTTAATTGTCATCATCTCTCCTTTTGATTACACAATGGTATAAGTGGTAACGGATTTATCCATCAATGATTCATCATGAATCTTCTATTATAGTTGCATTTTTATCAGTTAACATACCATGTTTATCGATAAGAATTGAAACGTTAATAAAGAGATAAGTCAGAATGATGCACTCTTAAATCAACAGAGATTAAAGCGAATCATATATTCAATGTGCGCATGAAAATGAACCATAAGTAATGGTTCATTTTCCCATACGGAAATTACAACCAACATTGTTGATGTTGTTGTATATAAGAACTAACACTTAGAGGAGGCCTGCCAATTATATGTTCGACATCATGGGTCACTTTGCTGTTATAACCTGCTTTCAAATAGCTTAAAATTAAGAGCATAAAATCAGAATAGTCTTCAGGAATCCCTTTATCCAACAGATCTCTTTTTAACAACTCCGGACTTATATCTTGAAATAAAATGGTTCTATTAATCGCTTGGGAAATATTTTGCGCCATGTCGTCATGCGTTAATGCTTCTGAGCCAGTAAGATCAAAAGCTTGATTATTAAACTCATCAGTGGCTAACAAGGTAGCAACAACCGCAGCAATATCACGGCTATCGATAAAACTTGTTTTGGCCTGTCCTACTGGCAAACGTATTATAAATAATGTACTAAAATAAATAGTCTATAATCACTGTATTACAAATACACAGGGACGATGTAGATGAAACGCTTGCCGTTATATGCTGTTCTGTTCTCATTAAGTGCTTTTCCTCTTATTTTAATTGCAGACGATCCTCCTGAATCCCATCCTATGGTCAATCAATCCTCTTCAACAAAACCGCAACAAGACAACAATTTGAACGGTGTCATTAATGAAGCAGGACAAAGTGTCCCAGCCAACCAGTTTCAATGACCTCTAATAATTATGGAAAGGCACCGTCAACTAAAGTAGGGGCACTGCTCTATCAGGAGGAGCGGTTGGGAGTGATCCAATCAGTCTACTCTCCCCGAAGGTCCCCATTCCCTCAAAACCACCAAAACAAAATAAGCACAGCATGATGTTCTGCCTTGACAATGAACATGCTAATATCATTTTCGAGCAACTCATACACTTAATGACTCACAACCAGGACAGCATATTAATGAGGTTTTGTTACGCTTCTGATAAATATCCTAATTCCTGCCAAGGAGCATTTAAAACATGAATTGCTAGCGAGAATCAAATAATCTCTCGAATCAGATTGGAGGATATTATGCAAAGTAATGCAATGATGAAATTTGAACTATTAAAAATACTACTCCTTACCCCGCAATATGTGACATCGATTATTGAAACTACCGGAACTCAAAACCTCTTTTTAAATGTCCTGAAAACAAATCAGTATTCCTCCGAAGAATTACTGGAATTAATTAATATTACCCAAAATAGCCAGGTAAAATCACTCCTCATTGTTTACCTGTTAAGTATCCCACACTATTTAGAGCGTTTGAGCGAACAATCGGTTCTTGGCCGTTTGACCAATAATTTATTACATATACCCTCACGATTGAATCCGTTAATTCATCAGCTGGCTATTGAATATCTAACGATAGAACAAATTGATACGCTTCAGCCGGAAGCCGCTGTAAGCATTCTTTGCTCTGTGCCTCACTTTCATCTGTTAAAAAAGGAGCAAATAGATGCACTCATTGACCAGTTTCCTCATAAAATCCTGATCCAATACTGGATAAATCACTATTCATTGCAGCCCAATGCCTTTTATGTTCTTGCTCATTTAAGCAAATCGGTCAGTTCAGAAGTACTATCAGAAATACAACTAATGAATGGCCAAAAACAAGAAGAACTGATGGAGCGAGTATTGGAGCACCTGGATTTATTTGAGCCGGATTTCAAACTACTTTATGAAGGTGATAGCGAACAACATCTCGCTCAGGCAATCAAACATTATTTAAATGGAAAGCACCACGAACATTATATTACTTATATCCACCAATTAACGGAACTACTATTAAATCAAAACCATCCACTCTCCTTAGAAACAATACAACTTCTCCTGTCTTTAAATAAGATAGAACAATTCAGCGAATTAAACCAAAAAACTAGCGTAGTAATTAATCATGCTTTAAGAATCCAAGCAAAATCGGGTGATACGAAGATGTTTTACACGAATAATCAGCTCAATTGTAACAGAATGAATCACCCCATTCAGTTTAAAAGCTCTAAACCGGTAAAAACGGAAGAACGTGGTTTTCTCCACAGCTTTTTGCATCCGACAAAAACAGAAGAATCTCAAAAAATAACCGATAAAAATAGCATATCAGAAAATTCTCTAATTGATTTATTGGCGAAACAAAAGAAATTAGTAAAAGCAACCGATTATTATCTATTGCACTTCAATGGAAGCGGCGAAACCCTCAGCAAATTAATACAAGACTATCTCGGATATTATTTACAGGAAGGCTGTACCGAGCTCCAACGTAGAAACCTCTATCTGACGGCTATTCTTATGAATCGTTCAGAATTAAAAAGATCAGCCAGAGAAGCCCTGTATACTTCTTTTTTACTGTATCCCGAATTATATGATGAACAAATAAGAAGTTGGCTCTTCAAATACGATGCCGAAAGAACCATCAAGCATTTTGGACAACAAGCGGGCATAAAAAACTATAAAGTGGTCATAGAATTATGTACAGAAGCACTTAAAAAATTAGATGCAAAGAAAGACGAAGCAACCCTTAAAATAGCAAACCAGGCTTTATCTGAAGCAAAACTGGAATTAGAGTTTAGTGAGAATACAGGATTTTTTACTGGCTTATTTCACTGGCTAATTCGCTGCTGGAAAAGCGGCTGGACCGGATTCTTTTCTCCTAAACTGCCAGTACTTGTTGCACCATATTATGAGCAGAGCAAAGAAGCGCCATCAAGAACAATCACTACGGTACACGAAACAACTATTCCTTTTGAAAAACCAGAAGTTACGCTCGCAAAAAGTCTGACCCAACTGGAAAACAAGCCCACCGTACAAGAGCTTGATAATTTAGTGAAGACTCTAAGTGCTGCCCCAACACTATCACCTCAAGACGAATTAAGTTTAAGAAACAGAATAAACAATGTATTTCATAGACTTATTATCGACAGTAAACAAGATAAAGAAATTGCATCCTGGTTAGCCCAAAATAATCAACTCCTGGATTCAAATCACTTCCATCTTCTTGAACTAAGACTACGTCAAGGTAATCACATGGAAAGGGATTTATTAGTAAAACAAATTCAGGAAGATAACACCGCGATTTTACCGAACAATGATTCATCACGAGTACGCACAACGATCAATGAACTAAATTGTATTCTACCTGCGCTGCATCCTGTAACGCAATTAGCAGGAGAAAAAACGCAGACGACCTCAGAAATGCCCATAAGTTTAGAAACAGTTACAGATATGGTAACCAATGCTTGGAGCTGGGCCCAAGGCGGGGTAGGAAGTTTTTTTTCCGGGTATGCTTCAACACCAGCAAAGGAGAAAACGCCCAATTGCTCATTGACTCAAATGCATTCTCTTTAAATAGTTTGCCTGGCGATAAGGTAATAGCCAGGCAATAATTACATATCGATATGAGAAATTTATTTCCGACCACTCTGATAAAGACTTAATACCATACATGATACTAAAGTAAGCATGATGATACCCAATGCCCAAAATATAGGTATTTTAAACCACTCAGCTATAAGCATTTTCACCCCTACAAACACCAGAATTAATGCCAACCCATATTTCAGGAGATGGAACTGCTGATGCATATGAACCAGGAGAAAATATAAAGCACGCAATCCCATGATCGCAAAAATATTAGATGTAAAAACAATAAAGGGATCGTTTGTAATAGCAAAAATAGCGGGAATGCTATCTACGGCAAAAATAAGGTCAGTCATCTCAACAAAAACCAGAACGATAAATAATGGCGTACAATATATTAATCCCTCCTGGTGAATGAAAAACCGTTCTTTATGAAGAATATTAGTTATACGCAGATGCTTACGCATCAGTTTCAATAACACATTTTGTTCCAAATCAAGTGTCTGCTCAGCGAAAAACAACATCTTAATCCCTGTAATCACCAGAAACGCGCCAAAAAGATATAATATCCAATGAAACGAACTCACCATCCAGACACCAACTAAAATAAGAATGAGGCGCATAACGATGGCACCTAGAACCCCCAAGAGCAGAATGCGTCGCTGATATTCCTCAGGAATAGAAAAATAATTAAACACCAAGAGAATTACAAAAATATTATCCATCGATAACGATTTCTCAATTAAATAACCAGTGAGAAATTCGAGCGATTTTTCATTAGCAACCTGCGCACCGGAAATATAATTAAGATAGGCCCATAACACTAAATTAAAAAGCAAAGCTAAAAGAATCCAAGCCATGGTCCAGACCAAAGCTTCCCGGTTTGATACTTTATGCGCTTTACGCCCGCCAAATAAAAATAAATCGATAAAAAGCATTACGACTACAAATGCTAAAAAGCCTGCCCACATCCACCATTCGGCCACTGTAGCCATCCAGCTGCTCCCACAATCAAGACGTTGCGGCCATTAAGGCAAGCCAACAGACGATAAATATTTATATTTCTATTTTAGACAAGCAAAACATAAAACACAGCTAAATAATACAGCGAAACAAACATTTCTGAATACAGGTTGAATTATATTAAAGTGGGAAGCAACAAATGCGAGAATGAAAAGAACACGATCAGGATTTGGAAAAAACCAAACAGCAAGCGCATTTGTCTCAAAGAAACAACCCGTTGAGCGAACGTATTTGAGTACCGGTTGAACGATTGATGAGTTAAAGACGACCGCTCAACCCAGCTTCCAGCGCCGGTGCATCCAGTTCCACTGTTCAGGATGTTCCAAAATAATCTGTTCCAAAGCTTGGTTATAGGCTAAGGTATTTTGATACAGTGCTTCTTGTGTTGACTCATAGTCCTTCCAGGGAATAGGATCATGAAACTCCAAGACGTGCTTGCCATTTGGTAAACGATAGCCGGCAGCAGGAATGACAGGAACACCAGTATTACGAGATAAAGTAGCTAAACTGCGATATGTTCCGGCTTTTTTGCCAAAAAATTCGACGGCAATACCATCACGATTAACCAAAGAGGCATGCTGATCCAGCACAAAAATTACCGCATGATTTTTTTCCAGGGCCACACAAACCTGCTCCAGAGAATTTTTCTTGGGTATCACATTAAGGCCAGCTTGGTAATAGCTCTTAAACATCAGACGCTCCAGCGCTTTAAACCTTAAAGTACGTCTTATAAAATGAAATTGCCCTTGAAACTCTTTAAAACTCAGTACCCCACCTAAAGGAGCAAATTCCCAGTTACCAAAATGCCCGGTTACAACTAAAACACCTTTTTGTTCAGCAACTACTGCCAGCATCTTTTCATGGCCAATAACAGAAACCTGTTCACGCAATTTTTTTTCACTCATAAAACGTAATTGCAGTGCTTCTCTGATTGATCTGGCGATATGTGAATAATAAGATTTTGCTAAATGAACTTTCTGGGCATCATTTAGTTGATTATTAAAAACCTGGTTAATATTCGCATGCACTAATCGCCGTCTGTAAGGCAAAAAACGATAAATGAACCGTCCGGCCAAGCTTATCGGCAATGCTTGAATCTGCTGTTCTAATTTAGTCACAGGCTTTAATCACCAAACAGGCATTCATGCTTGCAAATCCTCGATTGATCATCAACGCACAAGAATTGGATTGAATGTTTCGATGAGTTGCACTAAGAGATAAACCATCACAAGAAGATGCGATATTGTTTAAATTAGCAATTCCTGGAACACAATTTGCCTCCAGTGCATAAGTGGTCATTACGGCATCCAATACCCCTGATGCACATAACGTATGCCCCATAGACCATTTAAATGCAGTCACAGGAACTTCATGCCCGGAAAAAACAGTCCTGATTGACTGAGCTTCGCTGTCATCAGATTTGCCATTGCCGTTTCCATGGGCAACTACTAATCCGATATGCTCTGATTTCAGATCTGCCACTTCAAGAGTACGTTCGATCAAGGCCGTCAAATGCTGGCCATCTGATTCAATGGAAAACAATCCGTTAGATTCACTGGCAGACAAGCCACCAATAATTTCACCATAACACGTGGCGGAACGAGCTCGAACACTTGCTTCGCTCTCCAGAACGAGTGCTGCCGCACCTTCTGCCAACAACGTTCCATCATGTTCTTCATCAAAAGGTTTTAAATGGCGCTCGCTGACTACTCCTAATTTCTCGTAATAAAATAATGATTGCGGTTCAATACCCATATCATAAGCAACGACTACTGCCCTATCAGCCTGTCCGCTACGAATTGCATGATAAGCTTCTAATATTGCCTGAGTACCGCCCACTGCATGGTTAGTAACATTATGATTTGGGCCTTTAAAGCCGTAGGTAATACCGGTATAGGCAAGTACGTTATTAGGCAAAATACGTAATAACCACATAGGATGCACTTCATCAAAGAGTTGTTTCGCAAAAGGTTGCATGTCGCCTTCTGTTTTAGCTAATAAAGGCAAAAAATCATATTGTTGAAAATATTTGTTTCCTGGCGACCCAACATACACCGCAGTTTGTTCATTAAATGCATCAGCAGACTCCAGAGAGTCTCTGTAAGAAATCATTTGACTGTGCTCTACAGCTTGCACGGCGGCATTAATTCCCATGACATCTTGGCGAGAGATGACTTTAATCAGTTTGCGATCGGGTAACATTTTAGCGGGTTGAAAATCTTTTAGTTCACCACCCAGACGATGCGACCATTGAGATAAATC
>NZ_CALMPD010000164.1 GCF_937871865.1 uncultured Legionella sp.
GCGGTGCCTTCTTTAGCTTCAACAGCCTGATGCAAGCCCTCAGACCAACGTCGACCTGGCATGGTACGTCCAGTATGCTCATCAACGATAATGACCTGATTGTCTTTAACTATATAGTCAACATCACGATGAAACATCGCATGTGCTTTTAAAGCAGCATTAACATGATGCATCAACATGATATTGCTAGCATGATACAGACTTTCACCAGAAGTAAGTAAATTAGCATTGGTGAGCAACTCTTCTATATACTGATGTCCTGCATCAGTCAGATGAGCCTGCTTCTGTTTCTCATCTATGGTAAAATGCCCTTGATCGCCTTCTTCTTCCTGTTTTTTCAGCAAGGGGATCAATTTGTTAATTTTAATATACAGTTCGGAACTGTCTTCAGCAGCACCAGAAATAATCAAGGGAGTTCGTGCTTCATCGATTAAAATAGAATCGACTTCGTCGACGATAGCAAAATTCAATTCACGTTGAACTTTATCTGCAAGACTGAATGCCATGTTATCCCGCAAATAATCAAAACCATATTCATTATTCGTCCCATAAACAATATCAGTTTGATAAGCAGCTCGTTTTTCACTCGGGGACATATCTGGGTAAATAACACCTACGGTCAGCCCTAAAAACTCAAATATAGGCTTCATCCATTGGCTATCACGTTTGGCAAGATAATCATTCACCGTCACCACGTGCACGCCACGTCCACTAATAGCATTCAGATAGGCAGGCAAAGTAGCAACCAGAGTTTTACCTTCCCCGGTACGCATCTCAGCAATATTCCCTTCGTGAAGAACCATACCGCCAATTAACTGCACATCAAAATGACGAAGTCCTAAAGTACGAAGAGAAACTTCTCTGACTGTCGCAAAGGCTTCAGCAAGTAACTCATCAAGACTTTCTCCGTCTTTAAAACGAGCTCTGAACTGTTCTGTTTTGGCTGCCAATTCAGCATCAGTTAACGCTTTCATCTGCGATTCAAACGCATTAACGGCCAATACTGCCTTTTCCATACGCCGTAATGTACGCTCATTTCGGCTTCCAAACATTTTCTTAATCAACGTATTCAGCATGGCCTGGATAATCCTCTGGATGTTCTAAATAACAAACTCATTAATGTACTAGAAAATAGTATAAAATGCCACGAATACATGATATTTACATGATTAATTACAGTTAAATCAACTTTTAGGAGGCATAAGTACAAACTTGATAATGTATCCTTTCATCATTTGTTCAAAATGCCCGTTATGTGGGCTTAAATATAAAATACACAGCGCCAAGCAAACAAAAACCAGCCCAAAGATAATTTAAGGTAATTTTTTGTCCCATATACAACATGGCAAAAGGAACAAAAACGGACAAGGAAATAGCTTCCTGCATAAATTTCAATTGAGATAAGTTAAAATTTGCTTCTGTATAACCAATCCTGTTCGCTGGTATTTGTAATAAATATTCAAAAAAAGCAATTCCCCAACTAATCAATACAACCATTAAGAGGGGTTTGTTTGTAAATGATTTCAAATGCCCATACCAGGCAAAAGTCATAAAGGTGTTTGAAAGAACTAATAATACAACGGTAAGTAGTGCATTGCTCATAGGGTTTCATAGTCCTTGATCGACTCTATGTCTTGTAAATAATGAGTCAATTCAGAAAAAAGATCTGTATTTTTTGATTGTAGTACGTGCATTAATTTTTGTTTCCACTGACTTGCTCCTGGTAATCCATGCGCTAATCCAAAGATTGGTTTTACCAATAAACTCAAAGGAATGCCTTTACTGAACTCCGCAATTAAATAATCCAGATAAAGAGCAAACAACTGACTGCGCTTAATTAACATTGATTCAGGATATAAAGCATGATGTATCTCAGCAATTCGATAGGGATTATCGCATGCCAAGCGCCCTAGCATCACTCCATCAACATAATTAAGATGTTTGGTGATCTCATCAATTGATAAAACATTACCGTTAATAATTACCGGGATCTGCGGAAGCTCCTGTTTAATCTGATAAACATAATCATAATTCACCGGAGGTATAGTTCTATTTTGCTTTGGGTTCAATCCATTTAACCAGGCTTTTCGTGCATGAACAATTAATTTATCGCTACCCGCCTCAACAAGGCGATGAGCAAAGTCACTAAAAAATGCATAACTGTCCTGGTTATCAACACCTATTCTTGTTTTCGCTGTAACAGGAATACTCACGGCCTGCTTCATCGCTCGAATACAATCAACCACCTGCTGTGGTTCATTCATCAGGCACGCGCCAAATCGACCAGCCTGAACCTTGTCACTTGGGCATCCCAGATTAAGGTTAACTTCATCATACCCATCTTTCTCCGCTTTCTTTGCACATGCGGCTAAAGCCAGAGCATCTGAACCACCTAATTGCAGAGCAATTGGGTGCTCAACGTCAGTATAATAAAGAGCTCGTGCAGGATTATTGACAATTGCACCAGTGGTCTGCATTTCAGTGTATAAAAGTGCATGAGGTGCGAGCATGCGCATCAGGACACGAAAATGACTGTAGGTCCAATCGATCATAGGAGCAATTGATAATTTAGAAGACAAGAAGTATCACCATATATAAAATTAAAAACATATTCATAGTACTAATCCATGGGAATTATATCTCAAGACCAGTAGTTTGCGCAAAATTTAATCTCTTCGACGTTCCTCCGGACTCATTAAATTCATTGCCTGAACTAACAGCTGCAACCTGGATTTCCCCATAAAGAAATTAACATCCAGCTTATAGGCAGCATGAATGCTTTTGGCTCGATGGTTAGGCCAAGCTTTTAAATCAATATTAAAGGCAATCGCGTCAACCTGCACTGTGCTTTTGGGCAGTGCCAAAGTCATTTTCAAATGATTTTTTCCTACAATGCGCTGATCAAGAATTTCAAATACATTGTCAAATACCGGCTCAACAAATTGTTGTCCCCAGGGGCCGGCTTGCTGAATCAACTGTGTCGTTTCCAAGGAAAATTCGCCAGGTAACAATGGACCATCAGTTAACAGTTCCCCTTCACATTGCGACAAGCTCAGATGTTTATTGACTTCATCAGTTAGTGCCTTACGAAATGTATCCAAAAATTCTGGCTTAATACTTAATCCAGCCGCCATGGCATGGCCACCAAATTTCGTAATTAATCCTGGATGATCTTTATCAACAGCAGCCAACACATCTCGTATATTCAAATCAGGGACAGAACGCGCAGAACCTTTTAATTCATCGTCACTGACCCAGGCAAAGGCAATCACCGGCCGATGATAGCGCTCTTTCATTCTTCCAGCCAGAATTCCAATCACGCCCTGGTGCCAGGTTTTATCAAACAGGCACAATGCAATTGGTAAATGATTGTCTTTATCTGGATTAAGAGACAATTTATCCAAGGCAAGCATAGCCTGCTCTTTCATCTCCATTTCAATTTGTTTGCGTTCTTGATTCAACTCATCTAACTGGGTGCAATAATTTCGCGCTTGTTGTGGATCTGATGTGATTAAACATTCGATACCTAGCGCCATATCATCCAATCGTCCTGCCGCATTTAATCTTGGAGCTATAGCAAATCCCAAATCGGCTTCTCGAAGCCTGGAACATTCTCTTCCTGAAACCTCAATTAACGCTTTAATTCCTTCGCGGCATTGTCCCTGGCGTATACGAGCCATGCCTTGATTGACCATGATTCTATTATTTTGATCCAACCCCACCACATCAGCGACCGTTCCCAAGGCAACTAAATCCAGAAAACTGGCCATATTCGGTTCTGCGATGTTTGTGTCACGAAACCAGTTCGCGTTAATTAAATGCCGTCTTAAAGCAAGCATTACGTAGAAAATAACACCAACTCCCGCTATAGACTTGCTTGGAAAAGTACATCCTTCTTGATTAGGATTAACTATTGCACAGGCATTGGGGATGGTTTCGGCAGGTAAATGATGATCCGTAATCAATACATCAATCCCCAGATTATTTGCTGTTTCAACCCCATCAAAACTTGCAATGCCATTATCTACAGTGATAATTAAATGAGGCTGCCATTTGCTAGCCACTTCAACTATCGCAGGAGTTAACCCATAGCCAAATTCAAAACGGTTAGGCACCAGATACTCAACGTGCTTCGCGCCCATAGCTTTTAATGCAGTAATCGCAACAGCAGTAGAGGTTGCCCCATCTGCATCAAAATCACCAATAATTAGAATACGCTGCTGCATACGCAATGCCGTTTCTAACCGAATGCACGCCTCTTTAATCCCTTTTAACAAGGTAAATGGAAGTAGGGTTTGTAGTTGCTTGTCCAATTGAGCTGCATCAACAATGCCACGAGACGCATAAATGCGTTTTAGAACCTCTGGTACCTCAGGAAGATTTAAAGTATGTGTAGGTATTGGACGTTGTTTAATGAGCATGAGAGAACTTTCTCCAAATTCTGGTAAACCAATTAGGGCGGACATATGCGTAGGCGGAGTCATTCCAAAACCAATGAACTGAGCTTTTTAATAATTCGTGCTGGTGCTCTGTGCTTAACGTAGTAAACTCGTTAAGAAGAATGATCGGATAATCTTCAAGACGTATTAACGAATTGTAAACCGTAACCTTGTTAGAACAAATGCTAGCAAGAAAAACATAGCACTCATCGCTACAAATGGGTACTGTCCTTTTCTCTACTAACGTTCCTGCCCCCCAAGCCCAAATACCGTTTACCTTCATTGCATTGGGTTGTGAAGCAAAAAACATCTGGCATTCAGTAAAAAACTTTTGCCAAAACATTGTAGAATCCAATTGAGCTAATTCAGGCATGAGTGAATGATTCATTATCCTGTGAACAGGGCGAGCATTCAGATAAGGCTTATTAGTCACCTCTAATAACCAGGTATGTTTATCATGATAATAAAGCATCATACCATCATCAGACAGATAATCGCTGAGTAATTTAAACCAGTGTCTGGACTCTTGTTCACTCAGTTGTAACTCATTATCTGTAGCAATGATCATGGCATCATTATGAGTTGCCTGCCACCGAACCGGACTCAGAACGACCCAATTTCCTTCAAGGTGGTGAATTGTTCGTAACAAATCACCCAATGGAGGATTAAGAGGGTCATAACCAAGGCTAAACAACAAATTAAGGGCCACATTCTTTTCTGATGTTAATAAGGTAACATCACCAGGTATTGCAGCACATTCAGAATTAATTACAACATTCATACTAAACAGCCTTCAGTATTCCATCTCGCTTAAATAATGCCTTCAGATTTCTTAAAGCCTGACGCGTACGGTCTTTATTTTCTATGAGGCCAAATCGAACAAAGCCATCGCCTTGCTGACCAAACCCAATTCCTGGAGATACAGCCACATGAGCATCTTTTAATAAATATTTACTAAACTCCAAGGATCCCATGGATAAATAATGAGGAGGAATTGGTGCCCAGACAAACATGGTCGCTTTAGGCCTCTCCACTGTCCAACCGAGTTCATTTAACCCATCACACAGAAGATTTCGTCGCTTTTCATAGAGATCTCTAATCTCTTTGACACAATCATCAGGCCCCTCCAGAGCAGTAATTGCCGCGACCTGGATCGGGGTAAAGGTGCCATAATCCAGATACGATTTGATTCGCGTCAAAGCAGAAACAAGTTCTTCGTTACCACAAGCAAATCCAACTCTCCAGCCTGGCATATTATATGATTTAGACATGGAATAGGTTTCAATAGCGATATCGATGGCTCCTGGAACCTGCAATATCGAAGGTGCCTTATAGCCATCAAACACAATATCAGCATAAGCCAAATCATGAATAACCCAAATATTATTGCGTTTCGCCAAACCGACAACTCGTTCAAAAAACGAATACTCAACACAATGAGTGCTTGGGTTAGACGGAAAATTAATAACCAATGCCTTAGGTTTTGGCCAGCTGCTATTAATCGTCTCTTCAACAGCTTCTAAAAACTGTGTTTCATTGATCAAAGGAATTTGCTTGACGTTGGCCCCTGCGATAATGAATCCATAAGTATGAATCGGGTAAGCAGGATCAGGCACTAAAATCGTATCGCCAGGCCCGCTAATCGCCAATGCCAAATGGGCTAGCCCTTCTTTTGAACCGATTGTCGCCAATATTTGCGTTTCACTATTCAAATGCACGTCATAATTACGCTGGTACCATTGAGCCATTGCACGTCTTAATCGTGGTATCCCTTTCGACATGGAGTAACGATGAGTATCAGGACGCTGCACTGCTTCGATGAGCTTGTTAACAATATGAGGTGGCGTAGGTTGATCAGGATTGCCCATGCCAAAATCAATAATATCGTCTCCACGTGCTCGTGCTTCTGTTTTTAGTTGATTTAGAGTATTAAAAACATAGGGGGGCAAGCGTTTGATACGTGGAAATTGACTCATAATATTGACCTCTGTGATATACTGTTAGCCACTATAACCCAATGAAATACCTAAAACCATGAATATCAATTTAGAAGCCGCAGAACAACACGCGATTCAGGCATACGGCGATAACAAGATTCAGATAAATTCCATCATTTATGAAGGTAGTTTAATTGTTTCAAGAGAAGAAATCATTACTGATGTTGCAATAAATAATATTCAGAATATGAATGACGAATATTTAAACTTACTCTTGAAATCAACTCCTGAAATTATCATTATCGGTCATGAGAATACAGGTAAGTTCCCACCCTTTTCAATTATCAGCCATTTATCTAAACAAAGAATTGGTATTGAATGCATGTCAATCGGCGCAGCGTGTCGTACTTATAATGTATTATTGAGTGAACATCGACAGGTTGTAGCTGGGATTATTATTTAGTATCTTTTAATGATAATGAGGAGGAACCTGTTCATTTTAAATAAACTATACTAAAATAACGAACAGAGTAACGCAAGAATTACCCTCATATACGGAATAAATGTTATGACTTCATGGAATCAGACGCAATTCCGGGATAATTTTAGGTTCTTCAGGCATCGATGGTTCATCTTCACCCATTGTGAACGACGCTATTGTTGATATGCTACGGGTAATTAGCGTTATTAGTGTTACTGGAAATAAAATCAAATTAATTGCTGCTTGTAACGTGCGCGTAGCTATTTCCTCAGTAAGATTGATGCTTAATGAAGGATCCTCAACACCACCAAGGAGCACACAACCAGCAATAGCGACACCACACATGAGAGCTCCTCCTATAGGCGCAGAAAACACAAGAGAAGACATTACCGCCAGAATAGCTGCAGGTTGTAATGTATTTCGCACACAAAACATGAATTCTTCTTTTGATTTATAAGGCTTAAAAAACATTTGTCTCATATTATAACTGGGGTACTCATTTAATCATACTGTATCAGACAAACCATGATTATGAATGATATCAGCTGTCCCGGTTAAATGTGCATTATGTAGTTTTTTCATCTTAATATCTCACCAAGCCCATTATGGTTACAAATTGTACTATTTTGAACAAAAAAATAACAAGCATTAATGGAGAGAGAACAAATTATTGGTCTTTACTAACTATGACCCTACTAAAGGTATTACTCTCCGCCAAGCAATGCATGAGCATGGAATTTATCATAGGAGAGATTTACATGCCTCGAGTAACGTTTATTGTTCAATAAACTGATTCTAAGTTTGTCGTCTTGCTTCCAAAACATTGGGGATTTGTTCCAGTTTTGCCAATAGCCTGGACAAGCTGTTTAACCCATCAATTTCTACAGTCAAGGTGATATAGGCGGTATTGTCATGTTTGTTAGTATTCGTTTGCAAAGAAAAAACATGAGCCTTTTCATTAGACAATAAAGAGGTCACATCCTTTAACAACTCTGAACGATCAAAAGCTTTGATCAGCACATCCACCACATAATTTTCACGGGTAGAGGTTCCCCAGGTTACCTGTAAAAAGCGTTGTTTCTGTTTCTCACTCGCATGAATGATATTCGGACAATCTTTTCTATGAATAGAAACTCCTCTCCCAATGGTTATGTATCCCATAACTTCATCGCCAGGAACCGGTTGGCAGCATCTGGCCATAAAGGTGAGCAGATTGCCAACACCCTCGATACGTAAATCACTCCCAGTGACTTCTGGCTTCTGTTGTGGTTTGGCAAATTTAAGCA
The DNA here is from genome assembly GCF_937871865.1 of uncultured Legionella sp. GTDB lineage: Bacteria > Pseudomonadota > Gammaproteobacteria > Legionellales > Legionellaceae > Legionella. Next base: position 8,144 of record NZ_CALMPD010000164.1, read on the forward strand.
GATTTTGTTCAGTGGTTTCAGGCGGTGTCAAGCGATTGATGATTTGACCTATTTTTATATCACCACGTCCCAGGCTGGCATAAAGATCGTCTGTTTTTTTAAAGTGAAGGGCTACAGCAACATCATTTAATTTGTCCGATTTGATCCCTAAAGATTTTAATTCTTTATCTAATAACTCACGTCCATCATGTACGTTATCATCGTAATCCTGCATTTTAAACCAATGTAACACCTTGGCTTTGGCTCGAGCGGTTTTCAAATAATTCAAATGAGGATTTATCCAATCTCTGGAGGGTTTAATTTCCTTACCCGCCAGAATCTCTACTTTATCTCCTGTCTTCAATTGATAAGTCAGAGGAACAATATGACCATTGATCTTGGCTCCGCGGCATCGATGCCCCAGATTACTGTGCACATGATAAGCAAAATCCAGAGGTGTAACTCCTTGTTGCAAATCCAGTACATCTCCATCAGGAGTAAAGACATAAACTCGATCTTCCAAAAATTCAGTAGCTATATTTTCAGCCACCCCTTTATTAGTAGCCATTTCCTGATGCCAGGACAATACATCTCGAAGCCATTCAATTTTACGTTCATGGCTCTCTTTTCGTTGCACTCCCCCCTCTTTGTACTTCCAATGGGCGGCAACTCCCATTTCGGCTAAATCATGCATGTGAAAGGTTCTGATTTGCACTTCAAATGCTCGCCCTTCTGGTCCTTCGACAGCAGTATGCAGCGATTGATAACCATTTGGTTTGGGATTGAAAATGTAATCATCAAATTCAGCAGGGATTTGCTTCCATAAGGTATGGACCATACCTAATACTTCATAACATTGGGCTTCGGTATCAACGAGTATTCGAACAGCAGTCGCATCATAGATCTCATCCAATGAGACATTTTTGCGCTGCATTTTTTTATAAATACTGTGAATGTGCTTTGAGCGACCATAGACCGCAAAATGATGAGCTCCTGTAGCCTTAATCTGATGGTTGAGCTGCTCGACTATCGCGTTCACAAAATTATCTCTGTCGAGGCGTTTTGCTTTAAGACCTTTGGCTATCGATTTATAATCATCAGGGTGTAAATGCCGAAATGCATGATCTTCCATTTCCCATTTGATTGCTCCTATCCCTAATCGATTAGCTAAAGGAGCGTAAATTTCCATTGCCTCTGTAGCCAATTGCTTTCGTACAGTTTCAGATAAATGGCCGGCTGTTCTTAAAACACATAAACGCTCGGCTAATTTAATCAGTACGACGCGAACATCATCCACCATCGCCAATAACATTTTGCGGATATTATCAATCTGGTTTTTGTTTTGCGGGTATTTATTAAGTGCTTGAAAATTATTCATTGCACTCATTTTTTCTATGCCCTTGACCAATTTGGCAATATTATGTCCCAATTGCTCTTCTACATCATCAATAGACAGATCAGCATAATGAACGTTTTCAAAAATAATCGCGGCAGCCAGGGTTTCCTGATCGACCTCCAAATCGGCAAGCAAATCAGCCATAGACAAGCCTTGCTGCAAACAAGACTGTCCCGTCTCTGTCGCATGCTCCTGCCCTGCAAGTTGACTCAAAGTGCAGGCACTACGAATGAGCTCAAGACTTTCCAAATAACCTTTAGAACTCAGCTGGTGAAGCCACATTTCAACATCGATGCTTCCATCAGCTAACAAAGGGGTAGTATCTTTTACTCTAACCATGAAAATTATCCTTTTTCAAACAAGGCTATAGACTCAACATGCGCCGTGTGGGGAAACATATCCATAACACCGGCTTTAATCAAAACATAACCTTTTTGATTCACAAGTATATCGGTATCTCGGGCTAATGTTACGGGATTACATGATACATATACAATACGCTCAGGATTAATTGCATCAATCTGATTCACAATTTCCAGAGCGCCAGATCTTGGAGGGTCAATTAAAACTTTATTGAATGATTGTTGCACCAAATTACTTACTTCCGCTACATCATCTAAATTTGCCGCATAAAAATCTACATTACGAAGACCATTTGCTTCGGCATTCATATAAGCGCGCTCGACCATGTTTTTACTGCCTTCGACACCGACAACACGCTCGCAATATTTAGCCATAGGTAAGGAAAAATTCCCGAGCCCACAGAATAAGTCTAGCACTTTATCTGAACTTTTTAAGTCCATTAACTCCAAAGCTAATGAAACCATCTTTCGATTAAGCTCAGTATTTACCTGGGTAAAATCCGTAGGATGAAATTTAAAGGTGATTTGTTGGTCAGGTAATTGATAGCTTAAATAATCACCAGAATGTTCTGGATAGAATGAATGAACAGTATCTGGCCCTCCGGACTGCAAGAAAATTCGGTATTTGTATTGCTCTGCGAATTGCTCAAGAAGCTGTTTATCATGGTCATTTAACGGATTCAAGTTCCTGAAAATTAACGCTATTTCATCATCACCCGCAGCAACTTCGATCTGAGCGATACAATGTTTATCTTCCATTGCAGCAATCAATGTTCTAAGCGGGATAATATCCGCATCAATTTTGGCATTTAAAACAGGACATTGAGTTATTTCTGCAATGTATCGTGGACTGTTTCGTTCTCTGAACCCAACCAGAGCTGATTGTTTTTTCTCAACAAAGCGAACACTTAATCGAGCTTTGTTTCTATAGTTCCAGTGAGCACTGGTCAATGGGGGAAGAATAGACTGCGCTGAAGTATGCCCAAATCGAGTTAACAAATCCACTAACTGTTCTTGTTTCATATGGATTTGCTCTTGTTCATTCATATGTTGCAAAGAACACCCACCACATATTTGATAATGTGGGCATTTAGGTTCCACTCTCAAAGGAGATGGCTCGATAATGGATAGCAGCTTGCCTTCATCAAAGTCTTTTTTTACCCTGGTATACTGAAACTCAACCAGTTCATCGGGTAACGCTCCTGGTATGAAGGTCGCTTTACCATCAATTCGTGCCACTCCTTTCCCATCATGGCTAAGATTTACTACTTCAGCTCTTTGTGGTGTTGGATCAGGCCTGGATTTAACTCTTCTCATCAAAATAATCTCACAAATATATCGCTTTACAAATTTCACGCTAATTATAAAGGTTGTATGGAAGTAAACAACAAATAATGCCCGTTAAATTAACACCTTAATCAAGGTAACGCACAATGTTGAAGAATATCACACGAGCTTTAGCTTTGTCATTGCCATGCGTCATCTTAAGCAGGCTACGCATGAAAAAATCCTTGACTTATACGTTCCGCGGTTTATCCGTGAAATCCAGTGCTCTTGCTAGATTCAATATCACTTTTATATCGTTCAATTTAAGTTATAATTACCACAGCATCCAGTTCAATCAGTGGTTAAATGTCGAAAGAAACCTTATATAAACTTCAGCAGCTCCTTTTGGAAAAAGAAACCGAGCTTAGCAATTTATCTATACTTAGTGAAAAGCAGCTCCATATAATCCAACAATTGAAAGAGGAACTCAGATTAGCAAAGAAATTAGCTGAATCAGCCAGTAGAACCAAGACGGAACCTTTGTCTCATATGTATCATGCCATCAAAGCCCCTCTTTCAAGCATTTCCGGTTTTTCTGAAGTATTGCAATCAGAATCTCGAGACCCTCGGCTCAGAGAATATGCGGAGAATTTAGCAGCTTCAAGTCAGACGCTACTGCAACTGCTTGATGAAGTTAATGTTACTTCAGAAACAACGCCTTTGCCTTCAGCCAATACAGCAAACCTCACCAGTAATGCCCGCATTCTTGTTGTTGAAGACAATATCATCGCACAAACAATTGCTCAATCCTTGTTAACCAACCTATCCTGTCAAGTTGATGTTGCCTCCAATGGAAGTAGAGCCTTAGAACTGTATACTCTAAATGAGTACGACCTAATTTTTATGGATATAGGGCTTGGAGAAGGCATGGATGGCTTTGAAGTCACTCGCCGAATTAGAGGCCTGTCGCCACCAAGTCAGCATATCCCGATAATTGCTCTGACAGGTCATGCAGGAGATAATAACAAGCAGCGTTGTATTGAAGCAGGTATGGATGAAGTAATCATCAAGCCACTCACTCAGTCCCAAGCAATAGATAGCATAAAAACGTTTATCCCAATAAAACAGGACAAAACATTAATGACTGTAATGCTTGCCAAAAAGGAACTACCAGAAAATTACAGTGAATTATTTAATCTAGAACAGTATCCCTTATTTGATCCAGAAGTTGCTCTAAAAAACTGTGGAAATAATGATGTATTGATAGAGCTACTAAAGTTAATGATTAGCCAGGAAATACCCCAAGAAGAAGAACGCATTAAAGATGCATTTGAAAACAAAGAGTACCCTCAGGTAGAAAAAATAGCTCACAAAATCAAAAGCGGAGCAATGTATCTAGGCACAACTCGAATGAAGTTTGCCTGTCAATATCTTGAACGCTACTGGAAAACAGGGGAACGTGAATTATTCAATGAATTATATCATCAAGCAGTTAGAACGATTGATGATACCAGTAAATACATTTCCGAATGGTTAAACAAGCCCTCGCACATGTAAATTTGCATGTGCCATCATAATAAATAACTTAACATGAATTATTTACATCATAACGTCAGATAAAGTTGGAATATGCAAAAAAAAACATGTAGAACCTCAATAACAATAGCAATAACAGGAGAACCTGAAGAAGTTTCCGCATTTATTGAGACGCTTAATAACTATCCAGGAAGCACCAAAGACGGAATAGATTTCATTACGATTGAACTCAACTCTTATATCTTTGAAATTTGGAATATGAACAAGCTGCGATACAATTTAAGCTTCCACGACCACTACATCGAAAAAGCCAACATTATTATCTATATTAATCCGCATGATACTGATATTTATCTGTGTGAACAGATAAAAAAAGACAATAACTTATGGTTCTGCTTGAATTTTAAATCTATTAAAGAGATACCCAACAATTTTCTTAAGTCTGTAATTACATTCAAAACCAGCCTAGAGCATGAAAAGAAAGCTAATGATAGCTTTCCTCATAAATGGAGATTAATAAAATCAGGAGCAAAAACAGAAAATGACAAACAATTGAACCCAGATTGCCTTTTTAATAAATTACCAACAGAAATAACAGATAGAATTCTCATGGAATCTTATATGTCCAATAGAAAAAACTCTTCTATAGAGGAAAATACTCATCTGTTTTTTCACATGTCTACAGAGATAGAGGTAAATCCCTCCTTGGAGGATAATGAACGGAAGGAAAAAAAACAAAAACGAGTGTTTTGTTTAATTCAATAAAGTGAGCGCGTCAGCATTGGAGTTTGTCTAAAAAAATTAAACTCAAACATGTAAAATATCTGTTCAGGATAACTGTTACGGCTCGCTTTTATAAATGCATCTGCTCGCAACCATCACATCTTTGTAGCCCAAATTAAATGCAGATATAATTTAATTGTGGTTCACTTTAATTACCACTAACCAACAATAAACCCAAATTAATTGCTAACATACGATTATATTCGCAATTAATCTGGGCTAATCGCAGTTAATGTGAGTCAAATTTTCTATAGGCGTAATTAAATTGAGCCTAAAACTAGTTTCATTCGCATTTAATTCGAGCCCATATTGTGCTCTTCTTGCGAGCCGATGCATTTATAAAATGCGAGCCGTAACAGATAACAGAGCAAGTCAGCTCATACTATAACTATCTACATCATCTGAATGATCTGTAGCAACAGGCGCCCCGTCTTGTAATGCTTTGAAAAAGCTGTAACGTTGCAGAGACTCTTGAACAAAGCTTTGTTTTTCAACCATGATTATATATATATTTACAGCACTTATTAATGACAATAGCAAAGTAAATGAAGCTAAAGGCTGTTCTTTAAACCAATAGGCAACGCCAAGAACGGTTACAAAAGCAATTATGTGTGTTCTTCGATGTAATTGAATACTCTCAACATCGTATTCAGCATATACATCAAAGTAGTATTTCATATATCTAGTACCTGCCAGTTCCATTATGATTTTTCGCCATTCTTGAGAGACAAGAGACGCCTCAGGGATAATTTTTGCGTCAAGAAGATCTAAAACTTGTTTTTTTAATTCTATAGGTAAATCACTAAACATTTAATGTTTCCACTTAAACACAAAACTGAGCAACGGTAACACATATGGAATTTAATTTAAACTTAAAGACATCATTATACGCATCTCAATGCTCAACAAGAGCAAATAAATGACTCTTAGTTAATAATTGACATTAACAGAGCATTTACTATACTTAATAAGTAACTACGATTCGTTTAAATGTGCTGCAAAGCTTATTTTAGGCCGATTTTTCATTATCTATCGGCATTGTTAGAAACAAGGAAGTAAATAATTGCATATGAATATCAAAATAATTAATTATCTTATGGGTTCTGTGGTTTCCTTATTAATGCTTGGTACTGATACGTCACAGAAAAAACCAGCATTCCGGCTAAACTCATTGAATACAAATCAAGGCATGGTGAATTAGGGATATGTATTATTTTCTGAATAAAATTAATTTAAGAGAGAAATTCCATGTATGAATACCGATATAAAAATTTTCTTATAAATTATGAGATTAATTTCTCAGATGAATTAAAAGTGTATCTTGCTACAGGTGAGGCTAAATATTCAGATTGCACACAGGAATTTAGCACCCTGGATTATTCACTAAAAGGCGTAAAGAAAGAAATTAAAAAATTAATCGAACAGTACGTTGATTTTGAGTGGGAACAAGCCCGGCTTTTAAATGATAAAGTGCATGTACCTCATTGACTTCAATTTGATTAAAAACCTCTGATTAGGAGCCACTTATTCAGTGTCATAAGGAGCTCGCATAGGAAAAGATCAATGAGGTTCCTTGTTGGCCATTACTTTTCCTTTGTCCAAAGGCTCGAGAGGCACCAAAAGCCATATAATCACATAAGCAAGAAAAGCAGCACCTCCCGCCAGAAAAAAGATAATAAACAAAACACGAATCCAGAATGGATCAATTTTAAAATACTCCCCTAGCCCACCGCATACCCCGGCAATTGTTCTGTTAGTCCGTGAGCGCCATAGTCTCTTATAGGGTTTATTCACCGTATCCATTTGTCTCCCCGACGTGATTGCCAACGACCACAAGCAATAATAGAACTATTCTTTAATATAGCTTATTTATATAAGAAATTCCTTGCATCATGTAGATCACTCGGTGCTGTCTCTGAATCTTTTTGCCCATTAATTACACATAGAATGAGGATGCAGTAATTATATACTTCTGTCTGGAAGATAAATTGCTATGGAAGAGCTTCTGGCATTTGGCCTTCTTGATGAAATTAATTCCTTTTGTTCACAAACCATTCTATGTTCTGAATATTAGTAAACAACGATTATTAACCAACCAAATTTGACTTATCAAGTAGTTTCACTATAGTTAGCAGGTAGACCATATCAGCTAAAGCCTATTGAATTTAATGCGAAACCGCCTTCAGGTGGCTTCTGTAATTTTATAATGCTCTTAAATTTAAAAAAGTAAAGATACAACCCCATTCGTTAAAGCAAGAATGCTACTATTTTGCCAAGGAGTTATAAAATGAAAAAAATTATTACAGGTTCACTGTTAACCCTATTTATTACTACAGCTTCTTTTGCAGAATCTACAATTAACACACAAACGAACTCATGGAAAAGCATTCCAATTACAGTAGATGAAGATGCAAACACATATACAACAGCAAAAGACTCTTTGATGCCTGAGGGAGATTACTACTACACGTTCTCCGGCTATCGCTGTCTAAAAAACAAATCTAATGTTGCAGGAGAAACTCCATTGATATTAAAACCAGAGAATGGTGATGGGACTGAAATTTATTGTTATAAAGATGAATAGCATAAAAAAGATAAAGCTGAATGCACTTGAACTGAGAGATTTTATATCCTCTCAGTTCAAAGCATAATGAATGTTGCTATGCTCCAAGAATAACTGATACAAATACGTACCGATGAGTTTATTCCCGGAATATGCAAACAAACACATTGTCTAATTCGATAACACGAGCCAATATCTATTATAATACATAGGTACTAAGGGGCTATTCACAGAGATACCCACAGAAATTGTGGATAAATAGTCGTTGTCACGAAATAGAATTGATGTCTGTGAGTAATTATTACGCAGGATTATTCCTGTTTCAA
>NZ_CALMPD010000165.1 GCF_937871865.1 uncultured Legionella sp.
ATGGTTTTCAAACTTTCCTATCAAGGAACCGCGGCAAGCCGCGGGGAATACTAGTTTAACTGAAAGATTGATGGCAGCTCCTAGAACTGCGAGAATAGGAACTCAAATTGGTATATTAGCCAGCTTAACCTTCAAAAAATGATAAATTCGAATGCAAATATCAACCACGAAAGTTAAATCGGAATCAAAAGCACTAGATTTTTTAAGCGTTATCTTCCCAATAATTAACTCCTGATTTCTTGGCAAGAAAACTAACAAAGTCTTGATGCTCCATCAATTCCGTATCTTCAGCCCTGATAATAACTGGATTTTGCAAACATAAAGAACGATGCTCTTGGGAAATAATTTGCGAATTGCTGGAAACAGCTTCTGTTTCAGCAAATAAACTGGCTTGTCCGCCCGTCATTGCCAAATAAACAAAAGCCAGAATTTCGGCGTCAAGTAACGCACCGTGCAATTGTCGATTAGAATTGTCTATACCGTAACGTTTACACAAGGCATCAAGGCTATTGCGCTGCCCCGGATGCTTCTCACGAGCCATAACCAATGTATCAAAAATATCGCAATATTCTTCTAATGTTTTTTTCCATTGGACGTGCTTCAATTCAGAATTAAGAAAACCCACGTCAAACGCTGCATTATGAATAATTAATTCAGCACCACCCACAAACTGAAGAAATTCAGATACAACATCTTTAAATAAAGGTTTATCCTGCAAAAATTCAGAACTTATTCCGTGAACGCGGAAAGCTCCTTCATCTACTTCACGTTCAGGGTTCAAATAGACATGATAATGTTTTCCAGTGAGTTTCCTCTCTATTAACTCTACACATCCAATTTCAATAACTCTGTGGCCGAGCTCATGTCCAATACCTGTGGTTTCAGTATCTAATATAATTTGTCTCATCAGCCAGCCCGGTTATGATAGTTCAGTAATGCCTTGATTGGCCAATGCGTCGACCAAATCGTTTTCTACGTGTCCTGAGTGCCCTTTCACCCAATGCCATGTCACCTTATGACTGGAGGCCAGTTTATCCAGTAATACCCAGAGATCTGCATTTTTCACTGGTTCCTTCTTGGAGTTCTTCCAGCCATTTTTTTTCCAGCCTTTTAACCACTCCTTCATTCCTTGTTGTACGTATTTGGAATCAGTATATAACTCCACTTCACAGGGTCTGGTTAACGACTCTAATCCTTTAATTGCAGCCATCAACTCCATACGGTTGTTTGTGGTGTGCGCTTCACCGCCATGTAATGTTCGTTCAACGCCTTGCGAACGCAATAATACTCCCCATCCACCAGGCCCAGGATTACCTTTACAGGCACCATCAGTATAAATTTCAACAATCATAAGAATAAATCAGTCTGTAGTTCTCGATAAGAGCCATAGCATAACAAGAAAAATCAGTTATACCACCAGGTTTTTACATTCTTCATGAATAAAAAAATTGCTTCACGAAACCTCATCATTGTTTTTCTTTGTTTTTATGCCTGCAATACAAGTCAAAAACAGTTTCATTAACCGCCCATAGGGTGGATAAAGCAAAACACATGGTGAGAATCTTTTTTGTACCAACACAGGTTTTAGTTTCGAAAAGGTATTGAAGCCTTCCGGTCCATGGTATTGCCCCATTCCACTATGACCAACACCACCGAACGGTAAATCATCAATAGCGACATGCATTATGGTATCGTTAATAGTCAAAGCACCGGATAAGGTTCGAATTTGAATATCCTCTTTCTCCTGCTTGCTCTCGCCAAAATAATATAAAACCAGAGGGTTTGGAGAGGCATTCACATAAGCAATCGCATCATCAAATTTTTTATAGTTCAACACGGGTAAAACAGGACCAAAAAGCTCCTCCTTCATTACCTTCATATCATTGGTTGCATTAAACAATAAATACATTGGCATTTTATTGGACCTTGATTTTTCTGTACCAAATTCAACGATGCGTGCGCCTTTAAGGCGTGCATCATCCAGTATATCCAGCAAACGTGCTTTATGGTCTGAGGTAATAATACTAGAGTAATTATCATTACTCATTAATTCAGGATAATGAACATGAATAAATTTTTTAAATTCAGCTTCAACCACTCTATCCCATCCTTCTGGAACTAATAAATAATCAGGAGCAATACATGTTTGAGCCGCATTAAATAATTTCCCCATGAATAATCGCTTAAAATAATTAATATTCATGGTAGACGAGAGAATGGCAGGGGATTTTCCACCTAACTCCAGAGTAACAGGTGTCAGATTCTCGCTAGCGGCTTTCATTACTAACTTGCCAACACGTGTCGACCCAGTAAACATTAGATGCCCAAATGGTAACTCAGAAAACTGCTCGGAGACATCAATACCACCATTGACCACCTGAATAAAATTATCGAGCCCCATTGTATGGAACAACGAATGCAGTACTAAGCCAGTATGGGTAGATAATTCAGACATTTTTATCATAACTCGATTACCCGCTGCCAATGCATACAGAGCAGGAACTATCGACAAATATACAGGATAGTTCCATGGGACCAGATTACCGATAACTCCTAAAGGTTGAGGGATTACATAAGCAGATGCAGGAAGAAATAACCAAGACACATTCCGCCTTCTCTTTTTCATCCAATGTTTCATTTTCTTCAGACAATAATCAATTGCTCTTATAGTAGGAAAAATTTCGAGAAATAAGGTTTCATCAGTAGACCGATGAGTAAAATCCTTATTGACAGCTTCAGCAATCGTATAGGCTTCTTGCTGTACTATTTTTTTAATAGCTAGAAGTATGTTTTTCCTTTCCTTTAATGCAGGGAAAGGATTCAATTTATATTGACGTTCTAATGCTTCAAATTGGGATTTTAAATCCATTTAGTTTGTCCCCTACTCTACGGTCTCAACATTTAAACTAGTCAACGTGAATTCCTCAGCAAAGATTTTTTGCTTCACCACAGCAATATCCGGAGCAAAATATCTGTCTTTATCAAATGAAGGAACCTTTTCTCTTAATCGTCGATAAATTTCATGCAATTGAGGTGAGGTTTTTAAAGGCTTATGGAACTCCAAACCTTGGCATGCAGCAAGTAATTCAATCGCAAGAATAGTTGCCGTATTATCATTCATTTCATTTAATCGGCGTGCCGCATTAGTAGCCATAGAAACATGATCTTCCTGATTCGCCGATGTGGGCAAGCTGTCAACAGAATGAGGATGGGCAAGAGCTTTGTTATCACTGGCGCAGGATGCAGCAGTCACATGAGCTATCATAAATCCTGAATTCAGGCCGCTATCTTTTACCAGAAATGCGGGTAGACCACTAAAATTTTTATCAATCAATAAAGCAATGCGGCGCTCAGCATTTGACCCCATTTCAGCAATGGCCAATGCCAGGTTATCTGCAGCCATGGCAATTATTTCACCATGAAAATTGCCTCCCGATAATATTTCGCCATCCTGAGCAAAGACCAAGGGATTATCTGAAACAGCATTAGCTTCGTGTTGAAGTGTTGAACCAACAAATTGCATTTGGTGAAGCACTGCTCCCATGATTTGAGGCTGGCAGCGTAACGAATAAGGATCTTGAACGCGGTTACATTGCCTGTGAGATTCTCTTATCTCACTGCCAAGCAAGAGCTCTCGATACATAGCAGCAACATCGATTTGGGCTTGATGGCCACGCGCCTGATGAATTCTCTCATCAAAAGGAACATCACTACCGCATGCCGCATCAACAGATAATGCACCAGCTATAACAGCAGTTTCAAATAACGTTTCACAGGTAAATAGAGCCATTAATGCAATAGCTGTTGATACTTGTAATCCATTAAGTAACGCCAAGCCTTCTTTGGCTTCCAGCTCGATAGGTGTCAAACCAGCAATTTTCAAGCCTTCAAGTGCACTTATTTTTTTACCTTTATAACGGACATACCCTTCTCCCAGCAAAGGTAAAGCCATATGTGCTAAAGGAACCAAATCTCCCGAAGCCCCTACAGACCCTTTTGCAGGAATACAAGGATATACTTTATGATTATATAACTGCATCAATGCCTCAACCAACTCCAGCCGAACACCAGAAAATCCTTGAGCAAGGTTATTAATTTTAAGAAGTAAAATCAGTGCGACGACGTTATCAGGTAAAAGCTCGCCAGTTCCACACGCATGAGACAAGACAATATTTCGTTGCAACTGTTTCAAATGCTCATTGGAAATCGTTTGATTCGCCAAAGAGCCAAAACCGGTGTTAATTCCATAAACAGTTCTCTTTTCTTTAAGAACTTTTTTCACCGTTTGATGGGATGCTGCTATCAAACCTAACGCAGTATCTGATAAAGAACAGAGCAAACCATTAGTAATGGTATACTTGATTGACTGCAGGGTCAGCTGCCCTGGTTGAAGAATAAAACCCTCAGACATTTACTTGCTCCTCTTGAGATTCCATAGGTAACCATAATGAATTTTCTTTAGCGCATTGCTTCGCGATATCATATCCTGCATCTGCATGCCGCATTACTCCTGTAGCCGGATCATTATGTAATACCCTGGCTAATCGCATTGCTGCTTTTTCTGTTCCATCAGCAACTATAACCACTCCAGAATGTTGCGAAAAACCCATTCCCACACCACCACCATGATGGATACTGACCCAGGTAGCTCCGCTGGCACAATTTAATAAAGCATTCAGTAACGGCCAATCAGAAACAGCATCGCTTCCATCCAACATTCCTTCCGTCTCCCTGTTAGGACTAGCCACAGAACCTGAATCCAGATGATCTCGTCCGATAACGATAGGAGCTTTGACTTGTTTGTTTTTAACCATTTCATTAAAGGCTAAAGCTAAACGCGCCCGAGCTTTTAAACCCACCCAGCAAATTCTGGCTGGCAATCCCTGAAAAGCAATTTTCTCTTTAGCCATATCGAGCCATTGGTGTAAATGTTTGTCATCAGGAATCAGCTTTTTAACCATTTCATCTGTAGCATAAATATCCTCTGGGTCACCAGATAAAGCAACCCATCTGAATGGGCCAACTCCCTCGCAGAATAAAGGCCTGATATAAGCAGGAACAAATCCTTCGAAAGCAAAAGCATTAAGCTCTCCGGCTTCAAACGCCATTTGTCTTATATTATTACCATAATCAAAAACAGGTATTCCCATTTTTTGGAACTCAAGCATGGCATGTACTTGAACAGCCATAGATTTTTTAGCGGCATCAACTATCTGAGAAGGATTGGATATTCTTCGTTCCACTGCCTGTTCTAATGTCCAACCAGAAGGAAGATAGCCGTTTAAAGGATCATGCGCACTCGTTTGATCAGTTACTAATGCAGGTTTAGCTCCTCGTTGCACTAACTGAGGATAAATATCTGCTGCATTTCCTAATAGTGCTACCGATATCGGCTGTTTGTTCTTGCATGACTCGTTAACCCAAGCCAGGGCCTCATCAATATTATCAGTATATCTATCCAGATATTTTGTTTTAATACGTTTTTCGATTCGGCTAAGATCACACTCCACTGCTAAAACACTGGCACCCGCCATTGTACCAGCCAAAGTTTGTGCACCACCCATTCCACCAAGCCCGCCAGTTAAGATCCAGCGCCCTGATAAATCACCATCGTAATGTTTTTTTGCAGCAGCAACAAAAGTTTCATAGGTACCTTGCACAATTCCTTGTGAACCGATGTAAATCCAACTTCCTGCTGTCATTTGGCCGTACATCATCAAACCTTTTTTGTCCAGTTCGTTAAAATGTTCCCAACTCGCCCAGCGAGGCACTAAATTAGAATTAGCAATAAGTACTCGAGGTGCATCTTCATGAGTTGTAAACACCCCTACAGGCTTCCCTGACTGAATTAATAAGGTTTGATCATTATCCAGGACTTTTAATACCTG
>NZ_CALMPD010000166.1 GCF_937871865.1 uncultured Legionella sp.
GATGAGCTTTTTCAGAGCCATTGCTAATAATCAATTTATCGTGTGTTGGCTATAATTTTCCCACTGGTACCTTCGCCTCTGAAAAAATACTGAACGCGTCAGGCAGCTTTCAAATAAAATTTATAATAAGAAGGCCATATGTCGATAAAAAGAGATGCCACTATTTTGCAATTCAATGATTTGGTTGAGTTTGAAAATCATGGTTCTGGCATGAATACAACAGGGATAGGAATTGAATTTGTTAACAGAGGATGGTTATCCTCTACTACTGATGACGGAGGAGAAGGAATTCCATCTAAAGAGTCCTCAATGACCGCTGCCCAGAAGTCAACTTATAAGGAAGCAAATGGTTACTTATGGTTATTCTGGGGATATGGATTTAACATTTATCGCGTCCCACCGTCTATGGATCAATTAGAATAGGAATTCGTAGAGAATTTGATTATTTTTTTAGCCCATAGCCTGTTCTAAAAATCCAACCAATAATACAAAGACAGCTAACAGTAAACGTTATTATCATGGTTACACTAGTAGCAAGACTTACATCGCCACTCTCATAAAAACTCCAACGAAAACCACTTATAAGGTACACCACAGGATTTAATAATGAAAATTTATACCAGAACGGAGGCAGCATATGAATGGAATAAAAGCTCCCTCCCAGAAAGGTTAGCGGCGTTATAATCAGGAGGGGAATTATTTGCAATTTTTCAAAACCATCAGCCCAAATGCCAATAATAAATCCCAGTAAGCTAAAGGTGACGCTGGTCATTATCAAAAAAAAGACCATCCAGAATGGATGTGCGACACGTAATGGCACAAAAAACAAAGAGGTTAAGAGCACCAGCACTCCAATCATTATCGATTTAGTTGCAGCAGCCCCCACATAGCCTACCACCACTTCCAAAAAGGACAAGGGTGCGGTGAGAATTTCATAAATGGTTCCAGTAAATCTGGGAAAATAAATACCAAAAGATGCATTTGATACACTTTCTGCAAGTATCGTAAGCATGATAAGGCCAGGCACAATGAACGCCCCATACGACACACCATCGATGGCTTTCATATGTGGACCAAGAGCTGCTCCAAATACGATAAAATAAAGCACCGTCGAAATCACAGGAGCGGCAATGCTTTGCCCTAAAGTACGGAAGGTTCGGCTCATTTCGAAAAGATAAATTGCACTAATGCCACGAATATTCATTTTGCCTCTACCAATTTAATAAAAATCTCTTCCAAGCTACTTTGGCGACTATAAATATCCTTAGGTCGAATGCCATTTGACTGGAGGCTATCGAGAAAATCTGCAATATCATTTCCACTTTCATTATCACACGTTAAAACCAGATTGCTGTCCTTTTCATTTTGAATCAGAGTAAGAGGATATTCGTTTAATCCCTCAGGAATACTCGCCAAAGAATCACGCAGCACAAAAATCATTTGCCGTTTGCCCATTTTTTTCATAAGCACATTCTTTTCTTCCGTAAGAATCAGATTGCCCTTATTTATAATGCCAATACGGTCGGACATTTCTTGCGCTTCTTCTATATAATGAGTAGTAAGGATAATGGTGACTCCGGTTTCACGTAAGCTCCGCACCTGCTCCCACATTGATTTACGCAGCTCCACATCAACTCCGGCAGTAGGTTCATCCAGAAACAAAATTTCAGGTTCATGAGAAAGTGCTTTGGCAATCATAACTCGGCGCTTCATGCCTCCAGATAAATGCCGAATTTGCTCATCCTTCTTATCCCAGAGAGAGAGACGTTTTAAAACATCTTCAATATAAGCTGGATTGCGTGGTTTATTAAATAAGCCCCTGCTGAACGAGACAGTGCTCCAGACTGATTCAAATGCATCAGTTGCAAGTTCTTGCGGCACCAGACCGACTGCCGCACGTGCTTGCCTGTATTGCTTTATGTGATCGTGACCGGCTACCGTGACAGTACCACTACTCAGTTGAGTAATGCCGCATATTGTATTGATTAACGTAGTTTTGCCTGCACCATTTGGCCCTAAGAGCGCAAAAATCTCACCACGATTGATTTCGAGATTTATGCCACTCAAAGCCTTAAAGCCATTACTATAGATTTTGCTGAGCGATTTGATACTGATCGCAGGAATATTAAACATTTAAAAAATTGCTCCATTTGATTAATAAGAATTAATCGTATTGAACCAGGACTGTTAACATTTCAAATATTGCGAAGTATATCTCATTATTTCCCCAAAATTGTATCAGGCAATCGAAATTAAATTTGATTGCAGAACTGAGCCAATAGACAAAAAATTTATTTAAAAAAATCAAATTCCCACTCTCTCTGAATTGGAATATTGAATAATTTTTTTTTACATATTACGATGATGGAAATAAAAAATAACTACAGGTTTCCCATGTTAAAGTCTTGGATTCATTGGATTTTTCTTTTCGCCTCTCCCTCTTTATATGCCCTGACAACACTCAATGTAACCCTGAACACAGACAACAATCCTGGAGGTATAGGAGAGCCAGGCGATCTGAGATATTGCTTGAATTCGATGAATCAAAACTTAAACATGCTGCCCGATGATTATGCGATTACGTTTAATTCACCAATGACGATTCAACTTAACGGAATTCTTCCTATTATAAACAACTCTCCTAATCCCGTGAGTATTACTATTGGCAACCCAAGCCCAACCTCCATAGTTACAATTGACGGTAACAATAAAACGTACAGAGGATTATTCATCCCAATGGGAAATGTCACGATCCAAAACATGAATTTTGAAAACCTGGCAGCCAAAGGAGGCGATGGCGGAGATGGAATTTCTGGCGGCGGCGGGGGCTTGGGGGCTGGGGGAGCAATTTACGCACCTCAAACTTTTTTAAATGGCTCAAATCCATCAATCACCTTAATGAATGTCTCGATAAACAACTGCGCAGCAATTGGTGGCAAAGGAGGAAATTATCTAGGCGCTGCGTCTACTGGCAATGAAGGGGGAGGCGGAGGTGGTGGCTTTAGCGGGGATGGCGGCTTTATTACAGCCACAGGAAGCACTGGAGGTGCTGGTGGAGGCGGTTTTGGAGGTAATGGAGGTACTGTCACTCTTTCCACAGATGCCTTCCTCGGTGGTGGTGGCTCTGGAGGTGGAGGTCTAGGTTCCCGTGCCACTATAGGAACACTTACTAACTTAGGAAAT
>NZ_CALMPD010000167.1 GCF_937871865.1 uncultured Legionella sp.
AAATTCGCCAAGCTCTCTTTGCTTACGTCATAAAAAGTTAAATTGACGGCGCCTTCCTAAGCTTTGATTAAACATATCTAACTCAGGTGTTAAGGTATAAATTATAGCGATCCAATTTAAGGCTTCCTGTTTTTCAGTTATATTATCTGATTGATTTTCTTTTAACCAGTCACTGGTGACAGAAATACGATCCTTCAACCACCATTTAGCAAAAATAGCGCTATCAAGCATATGAAGATATCGTTTACTACGTTTATTCGATTGTACCTTTTCCTTTTCTAACCAAGAACGTTCTGCAGGAGTATTATACGGTATTAGAGAATCTAATTGCGTCAATTGCTTTAGCAATAAGGAAGCGATTAATTTACGATTATTTTTTTTACTAAAATTTGTTTTTTCTGAAAGCAAAATGGAAATTTTATTGGATATGGGGTTCGCTTTTGGCTTATCTGCAATCGTCGTGCCTGTAACTAATAGAGAAAGAAGGAAAATTAACACGTTCATTTGATACAAAATCCTTTAAAATGGCCACATTTTATCCATTCGAAATTTTCATGTCAAATACCGTTCATTATGGTCACAAAACAACTAAAGTACTGTTGGTATTGAATGAGTACCATTGCTTATTTTGGCTGGATAGGTACTGAACGTTGATTTTTACCGAGCGCTTACAATAAACTCATCGGTTATGCTGTCCAATTGATTTATGTGTGCATTTTATGTACAATGCAAGTCCGTGTAATTATGGATGATACATTATGCCACCAAACCTCATTTCTATTTTCCCTCAAGACTTTCTTCATAAACTAATTAATTTTCCGAAAGAGACGTTGGCAAACCTTTTTAAACTATGTCAGCAATCTGCCCAACTGTTTAAAAACAACGAGCTGTATGCGCTTGATCCACTAGTCTGTGAGAATGCGTGTCATATCAGGGCATTTACTCTATGGCAAATGGTTCAGAAGTACCAAAAAAACAGTAATTGGCATCAATGGGATGTACTTATCCAGGCCATAGAAGAACTCCTGGAAAAAATGAATACCTTACCTCCGATTAGCGGACATACCAAACAAACGATTGAACAGTATCTTCAAGAACACCATCTATTTATTGATTTGGATGAATCGTTTCTTTTTGATATTAAATTTGTTTTTTTGTCACATGTACTGACATTAACTAAAAAACAATTTCCATCCACATCTTTTATGCTACAAGAAAAAACATGCCTGGAGGCATTAAATGCTCTGGGTCTGGTTCATAATAAAATCAAATCGCTGGTATCCAGCGCTCAAAAAGAACTCTCTGCGATGTCCTGCCATTTTATTCAAAAGAAAAGCAAACTATGTAGCAATAAGATTCTCAATCAACTACTAGTAACTCGTTATGATGATCACAAACGAAGCTACCTCCCACAATACGCAACAGCCAAAGTCATTCTGTTAAGCGCATTACAAGATAATACTCCAGTAATAATCAGGCTCTCTCGATATGTGCAACATCACTATCATGATGAACTTATTTTAGGTTTCATGCCCTCATTGGATAAAAAGGAATTTTGTTTTACAACACAGTTCAACGATCAATCTCAAACAGCTATTATTTGCGAAGGGGTTATTGATTACCAACATACAGCAGAAGCCCCATCAGCGTTCCTAAATCGTTTAAACCAACACTCATTAATGCAAATTCTTTTGGCTAATTTTGCTGCCCACCCTCAATTTTCAGGTAATTTAAGAGACACTCCTTGTATTTATAAAGAAGCGATCCAGAGCACTGACGATTTAAAACCTCATATCGCACAAGAGTGGGAAGAGTTTAATCAACATGCTTATTTCGCTCAAAAGGAAGGATGTGTTTTGGAAAATCCAGGTCTTATATTTCTAAATCACGTTTTTTGTGATTCAGTACTTAATTATCAACTCCATGATTTATCTATAGCGAAACTGGAAGAAATGGTACTGGATGAAAATGAACTATAATTAATTCATTATTGATACACGCCACTCTATACTAAAAATGACAAAAACACCCAATACTCCGGATCATAGTGCATTACAAAAGCGTCTTCGTGAACTCGAAGAGGAATTGTCTTTTTATCATGACATGATGAACTATATTCCTGGACATGTGTATTGGTTAGATAAGAACAATCAGTACCTTGGATGCAATTTGGAGCACGCAAAAAACATCGGGCTTACGAACAGATTAGATATTGCTGGAAAAACAAATAACGACATGCCATGGAAAGCAATAGCAGAAACAGTTAACCAGACGAACACACAAGTCATGAAATCTGGAGAACCCGTTACTATAAAAGAAGCAGGATTGGTCAACGGCATTCAAACCACTTTTTTATCTCAAAAAGTGCCTCTAAAGAATAAAAATAATGAACTTGTTGGAATTTTAGGCGTTTCAATTAACATCACAGAGATAGAGCAATTACAGAAATCACTCATCGAAGCTAAAAAAGCAGCCGAAGCAGCAAGTGAAGCCAAAACTGAATTTCTCACCAACATGCGCCACGACATCCGCACACCTCTGTCGGGAATTGTAGGATTTTCGGAGATTTTAAAATCCGATTCAAATGAGCCACGCATTAAAGAATATGCGGACAATCTCATCACATCAAGCCATGCATTATTGGATTTAATGGACGAAGTTCTTGAAGCAGTCAGAGTAAGCTCCGGCGAAATCCCTCTGCTTAAACGTAAATTCAGCCTGAAGAAGACATTCGATCAGGTCATTGCCCTAAACCAGGCGCGTGCTCATGAAAAAAAATTAAACTTATCTCTAACCGTGAATACCAACCTCCCCTCATTTGTTATTGGGGATAAAATTCGAATCCACCGAATCGCTCTTGAATTAATTGGTAATGCCCTTAACTTCACCGATAGTGGCCATGTGTCCGTAGATGTGGCTCTTGCTAGAAAAGAAGCGCGCGAATTAGTCATTAAACTGACCGTGACGGATTCTGGCATGGGTATTCCCAAAGACAAACAGCAGGAAATTTATCTGCAATTTAAACGACTGACTCCGTCCTATCAGGGGATTTACAAAGGAACAGGGTTAGGGCTTTATGTGGTAAAACAATTTATAGATGAACTGGAAGGCGAAATTTACGTCAAAAGCGAACCACATAAAGGAACTTGTTTTACCTGCCTTATTCCTCTCCAAGAACCACTTCTCGATGATGACTCAGGCATTGATGAACACGAAGATATAAAGGTTGAAACGGTGTATATGACTCCGGCTAAGCACCAACAATCCAAAGCGTCGCCCACCTCAATACCATTGGATAAAGCAACGGCTTTGGTTTTGGTTGTGGAAGATAATTATATTGCTCAGACTGTAGCCAAAGCATTATTAACCCAGCTTTCATGCGCTGTTACTGTTGCATCCAATGGCACTGATGCTTTGTCATTGTGCAAGGAAAACCACTACGATCTGATTTTTATGGACATAGGCTTAGGTGAGGACATGGATGGATATGAGGTCACCCGGCACATTAGAACGAGTTCCACTCAATTAAAGAACACTCCTATTATTGCGCTCACGGCACATGGTGGTGATGAAAACAGGAAGCGTTGCATTGAATCTGGAATGGATGCAGTATTAACCAAGCCACTGACTCAAGCGCATGCCATAGACATACTTAAATCATTTATTCCCGCACGACATGAAACAGCAACAGTAAAATCTGCAACAGCGAGAACAGACTTGCCCGACAGTGATGATGAAATGTTTCAATTATCACAATTCCTCATCTTAAACAGTGAGGAAGCGTTGAAGAACTGTGGAACCCATGAGATGTTAACCGAATTATTGACCTTAATGACTCAAGAACTTCCTGCTGATTTGACACGCATGAAAAAAGCCTTCGCCGCAGGTGATTATTCACTCGTTGAACAAACGGCTCACAAAATCAAAGGAGGCGCAGTTTATGTAGGAACAACGCGCATGAAATACGCCTGTCAGTATGTTGAACGCTACTGGAAAAGCGGACAACGTGACTTATTTGATGCGCTCTATCATCAGGCAGTAAGTACTATTGAAGAAACCATTACCTATATTGAAGGCTGGCTGCAAAGGAATACACCTTGAATGATACATTGTTCCCTATGCACGAACGTATTCTTGATTTCTTATTCCGAAATAAGTGGTGAATACTCTCGGTATTTTTATCAGGGCTTAAAAGAAAAAAGATGACTACCCCAGGTATATTCGATAGAATGCGCATAATTTAGCCGTTTCAGGAAAAAACTCGGCTGAATGATGTAACCACACTACAAGGAAACGCGGTAATGAAAACCATTCAATATACTCAACATCAATTAAAATCTAGTGCTTATCCCATACTTCAATCCCATTAAATACCCCATTTAATGACATGGAACAAACTAAATCATAACCAATAAACGCACCAAAACACCTAATTAATTAGGTAAGATGTATTCGTTGTAAGGACTAATCATGACGTATCAAAAAATGGAACATGGGTTAACAGCACCACAAAACGCATCAGAAGAACGTGAATCTGACCAACAAAAAAAGAACAAACATACAGAGCTGCTTCATCAGGAGCAGATAAATAACACGAAAAAAAAGCTGGCACAAATCAAAACACATGTGCTGAGCCTTACTGATGTATACGCGAAAAACCTCAGCATCTTTTCAGAAGCCGCTCTCTATTGGAATAAAGTCCCGCTATGGCAAAAAATTGCGGCAGGTGTTTGTCTTACTCTGTCATTTTTAATCGTGGGAATTTTGGCTCATGCGACGGTGCTCATCACTCTGGGACTAGTGAGCGCTCTTGTCTACAGTGCAAGCTCTATGCTGCTTGATAATCATCAGGAACACACCCGCCACAACACCGAACAATTAAAATCAGGAATTTCCAATGTAACGGATTTGATGGCCTTAGTGACGCTCTCTTTAGACGGGTTGCGGGAACAGCTAGCGAAGGACATCAAATCGTTTCAAACCGAAATTGACCGACTCAACAGTTCCATTGGTCAATTAAGAGAATACATAGACACGTTAAAAGATACCATACTAAAACTGACTCAATCAGAACAAATGCTGCGGCTCACAATCGTACAATTACAACAGGCCATTAATACCTTGAACAACACCATTGTTCAACAATCTGAACTCTTGAAACAAACACAGGTTGAGCTCGATAGAGTCATTGCAGAGTACAACACCGTACAAAAGAAATTGACGGAAGAAATCAATGCCTTGAATGCCGTTAAAGAAGAACTTGCAAAGGAGCTGGAACAAGTCAATACGTTATCTAAAATACTCAATGAAACAGTCGTCTCCTTGTCTCATGTCGTTATTGCCGATGAAGCAACTCGCTCAGCATTTCATAAGCGATTAGAAGATTTTCTCAATAATAAAGAACTCAGTTTTGATAAAATTGTGGCGCGAATTTGCGAGGCAGAGCATCAACTTGCACTGATTACTCGTCAATTTGAACAGGACAATCAACGCCATAAATCCCTTCTAGACGAACAAGAACAACACTTGATTTGTTTAGAACGTATAAAAGGACAGCGTCAATCAACGTCAGCGGCCAGGGAGAGTGGCGTTATAGGGAAAGCCAGTATTAATGGATTTTATGCAATTAAAAATGAACCTTTATGTGATGCTCTTCCTACCCACAGCCCGATACAGGTCGCGGTGATATAAGCAATACATCGCGTTGAAGCCCTTTTGTCTTCAACATTGGTTCAATTCCATCAACTATGGATGTCACTTATTGTTCTTATCCTTACTTACCCCACACGGTTATCCACAGAAATTGTGGGTAACCTTATGGGCTGTATTTCAAAAGCATTTATTCTTGGGAACAGTGAAGGCTTTATATATAGAGTTCCCAGGCTTAAGTGTTCCCCAAAAAAATTCCTTGAACATAGAGTTACATTAACCAAATGAGGACTATAGTTTCTTTAATTCATTCTTATTGATGGATTAAAACTAACATATTGAATTAAAATTAAACGCTTATTTATAAGGTGCGATAAGGTTTCTGCCTATCTAAAGGCATTCCAGATTAAATTTAGTTAAAAATTTAAGCAAATATGGGGATATCAGGGTTGTCTCGCGTGAAAAACCGCTTTATTTTCTTGAATGTTTCAATAAAAAACTCAGTGGTTGACGGCTCTTTTAGGCGGCAATTTGAGGTATCCAGTGGCGCTGAAATACCAGCAAGACCCTTAGCACGACGCATTATCAATGCATTTAACAGGTTAATGCGTTCAATATCCAGATGATAAAGTCCATGTTCGGCCTTCCCGACCCTCTTTTGTTTTAAACCCATTTTGCTAAGAAGCATGGAAAGAAAGCGCAAAGGGTCGCGTTGCAAAAGTTGGGCGGAGGGAATGGAGATGAGCCCTTGAAGAATGGCGCGATGTTCTTCTATCCAGGTTATAAAACCACTGTGAAGAATGGTGTCTTTGGTGTATTGATAATCGTGAAGCGCTAAGGTCTGATGGGTTGAGGTTAAATGCAGTGTTTCCAGCACTTTTTTATAAAGCAGTTGCAAGGTACTAAAATGCGTTAAATCCGCTGCAAATTGTGATCCGTCTTCAAGTTGGGCAATAAATCGTTTTTGCGCAAGCTCTGTATCGCCTAAAGCAAGCTCCAGGGCTAAGATTTGTTTTTTAAAGCGCCCATCATTATCCATATTCGCCAGGGCAGTAATGGATGCTTCGTCTCGTTCTGACAGATTATAAAACTCAATAAGCTGCTGTTTTTTATACTGCCTGGACTCGCTCATTGTCTTACGTGGTTTTTGAGCAAGCGCTACTAATTGCGCTGCGGTTAAGGGTAACTGCACCTGGCTGATAAGGGAGGCATCGTGTTCAATGCACGCATTTTTAAATTGACGCAATTGTTGTTGGGTGGTTACATCAAGGGTGGTATCAAAATAGGTGAGCTTCATGCCATCATGCAATGCCAGCAGGGCAAATTGTTGGTAAAAATCATTAAAGCTTGCATGACGCGCCTGGGTTACTAAAAGAGTCAACTGTTCGTAATCAGGGTTTA
>NZ_CALMPD010000168.1 GCF_937871865.1 uncultured Legionella sp.
AAGGTGTAAATCCAAAGCTTGAGAGTTGGTTTCCTGTGGGAACTGTGGCCTGTTTATCTCAATTGTTAAATAGGTTCTGTCCCGAACTTGACGGTGAGGTAAGTTTAAACTCCAGCACTTCATTGTAAGCATTTATGTAATGGCGTTAATATCATGAGTTTTATGCCACATACTTTAAACTTACAATCCTTCGTCGCAAGCTCCTCAGGATGACGTGCTTTTACTTAACTTTATGGCTCTCTAACCCCGGGGCGGCCTGACTATGAACGGGGCATGCTTCTTTAATTTGGCGTCATTAATTAAACTGGTACGTTTTATTATGAGCCTTGGCCAGGCTTGCCAAGAAAAAACCTACCATTTGAACTCAATAGCAGGTTTTAAGTGTGAACTTTACATCTCCGTGTAGTTTGGTCCTCCGCCGCCTTCTGGAGCATGCCAGACTATATTTTGACGTGGATCTTTAATGTCGCAGGTTTTGCAATGGATGCAGTTTTGAGCGTTTATTTGCAATCTAGGGCCAGTTTCTTCTTCAACAATCTCATAAACTCCCGCAGGGCAGTAACGGCTCTCTGGGGATGCATACGTTTTTAAATTAACATCAATTGCCAATTTGGGTTGTTTTAGCTTGAGATGACATGGCTGATTTTCTTCATGGAAGGTGTTGGATAAAAATACAGAAGAA
Source organism: uncultured Legionella sp. (assembly GCF_937871865.1). Lineage (GTDB taxonomy): Bacteria > Pseudomonadota > Gammaproteobacteria > Legionellales > Legionellaceae > Legionella. The sequence continues at coordinate 683 of NZ_CALMPD010000168.1, forward strand.
AGTCTGTCAAACGTTAATGTTCCATCGGGTTTAGGATAGTTAATTTTTTTTGCCTTCTCCGCTGGTATCAGGCTGCTATGATCTGAATGATTGGACAATGTCCATGGGCTGTGGCCACGAGTAATATAGGTTTCAAATGCAGCATTGATTAGACCGGGAATGAGTCCGTATTTAAATGCAGGCCTAATATTTCGTACGGAATGAAGTTCTTCTTTTAACCATGAGTTATTTACTTTTTCAGGATAAGCAGTTAATTCAATTTGAGAGGTCTGTTCTTGTTCCAATGAGTCAAAACAGGCTTGTGCTGCTAACATTCCTGATTGCATGGCGGTGTGTATGCCTTTGATTTTCGGTACATTGAGAAAACCAGCAGCATCTCCAATTAAGGCTCCGCCAGGAAAAACGAGTTTGGGCATAGACTGCCATCCGCCTTCGTTGAGTGCACGTGCGCCATAGCTTATGCGCTCCCCGCCAGTTAATACAGAACGGATGATAGGGTGCGTTTTAAAGCGCTGCAATTCAGCAAAAGGATTTAGCCACGGATTTTTATAATCTAAACCTACAACAAATCCAATAGCAACTCGATGCTTGGATAAATGGTAAATAAATGAACCACCATAAGTGGCCCGGTCAAGCGGCCATCCTATCGTATGTATTACTTTCCCAGGTTCATGTTTTGTCGGATCTATTTGCCAGACTTCTTTTATTCCCAAGCCATAAGTTTGTGGCTGTGTATTATCTCGAAGATGATAACGTGTCATGAGATATTGGCTCAGTTGCCCACGACATCCTTCTGCAAAAAGGGTTTGTTTCGCTAATAAATGCATGCCGGGCTGGAAATTATTAGTTTCCTTTCCTTCCTTATCTACCCCAACGCTGCCTGTAGCGACCCCGATAACCTGATTCTTTTCATTAAACAGTACTTCTGAGGCAGCGAATCCCGGATAAATTTCACATCCTAAGGCCTCGGCCTGTTCTGCCAGAAACATGCAGAGTTCTCCCAGGCTAATAATGTAGTTGCCTTCATTATGCATCGGTTTAGGAGTAGGGAGTGTGAATGATTTATTTTCTGTTAAGAAGCAGAACTGATCCGAGCTGACCGGTGTATCTAATGGCGCATCCTGCCAGGTATCAGGAAGTAATTCCTTTAAACTTCGTGGTTCAAGAACAGCGCCAGAAAGGATGTGAGCCCCTACTTGAGCTCCTTTTTCCAGAATACATACTGTAATTTCTTTTTGAGCAGCCTGAGCTAATTGTTTTAATTTTATTGCAGCGGATAATCCAGCAGGTCCGGCTCCAACTATAATGACATCAAATTCCATTGTTTCGTGTTGCACAGCCACTCCTACATCAAAAAAGTAAAATAATCGCTTTTATAAGGCTTAAGATCAAGATTATATTAAATATTTAAATTATTTCGAATAGTTTATTTTATGAAAATTCATGGACTTGCCTCTTCTAAATGGGATACTTCATTTGTTTTTAACTATACTTATTAATAATTTATGTCTCGAACTACTATAAAAACTTATCTGGCTAATAAATCATAACAACCATACTCATGGTGAGCCAGGTTAATAACAGGTGTCGTTTATGGATAAAGACAGCACAGTAGAGTTACCCAAAAAGTTGGGTCGTTTTTTTTTATATTTCATAAAAAAACAGCGCCTGGCGTTCATCGTTTTTTTTATCGCACCGATAGCCATGGTTCTGGAAAATAATGTCATTCCTTATTCTCTGAAAATGATTGTTGATGCACTTGAATCTCATACTCCAGGAGAAAACATATTTGTAATTGTGGCTCCTGCTTTATGGCTTGGTGGTGGGGCCTGGATAACCTTGCTGGCCATTTTGCGTTTGCAAAATTGGTGGCAGGGTTATGTGATTCCTCGTTTCCAAGCTGACGTGCGCATGTCTGTTTTTGATTATTTGAGCAAGCAATCGTATCACTATTTTTCAAATCAAATGGCAGGGAGCCTGGCTAATAAGATAAATGATTTGCCACGGGCACTGGATTCTATATTTATGATCATCACCTGGTATGGCATTGCAGCGTTTTCATCTATTATTGTGGCATTAATATTGATGTGTACCATCAATTACTGGTTTGCCATAGTCTTACTTACCTGGATAATTTTACAACTATTTATTAGCTATAAATTATCAAAAAAAGTGGATCGATATTCAATAGATAATGCTGAAGATAAAAGTGAATTAAGTGGAAAAATAGTGGATAGTCTCAGCAATTCAAGTGCAGTTAAATTGTTTGCCAGAGCCAAAGAAGAGTTGGCCTATGTGAAAGTAAGTCAGGATAGAGAGGAGAATAGTAATAAAAAATTAACAATCTATATGAACATCTTTCGCCTGTATCTGGATATCCCAGTTACTGTGATGTTGAGCACTATGATTTATTTACTTTTGGCTTTTTGGCAAAAAGGGTTAATCACAACAGGGGATCTGGTTTTTATCTTCAATGTGTCTTTTGTCATCATGAACCAGATTTGGTACTTATGTCATGCCTTGGCTGATTTGTATCGTGAAATAGGTATTGCTCGTCAGGCTATTGCACTACTTAGCGCACCTATAGATATTAAAGATGTACCAGAGGCAACAGAACTGTTGGTTACGGACGGTAAAATTGAGTTTGATGATGTTACTTTTCACTATAATAACGGCAAGAAGGTTTTTGAAAACAAATCAGTCATTATTGAACCGAATCAGAGAGTTGGACTGGTTGGCTTTTCTGGTAGCGGTAAAACGACCTTTATTCATTTAATCTTGCGTTTTTTTAATGTTGAGTCGGGAGTTATACGGATTGACGGCCAGGATATTAGCAAGGTCACACAAGACTCTCTGCACTCTGCTATCAGTATGATTCCTCAGGATACTGCATTATTTCATCGAACATTGATGGAAAATATTAGGTATGGCAATCCATCTGCTACAGATGAAGAGGTCATTGAAGCATCGAAGAAAGCATGCTGTGACGATTTTATCGCTTTGCTGCCTGATGGGTATGAAACTATGGTCGGGGAACGCGGGATAAAATTATCAGGAGGACAGCGGCAACGCATTGCTATCGCCAGAGCTCTTCTAAAAAATGCAAAAGTGGTGGTTATGGACGAAGCGACATCTCAGCTTGACTCACTTACAGAAGAGGCAATACAGAATTCATTATGGCAATTAATGGAGTATAAAACGACTATAGTTATAGCACACCGCTTATCTACTTTATTGCATATGGATAGAATTCTTGTGTTTGAGCAAGGTAAAATTGTTGAGGATGGAACACATGATGAATTGCTTGCCAAGAATGGTTTGTATAAGTCAATGTGGGATGCACAAGTAGGTGGCTTCTTACCAGAATCAGATAAAGAGCGAGATAATTGGGATGAATAGCGTAAGTAAAGAATATGTGGGCCATTTTAATCAGAACTCCGATCAATATTTACTGTGCCGTCCTGATTATCCTGAGGCTTTATTTGATTATCTGGCACAATTGGTTGATCCTAACGTAATCGTTTGGGATTGCGGTACGGGGAATGGTCAGGCAGCCAAAGCTTTGGCGGAGCGTTTTTCACGAGTAATAGCTACCGATATCAATCAAGCCCAACTTGATATGGCTATTAAGGCTGCTAATATTGATTATATCTGTACTCCTGTTGAAAAAGCGCCTATCCAATCACACTCTATTGGTTTAATTACTGTTGCTCAGGCTTTGCATTGGTTTGATTTTTCTTTATTTTACAATGAAGTAAAACGAGTCAGTGTTGCAAACGGGATTATTGCCGCCTGGTGTTATAGTCTGGGGGTATTTAATAATTTGATAGATGCTCCGATAAAAAAACTGTACTACGAGATTTTGGGAAATGAATTTTGGCCTAAGGAGCGTTTTTACATTGATGAGCAGTATCAGACTATTCCTTTTCCATTTACATTATTGAATGCCCCTGAATTTCAAATTCGCAAAAGGCTGGATTTCAGCCAATTGATTGGTTATTTATCCACTTGGTCAGCTGTTAAAGAGTTTCAAAAGCGACAACAAAAAAATCCTATTGAATTGGTATTTGATGAGTTGGAGTCACAATGGGGAGAGCCTGATTTAGCGCATGAGATCGTCTGGCCAGTGCACTGCCTTATTGGCAGGGTGCATGGTTAATCAAGATAAAAGAAGTTCTGATAAAGTGCTAAGCTTAAATACAGTACTCTTGTTTTCTGGTTAAGTGAGACACATAATGTTTCTAAGAAATAGCGTGCTGGTTCTTCTGCTTAATCTGGGCCTTTGTTCCTGTGCTCTGGCAATGCGTTGTGGTGATCGATTAGTATATGAAGGTGATACTCAATTTAATGTCCTCACTAAATGTGGTGAGCCACTTTACAGACAAGTGTATGAGCAATCTGCTCCCATTTTTAATGCGGCTGGATATCAGGTAGGTTATGGAACCAGTACAGTTGAAACCTGGATTTATCAAAAGTCATCTGCAGATTTTCAATATGAGTTAATTTTTAATGCAGGAGTACTACAAAGTATTAATGCAAACAGAAATCCCTAGTCACGTGAGGAGTTTTATGAAAATTATTCTAGGTTTTTTACTAATGAGCATTACATTTATTAGTCATGCAGCGGACACTTTATCTATGAATGTGAACAATAATGTAACCAGTTTTAAAGTTACTTTGGCTGCGAATCCTACTACCGGGTTTCAGTGGACTGCAGAGGAATACGACAAAGATTTATTAACTCTGACAGATAGTGAGTATATAAGACCCAAAACAAAATTGATCGGTGCAGGAGGGGAGATGATGTTTGTTTTTACTCTAAACAAGGGAAAAACAGTTCCCAAGTCAACTAAAATGCTGTTTAAATATGCCCGCGCATGGGAAACTGGTACCGGGAAAGAACAAACGGTTGTTGTTAATTTTATAAATCCTTCCTAATCGTTCTCTTTTGAAATGGATGATACTCCTGTATTAGATAAATACAGGAGTACATAATCAATTTTACCTGTTTTCTCTTTTATTTCTTGCCAGTGCCGTAAGATCCTTTTCGGAATGGTAAATATCTCGGCTCCCAGAAAAGATCATCAATTAATGCTGTTAAATCAGCATCCTGATTCTTTTGAGCATATCCAGAATCAATCGCACACTGAGCAACAGCAATCGCTATTGATTTCGCTACAGTTTGCGCATTATCTAGTGACGGTAATAAAGGCAGGAAACTGTCTTTTTTACTCGGGGCAAATTCACAAAGAACTTTTGCTGCAGCCAATATCATTTCTTTGGTGAGACGAGTAGCGCTGACGGCTAATACACCTAAACCGATACCAGGGAATACTAAAGCATTATTACACTGAGCTATCTGAACCATGCGATTTTGAAATTCAATTGCAGGGAACGCAGTGCCCGTTGCGATAAGCGCTTTGCCCTGGCTCCATGCCAGAATATCTTCCGGTTGTGCTTCACATTTTTCATCTGGATTTGATAAAGGGAAAATAATTGGGCGCTCACAGGTAGCTGACATAGTCTCTATAATATCTTGAGAAAATGCACCTGTTTGAGCAGAACAGCCAATCAATATCGTTGGTTTTACATGACGTACTGTATCAGTCAATGAGGGATGGGCTTTTTCATTGATCGACCAGGATGATATTTCATCGGTTGTTCTGGCATAAGGTTTTTGCGCATCAGTCATATCCAGATCAGTATCGAGTAATAAGCCTTGTCGGTCGATTAACCAGAAACGCTGATAAGCCTCCTCGGGACTTAAACCCTCTCTAACCATAGCATCGATGATCTGATCACTAATACCTGTGCCAGCAGAACCTGCTCCAAACACCACTATTCGTTGGTCTTTTAATGGAGTTCCTGTTACATCACAGGCCGCTAATAAGGCTGCCAGGGTTACTGCACCAGTACCTTGAATGTCGTCATTAAAAGTACATAGCTGTTCTTGGTATTGATCTAGAATTCGTCTGGCGTTACCACGACCAAAATCTTCCCAGTGCAGGAATGCGTTAGGGAATTGTTTGTGGACTTCATTAACGAACGTAAGGATAAAATTGTCGTATTCTGCGCTATTAATTCGTGGGTGCCTGCAACCAAGATACATTGGATCGTCTAATAACTCCTGATTATTGGTACCTACATCGAGAAATACAGGTAGGGTTCTTGTCGGGTCGATACCACCACATAAACTATAAACCATCAATTTGGCTACTGGAATGTCCATTCCGCCAATGCCTTGATCTCCTATTCCCAGAACGCCCTCACCATCAGTCACCACAATAAGATCTATTTCAGGATTAGAACGATTATTTATAATTTCTTCAATATGGTTTTTATCTGAATGAGCAATATATAACCCACGTGG
>NZ_CALMPD010000169.1 GCF_937871865.1 uncultured Legionella sp.
TGCAGTTGTCGCTACAGGCAAAGAGAGCCACCATTACGGCAGTTAAAAAATCGGTATGGCCAGATTTAAATATTCAATTAGGTGGACGTCATTTTTCGGATGATGGCAGCAACGCAGCTGTCATGTCAGCGTTCGCACAGGTTCCCACTTTTGACAGAAATCAAGGGAAGATATTCACTGCAGAAGCTCAACTCACCCAGACTGCACACGAATTTCAAGGAATGCGCCTGGAGGTGAGGCAAAATGCTTATGTTTTGTTTTTACAAGCGCAACAGAGTCAGTATGAAGCGAAACTTGTCACTGATTCACTGCTACCTTTGGCACGTAAATCAATTAAGCTTGCTAAAGATGGTTACCAAATGGGTCGTTATACATACATAGAATTGTCAACTTCATTAAATTCTTTATTTGAAGAAGAGCGACATTATCAACAAGCTCATGCTGATTATCACAAAGCATTAATTCAACTCACCGGACTATTGGGATTACAGACGCTTAAGGATAGTAAATGAAAATAATGAAACCCTTTTTTTCCTTTTTATTATTGTCTTTTGTTTTATATGCAATAGGGGTGGCGCCGCTTTTTGCAAGTGAAGACCACGGCGGTGCTGCAGAAAGCGAGCATGAAGAAAGCGAAAAAGGTCCCAAAGGCGGACGACTTTTTAAAGAGGGTGCTGTTTCTCTTGAATTACTTATATTTGAAAAAGGAATGCCTCCTCATTTTCGAGCTTATGTGTATCAAGATGGAAAACTCATCTCTCCTGAGAAGATTCAACTTAATTTAGAATTGACGCGATTTAATAAAAAGAAAGATGCAGTTACTTTTATCCCCATGGATAGTTTTTTGCAAAGCCAACAAATTATTGAAGAGCCGCATTCTTTTGATGTATCTATTCAATTAAACGTGGCAGGAACCGATTATAAGTGGAGTTATGAAACGTATGAAGGACGGATTAAATTACTCCCCGCGATGTTAAAAGCTGCAGACATTCAGATTGGGGCCGCAGAAAGTCAAACAATAAAAACCAAGCTAAAAGTGGTAGGAAAAATACTTCCTAATCGCGACACCATGACGCCTATATATGCACGTTATGCCGGCATTATTAAAACAATGAATAAAAGCCTGGGCGATGAGATTAGCAAAGGACAACCGTTGGTCACGATAGAGAGTAATGAAAGTCTGCAAAGTTATACGATTAATGCACCAATCACAGGGACTATCGTACAAAAATATGCAACGAATGGTGAATTGGCACAAAATACAAAACCTATTTACGACATTGCTAATTTAAATGATGTTTGGGCAGATTTTACGCTCTATCGCAAAGAAGCTCCTTTGATAAAACAAGGAATGCCAATTATTGTCACAGGTGATGAAGGCAAGCCTAAAACAGACAGCGTTATTTCTTACATTGCACCATTAGGGATTGAGGACAGCCAAACAACATTGGCACGCGCTATTTTGCCTAATGAGCAGCGACTTTGGTTGCCAGGTATGTATGTCAACGGCCATATCATCATCAAAGAAAAAACAGTTCCTGTGGCAGTTCTTTTATCTGGATTACAGCGAATTAACGATGAGGATGTGGTGTTTGTTCAGCAAGGTGATAATTATGAAGCGACTCCAGTTACTCTAGGACAACGAGATGATACTTGGGTTGAAGTAGTATCGGGGCTTAATGCAGGACAGAACTATGTGACAAAAAATAGTTTTTATTTAAAGGCAGAACTGGGTAAGGAAGGCGCGAGCCACGAGCACTAAGGATGCAACATGCTGGAAAAAATAATACGTTTTTCTTTAAAACATCGCTGGTTTGTTCTGTTGTTTACCTTAGTTATTGCGCTTTTAGGCGTTTATAACTTTCAACGGCTACCTATCGATGCTGTACCGGATATTACCAATGTTCAAGTACAAATTAATACCCAAGCATCAGGGTATTCTCCATATGAAGTAGAACAACGGATAACCTTTCCTATCGAGTTGGCTCTCAGTGGGCTGCCTAATCTGGATTACACTCGTTCTTTATCGCGATATGGCTTATCTCAGGTCACTGTTGTTTTTAAAGATGGAACCAATATTTTCTTTGCACGACAATTGATTAATGAACGTCTGCAAGAAGTAAAAGACAAACTTCCTCCTGAATCTGAAACCACGTTAGGTCCTATTTCTACAGGTCTTGGGGAAATTTTCATGTATACGGTTACTAATAAACCCAATACAGACCAGAAGAAACAGTACAATCCTACAGAATTACGTACTATACAAGATTGGATTATTAAACCTCAATTACGAAATGTTGAGGGTGTTGCGGAAGTAAACACCATTGGTGGTTATGAAAAGCAATTTCATATTACCCCAGATCCCTTCAAACTGGTTCGCTATAATTTAAATCTAAACGATGTCGTAGAGGCCTTACAACGTAATAATGCCAATGTGGGTGCAGGTTATATTGAGCATAATGGTGAGCAAAATCTTATCCGTGTGCCAGGACAAGTTCAAAACATTCCCGATATTGAAAACATTGTTATTGCCAGTTTTGAAGGCACACCCATTCGCATACGCGATGTTGCTGAGGTTGCTTTAGGTAAAGAGTTGCGTACAGGAGCTGCCACTGAAAATGGTCAGGAGGTGGTATTGGGTACGGTATTTATGCTCATGGGCGAAAACAGCCGAACGGTATCTGTGCGTGTAGCTGAGAAAATGAAAGAGATTAATAAATCTTTACCTGCAGGTGTCGAGGCTGTCACTGTTTATAATCGTACCTCCCTGGTGAATGCAACCATTAATACGGTTAAGAAAAATTTGCTTGAAGGTGCTTTGCTGGTTTGTGTGGTGCTCTTCTTGTTTTTAGGTAATATCCGAGCGGCGTTAATTACCGCTATGGTCATACCACTTTCCATGTTGCTGACCATTACCGGAATGGTGACTAATAAAATCAGTGCGAATCTCATGAGTCTTGGTGCCCTTGATTTTGGTCTGATTGTCGATGGTGCAGTAATTATTGTCGAAAACTGCATTAAGCATTTAGGTGAGAAGCAACATGAATTGAAGCGCCTCTTGTCACTAGAGGAGCGTTTAAAAGTAATTTCTTATGCAACTACTGAGGTGATTCGCCCCAGTATTTTTGGTGTGTTTATTATTACGGTCGTGTATCTACCTATCCTTACCCTAACCGGGGTTGAAGGTAAGATGTTTTTACCAATGGCTGAAACCGTTATTTTGGCCTTGATGGCTTCCATGCTTTTCGCACTAACCTTTGTTCCAGCAGCTATTGCGATTTTTTTAAGTGGACGTGTCCAGGAAAAAGAAAATTGGCTGGTCATGCATGTGTCGCACGGTTATGAATATGTATTACGCCGTTGTTTTCATGCAAGGAAATGGGTGATTGGTGGGGCGGTAATGCTATTAGTTGTGAGCCTGCTTCTTGCGTTTCGTTTGGGTGGTGAATTTATTCCGAGCCTGGATGAAGGGGATATTGCGATGCATGCCATGCGCATACCAGGTACAAGCTTAACGCAAGCGATAGCCATGCAAGATTTGGTAGAGCAAAAGGTGAGACAATTTCCTGAAGTGAAAACAGTATTTGCAAAATTGGGGACTGCAGAGGTTGCTACAGATCCTATGCCTCCTAACGTTGCTGATACCTTTATTATGTTAAAGCCGCGTAAAGAGTGGCCTAATCCTAAAAAGACAAAACAGGAGTTAGTTGCGGAAATCGAAGAGGCGGTAAAACAGGTTCCTGGTAATAACTATGAATTTACCCAGCCCATACAAATGCGCTTTAATGAGTTAATTTCTGGTGTACGTAGTGATGTTGCGGTTAAAGTATTTGGTGATGATATGGATACTTTGCTGGAGATTGCAGAGCAAGTGAGTGCACAACTTCAGAAAATACCAGGCGCTGCAGATGTGAAAGTAGAGCAGGTGAGTGGTTTGCCTCTTTTAACTGTTGAGATTAATCGCGATGCCTTAGCGCGCTATGGCCTGCAAATTGGAACTGTTCAAGATGCCATTGTCATTGCAACTGGCGGCAAGAAAGGTGGAGAGCTTTTTGAAGGGGATAAACGTTTTGATTTAGTAGTTCGTTTGCCTGAAGAGGTGCGCTCAAGTTCTGATGTCTTAAGACAGGTATTTATTCCTTTACCTCTAGCTAAAGACGGAGAAAAGCATTTTATTCCTTTAAGTGAAGTAGCTAAATTCGTGCGCAGCGAAAGTCCTAATCAAATAAGCCGTGAAATAGGCAAGCGCAGAATAGTGGTCACTGCGAACGTACGTGGTAGTGATTTAAGCTCCTTTGTGATAACTGCTAAACAACGAATTTCCCAAGATGTGACATTGCCTAGTGGCTACTGGATTGCGTGGGGTGGGCAGTTTGAGCAATTACAATCAGCGTCAGCCAGATTGCAAATTGTTATTCCCATTACTTTGCTTGGAATTTTTCTTTTATTGTTCATGAGCTTCGGTGATGTTAAGAACGCCTTGCTGGTTTTTACCGGAATTCCCCTGGCTTTGACCGGCGGTGTCTTTGCTTTATGGTTACGAGGCATTCCTTTTTCTATTTCTGCAGGGGTTGGTTTTATTGCGTTATCTGGTGTTGCTGTACTGAATGGTCTCGTAATGATTACCTTTATTAATAAACTACGCGAGCAAAAAGGTTTTTATTTAAAAGATGCTGTTTTACAAGGTTCTCTTGCACGCTTACGCCCAGTATTAATGACTGCTCTTGTAGCCTCACTTGGGTTTGTACCCATGGCCTTAGCAACAGGCACGGGATCAGAGGTGCAACGACCGTTAGCGACAGTGGTGATTGGTGGAATTATCTCCTCCACCTTTCTTACCCTGTTAGTTTTACCAGGTCTTTATTATGTTTTTCATGCACGTGAAAAGAAAAACAAAAAAATAATTAAAGAGAGTTAAATCATAACGTTATCTTTAAATTAGAAGTACGTCACTTTGACTAATTGGGTTTCATCATCTAAATTTACAGTTAAATACTTGTTTAAGTGTTTAACTGTTAGGTGAATCATTATGAATGATGACCAAATTACAGCTTTAACTGACACACTTCACATCATGGGTGAGCCCAATCGCCTTAAATTATTATTAGCCTGTTTTAATAGTCCTAAATCTGTGTCCGAATTAGCTGATGAACTCCAGTTATCCGTTCCTTTAGCCAGTCATCATTTAAGTTTGCTACGCTCTGCCAGACTACTCATTGCCGAGCGTGAAGGCAAATACATTTACTACCGTATTTTCGATACTCATGTCCGTTGTATTTTAGATGACATGATTAATCACTTTACCGAAGAGAAGGAGAATTAAAATGGGCATTTTTAAACGAATTTTCGCAAACTTTATGAATGGCCATCATGGTGGTGGATATCAAGGTGGACATCACGGTAGAAGCAAGCACGGAGGGTACTACAATTCAAATTCTGGTGCTTCAAATAACAAGGTTTGCATGCAATGCCAATCCTATGTAGCACCTGATGCGCGCTTTTGCGGTCAATGTGGTAACGATATGTCTACAGCGACAACTTGCCGTTGTGGCGCTGCAATCAAAATGGGATCTAAATTTTGTGGTCAATGCGGAGCGTCATTATGAGTAATTTGATATCCACTACCTTTTTAGTGCCTGGATTGGATTGCCCTTCCGAAGAGAAGCTCATCAGAAAGCAATTTCAAAATGTGCCTGAAGTGGATTCTCTTGATTTCAACTTTATTGCCGAAGAGGTGACGATACATCATCAGGCTGTAAATATCGATGAACTACAGCAAAGGATTGAATCATTAGGTATGGGGGCACAGCCTAAAACGCTTAATGCCTCAAAGGAGTTGGATAGGAAAGAGGGACGGGATATTTCTTGGACCATCATAATAATATCTGCTTTTTTTGCCCTTTTTTCAGAAATAGTCGCTTATTCTGGTGGAACAGAATATTCGATTTGGGTCATTGTGCCTGCATTGATAGCAATAGTTTTAAGTGGACCACCTACTTTCAAGAAAGGTTTTATGGCTTTGCGAGCTAGAGCGATGAACATTAATAGTTTAATGCTCATTGCAATCATCGGTGCTTTTTTTATAGGGGCATGGCCTGAGGCAGCCATGGTCACTGTCTTGTTTGCACTTGCAGAACGAATAGAGCGTTATTCTTTAGATAAAGCACGTTTGGCAATACGCAGTTTAATGCAAATCGCACCAGACGTTGCATTAGTGAAGCAAGCGGATGGTTCCTGGTTATCCTCACCAGTGCAGCAAGTGCCGCTCAAGGCGCTCGTTAAAGTTAAACCCGGTGAGCGTATTGCACTTGATGGAGTAATTGTTTCTGGTCAAAGTACTGTAAATCAGGCTCCTATAACCGGAGAATCAATGCCGGTGAGTAAACAAGTGGGGGATAGCGTTTTTGCTGGAACATTAAATGAACATGGCAGTTTCGAATTTAAAGTGAGTAAATTAGCGGGTGATACACTACTAGCAAAAATTGGTAAAGCCATTGAACAAGCTCAAACAGAGCGTGCTCCTACGCAGCGTTTTGTTGACGAGTTTTCTAAATATTATACGCCTATTATGGTTTTGATTGCTGTTCTGATTGCTTTAATTCCACCATTGGCGTTTGGATATCCTTTTTATGATTGGCTTTATATGGCACTTACTTTATTAGTTATTGCATGTCCTTGTGCTTTAGTTATTTCTACTCCAGTTACCGTAGTCAGTGGATTGGCCGCAGCTGCGAAAATGGGATTGCTTATTAAAGGAGGAAACTATCTTGAAACAGGGCATAAATTGCGACTGATTGCTCTAGATAAAACCGGGACTCTAACAGAAGGAAAACCGAAAGTTACGGATTTCATCAGTTATGATACAGACTTAAGTAAGGCGCAATTGTTATTAATCACTGCGAGCATTGATAGTCACTCTGAACATCCTGTAGCACATGCCCTGGTTACTTATTGGAGTCAGAATCAAGCCCAAGAGCCATTATTAGAGGTGAGCCAATTTTCTGCCTTGCCTGGGCGAGGGGTTAAAGGATTGGTTGAAGAAAAATTATATTACGTAGGAAATCATCAATTAGCTGAAGACAATAAAGTATGTGATGCTGAGGTTGAAAAGCAGCTAGAAGAATTAGAGTCACAAGGTAAAACCACGGTAGTACTTAGTGATACAACAAAGGTATTAGCTATCTTTGCGGTCGCAGATACGTTACGTGAAACCAGTATTGAAGCAGTCGCTAAGCTTCATCAACAAGGGATAAAAACCGCTATGCTCACTGGCGATAATGCGGTTACAGCTCAAGCGATTGCAAAACAAGTGGGGATTGATGAAGTAAAAGCCAATGTATTACCTACAGATAAGATGAGGGAGATCACTTTATTATTAGAGCAATATGGGGCTGTAGGCATGGTTGGTGACGGAATTAATGATGCGCCAGCTTTAGCTAAAGCTACTGTCAGTTTTGCTATGGGTAAAGGAACAGATACTGCTTTAGAGACTGCAGATATTGCGTTGATGAATGATAATCTTTCTATGTTACCCATCTATATTGATATAAGTCGGAAGACTGCGCGTATTTTGTTTCAAAATATAAGTCTTTCAATTGCTATTAAAGGCGTGTTTTTCATTTTGGCTCTTAGTGGTATTGCAACTTTATGGATGGCTGTTTTTGCCGATATGGGGGCTAGTCTTATAGTGGTGGCCAATGGTTTACGATTGTTACGCGTTAAAGAAGGCAGTGCTGAATAAGTGTTTTGATTTACCCCAATGCGGTGTATTGGAGAGTGATATGGAACGAGTATTCCGAATATTGATAGTGAATGCCTCATTAGGTAGCCGTATTATGTTGCGCAAACAACTGGCTAAATTTAATGTTGCGGTCAATTTTGCTTGGGATATTGATTCAGCCTTAGAGTTATCACAAAATGGCGTATATGATTTTGTATTAATTGATGACGGTTTTGAAACGCGTACCAAATGTCCTGGATTAATAGAATATCTGTTTAATAATGTATTGAATCAAGAAACACTAATGGTTGTTTTAACTTACAATAATCAACCTAAGTTTTTAAATAAGGTGCATTACTATCCTAATCCTACTAATGCACACGCTATTTTTAACCTATTGGAGTTTTTAACAAAATTAAATCCTGGATTAAGTCACGATAAATAGTTCAAAATAGATTAACCAGGCTACTATTTTTGTATGCTATGATGAAGTCATTATTCATTTAAAAGGACGGAATAATGGCTAAAATTAAATTGGTTTATTTGATAAGTGTTCTTATCGTAGGCTTCAATCTTACTTCGTGCGCAAAGGAAGATGGCTCTTCCACAGAGAATAATCATTCGCATCCTAACAAGTATCAACGCGTAGAGGAATCATCGTGAGTTTCCCTTGGATAGTGGGTATTATCGTATTCATCTCTGTCTTAATGGTCATCGGATTCATCTTTTTTCGTAAAAAGATGAATTCATTAAATTTAATAGGCGCTTTGATTATACTGCTTATTTTTGGTGCTATATTTTTACATGGCGTTTCATCTGCCTTATAACTCAAATAGATATAAGCGAACTCATTATTCTTTATTCTTTTTTGATTATAAAAGAGATGTTGCCCGTTCTTTCAAGGATAGCGGTATTAATAGCATCAAGATTTTCAGTATTTAATTTTTGGCGTAACTGGGCTAAAAGATCATTTTCACTGATGCTAAAACGTTTCATGTTTTTATAGTCTAATTTTCCATTTTTAACCAAATAATGAGAGCTTCCTTTGAATAAGAATCCAATGCTACTAAAGTAAAAACAGACTTTAGAGAGAATGAGGTGGAAAAAGACCAGAGTGAGTAATGCTTCTATGGTAATTCCTAATGAGTTAGCGGCAACAATCCCTCTGCTAATCACACCACCAGCAATAGCAATAATTAAAAAATCCATAGGGGTATTTAGATTAAATCGGTGATTTGTAAATCTAAATAGCAAAACACTTAAACAAAATAATATTAAACAACGAAGCCATGCACACACATATCCTGGATCGTTATTCAGCAAATCAATATATTCCATTTCTTCCTTCCAATGTCTTGATATGTCTTGAGCTATTTAATATAGCCATTGAAATAAAGATAATACATCATAGTTATCAGCATGACGATCATTCATCTTTCATAAACGCTAGTGGATTAACATCTAAATTGTAGAACTTGTATTAGTGAGCTGTGTTGTTAAATAGAGAGCTTACGTAATTGAAAAAGAGCAGGAAAGAGGCATTTTGATTTACCTAATACCCAAAACACTGTTTAACCTCTGAAAAGACAGCTTTCAATTCCCCATTATTTTATAACTCATTGATTTTATATAAATTATTCAGAATTGGTCACTCCAACAGCACTGGAATATATAACCGTATCGCACTTAAATACACAAACTTTACAATGGTATTTTTATAATATAATTTTAATATTAACACCCATTTGACGATTTTGGGTTTTAATATTAAAATTATACTTATGAAACTAAGTAATGAACATACATTGAAAGGACTATTCGCAAGACCAGTCTTTTACGCCGCAGAGGCACGCGAAGCAGGTATCCATCCCAGCCGACTCAGTTATTATGTAAAAACTAATCGGATTGAGCGTATTGGTCATGGCGTTTATCGTGGTGTTGAATCTTCTGTTGATGCTGATTTTCAATGGGAAGATCTAATTATAATCTCTAAAAGTATTCCGCAGGCGATAGTCTGTCTAGTCTCAGCGTTGACTCTCTATGAATTGACAGATGAAATGCCAAGAGAGCATTGGATAGCCGTTCCTCATTCTACTACAGCACCGAAACGAGAACACACACGTATTGTCAGGATGCGTGATATGAAAACAGGTAAAACACTGCATACAATAGGAAAGGAAACAGTCGCCATTTTTGATAGGGAAAGAACGATAATAGATGCTTTCCGCTATCTAAGTAAGGAAATTGCCATTAAAGCGCTTAAAGCAGCTGTGAGTGGTAGAGCGACAAAAAAATTGGATATTAAAAAGCTTCAGCAGTATGCAATACAATTTCGAATTAATCTTGAGCCTTATATTTTGACGGTGACAACATGAATGAACAAGCTTTAAAAGCACGCCTGAAACATATTGGCAAAGAAAATGGTAAAAGTTTTAATGAAGTCTGGAAGCTTTTAGTTTTAGAGCGATTTTTAGCCAGGCTTTCTCGTTCTGAATATTCGGATAAATTCATATTTAAAGGTGGGTTGCTGTTATCCTATTACCTAACTATTGGTAGAGAAACAACCGATATTGATCTACTGGCAAAGCGGCTAAATACAGAAAAATCGAATGTAGAGCTAATCATGCAAGACATTTGTTTACTTAATCTGGATGATGGGTTTCAGATGCAGTTCATCCATCTTGACGATTTAGATCACCAACATATGAATTACCCTGGATTTCAAATAGGGATTGCCGTTCAATTTGGGGTGATGAGCGATAAATTTTTTGTAGATATTGGTGTGGGTGATGTCGTTGATCCAGTATTACTAGAGTGGCCATCCTTTAATTACAAAGAAAAGCCATTGTTTGATGATCCTATTTCGTTAGAAGTATATCCCGTTGAAACCATTTTTGCCGAAAAACTAGAAACTCTCATTTCTCGGGGTGCAGCTAATAGTCGCATGAAAGATTATCATGATTTGCTATTGTTATGTCGCAGCGAGGGTAAGTTGATTGATAAAATTCGGTTAAAGGAGAATATTAAACAAACATTTCAAAACCGGGGAACAGTATTTTCTATTCCAATTCAATTTCGCTCTGATGAGTTGGGGCGAATGCGGCTTCTTTGGGCTGGGCATTTGCGTGCCTTAGGTACACGTCGAATCCGATTGTTTGGTTTGCCAGAAGAGATAGATTCAGTTATTGATGAACTAAATCAATGGCTTCTAATTCTTTAAGTAATTTTTTCACTTTGAATACCTTATTAATTTGGAATCGGAGTTAGTTCAATTCCATTTTTTATTAAATCGCTGGTTTCTGCAATGATGCATAATTTCTCTATGTTACCAATGTTTAATATTATGGGGCGTGGATTTGACCTTTTTAAATCTCTGAATATTGCTAATCTAAATTCATGCTGCCACTCATAGGTCTTTAACTTTCTAAATATGCCCATTCTGCCGCTGAAGCTATCTTCTTCATAATCTACGTGGGTATGTAGATACGGTTCCCCGGGACATGCATAATAATATTCTTTTTTATTAAGGGCTTTATGAATTTTTTCTAAGAATGTAGCAATGCATTCTGGTTTGATGATAATTGCCTTATTTCCAAATTCTTGAAATTGATGAGAAAAAATAACTTTTCTTTTCGAAAAGTGTGGCTCCTCTAGTGGAATTCCAGTCATGCACAATATATTTATATTTTTTGAGCTTGAATGACGCAGATTCATCCTGCTACATACGTTCAAAGGGATGCCGTCCATCAGTGGCTCCTACAGGATCAAAACTTGCTGATACACCTTCTAGATCATCTTCTCTGAGAGGAAAGTTTTCTCGTTGTTCAATTTTATTGAAATATTCAATATTTTTAAGATAAAGCCTACCTTTAATAAAATCTTTAACATATTGATCATTTAAAAATTTTATTAGAAGACCAAGTTGTTTTCTGTCTCTATAAGTATTTTTACCTTCAATAATTGACAGTAAGTCTTCCGATGTTTCCGCTACAATTTTTAATATTAAACGTACTGGCTTAGTCATTCTTCTTCCAATGTTAATTTATTGTGTATAGGGCACTCAGGTTCAGAGTTTAAAAATTGCATCAGATTTTTTTGTCTGACAAGTACTCGTCTAAAATATTTATGTTATAAGTTTAGTTGATAAAAATGAGAAGCCCCAATCTGGGGCAATAGAGATATACAGGGACTCTTTATGTAGTTTGAATAAATACATTACTTATTTACAAAACAATAAGAGAATCATACAAGAGGTAGCAAACAATGTGACTGAAGATACCAATGCAAATTTACTAAATTGCTGTGTCTTTTGCGTGAAGGAGTGAGCCTCAATCAATGAGTCAGAGATCAATTTCTGTATAGCTTGAACCGATTCTTTAGTAGATTCATGCAGCAATTTGGTTATAGCTTCTTTACTACTGGCCAATGCTGCATTGAGAACCTTTTCAGCTTTTTCTTTGGCATCATCTTTCCATTGAGAGGAAATGCCTTCCATTTCCTCTCGGAACTGTACCAGCAAATCCTGTTGGGCTTTTCGATTTTCTTCAATCAGTTGTTCATTCATAGTTTGAAGCATGAGGATTGGATCGTCTTTGCCCAAAAGTACACCATGTTTGACAGTGATGTCTTGAACGATTTTATCAAGTTTCTCTGACATTAGATCACCCTGGCGCTATCCAGCTGCCCAAATAGCTGATCGCGAACGATTTTCAAGCGTTGACGGGTCATAATGCTTTTCTCTGGCGTACCCAGTACTTCATCGAAGGTCAGCTTTTGTTGAAGCATTTCAGTTAAATCTCGGCCGTAGGTTTCTTTTTTCAGATCGGGGATTTGAATTAAGGCTGATATCCTGTCTTTGTTATCTCGGTAGGCTTT
>NZ_CALMPD010000170.1 GCF_937871865.1 uncultured Legionella sp.
AATGAACACTTTAATTATCAATGGGTTGAAGAGAATGAGAGAGGTACTAATGGATTAGCTTGAGTATGTATGAGCAAGGCTGTATTGTAATAAATATTATAAATAAAAAGGCTTCATGGATGCGTTTATTTAATGTTTCCGAATTTAAATATTGGCCCCAGCTCAGCGTCATCTTATTATTGATAGCCGGATATGGTAGTTATCGATATTTTGCGTATTACAATACGCGTTCCAATGATTCTTATGTTTCTGCAAACGTAGTGAATATCGCATCTTTAGTATCAGGTCCTGTTAAGAAATTATACATCAAGGAAAATCAAAAAGTTAAAAAAGGAGATAAACTTATTGAGATTGACCCTCTCCCTTATCTCTACGCAATGCATCAGGCTGAAGCCAAACTGAATATAGCCAAACTAAATTATGAAAACGAAAAATTGGCAATCATTAAAGCAGAGCAGCAATTAAAGCAAGCTCAGATTAAATTAAGCTTGAGTCAGGATCATTACAGCAGATATCACAAATTACAACTTCAAGGAGACATGGCTAAAATCACGCTGGTTAATTTGGAAGATAAGATGAAGGAGGAGGAAGCTGCCATTGATGTGGCGGAACAAGAATTAAAAATAGCAAAAACCAACCTGGATGAAAATGAAATTTTAGCAGCAAAAGCTGAACTGGATCAGGCTAATTATTTGTTGAAGAACACTACGCTAATCGCTCCCGAAGACGGCTACATTACTAATTTTAATTTGCGAACCGGGCAATATATTAATGTAGGTGAAGGGTTATTTGCGCTGATTGAATCAAAGCAATGGTGGGTTGAAACGAGATATAGAGAAACAGCAATTAGATTGATTAAACCAGGGGATAAAGCAAAAATTATGATTGATATGTATCCTGGTAAGGTATTTCATGGCCATGTAAAAAGCATTGGATGGGGGATTAACCGGGTGCAGAAAGGTAATGTGGCTAATTCAACGCTGCTTTATATGGAAGCAACTGAGGATTGGATTAGGATAGCACAACGTTTTCCCGTACGAATTTATATCGATGATCTGACAGATGAATACCCTATGCGTATTGGGGCCAGCGCTACCTCAATAACCTACAGGTGAGAACGTGTATTTTGGGCCACAAAGTATAGAAAATAGAGCTGCTTTAAGAACAGCAATTGCTGCGGTAATCGCGGTGCTTATTTCTTTTAAATTCCATCTTGAGACGCCTTATTGGTCTGGCATGAGTGTTGTTATCGTCTCTAATTTGTATACCGGAAGTATTATCGACAAAGCGACGATGCGAATCATTGGTACTCTTGCTGGTGCTTTTTTAGGTTTTTTTATTGCTGGTTTTGTTGCAAACAGTTTTTTCTTATATTTATTGTGCTGCTTTTTAATTATTACTATCAGTGTATATTTTTATAATTACAGCAAGTACGGATATGCCTATTTACTAGGGGCTTTATGTGCTTTTATCATTATTTCACAATTGGCTCTAAACCCACAAAACGCTTTTTTTGTTGCGGTGTGGAGGCCGGTCGAAATTGGTATCGGCGTTTTTGTTTCCGCGATAAGTGCTTATGTGCTTTTTCCTAATCATATTAAAGATAACATAGTGGTTCAGGTTCATGAGTTATTTGATGATTTTCTTCGCGAATTTAAGCAATTACAGCATCTTTTATCGCAACCAGAGACTGATTTTTCTGAATTAGCAGATAGTAATCTGAAAATTAAGAGACGGGTGCGCAAAGCAGTAGAATTGGTTGGCGCATTAAATCAGGAAATAGGAGTGAAACCAGAAACGGTTGATGAAGTTCGTGCATATCTGGATTCCTTTTATGCCATTTCTCGCCAGTTACAATATCTGCTTATTATTACGCCGCAATCTGATGATTTGGCCGCATTGAAATTATTAAATATAAATACCGTGTTTTCGGCCATTGAGCATGATTTATTAGTACTTCAATCTCAATTTAATAACCAATCAATCACTACCCCATTGAAATCAGGCGATGTTTTGGAGGAGTTGAATACACTGTTGGAGCGTGATAAGAAAAAAATTTCAGTTAAAAGCGATTTTATTTACTCTTTGATCCATTATTTTCAGCAGGTGTACCAGAGTCTCTTATTGATGCATACTTTATTAACTAACGGTGCAACTCAAAAGGTACCTACCTATAAAGTGATCAGCAAACAACAACGTTTACGTTCTGATTATGATCTTATTAAGCATAGTATCAAAGCTGGGTTGTCTGCCCTTCTTGCCTTAGGTTTTTGGTTTGTAAGCAATTGGCCCGGTGGATTAAATGGAATTATCAGTAGTTTAATCTTGTCGATTAAAGCTAAAAATCTGTTCGATATGAAACATGTCGGGTTTCATCGATTATTAGGATGTTTTTTAGGTGGGGGTGTCGCACTTATTTCATTAAATATATTTGAAATGAATTTGTTTGATTTAATTATCGTACTTTTTGCTTCTATATGGGCATTCACTTATTTTATGTTTAAAAATACCAAATATTCTTATATTGGCTTACAGGCTAACATTGCTTTGATTATTGCTCTTGCACAACAAGGTGGTCCTCCTGTGATTCTTGATCCTCCCTTACAGCGGCTGGCCGGAATTATTATTGGTATTGTTGCGACGTTTATCGTCGCGAATGTCCTATGGCGTTCTGATGTATGGTCTATATTGAATCGCTATTTGAATAAATTATATAAATACCTCACTTTTAATTTGAATCAAGTGCTTTTAGTTTCTGCAGAACAAAGGGAAATTCATGAACTGGCAAATTTATTCTGGATTACTCGTGGATTGCTGGAATCCCTTGGCAATGAGAATTTAAGTGATAAAAAGAAAAATAGATTGAATAATCTTATTCCTCGATTTGAATCCCTGGTTAGTGCGCAAGCAACAATCAGCCATATTTTAGTGGCGATAGATATAAATAAGGCTCATCAAAGTGCAGAGTTGCTGCAATTTGATTTGGCATTATATGAAAAACAGTTGGTTGAATCATATCAGAAGCATGCGGTAGAAGAGGGGCTTGCTTTAAGTCAGACTTTTACAACATTTTTGTCAGACATCGAAAATAATCCTCAGTATTCCAAGGTTAAGGACAGTGATTTACGTAACCTTTTGGCCTACCTGAATGCACTGAAACAATTGGCATTGCGGGTTCAATAATCAACATGCAACGTTGATGAGCCTGTAAATACCAAAATATCCCCTTTTAACCAGCCACTCAGCGTCATAATTCCCTGTATTACATTATGTTAATACAGGCTACTTTTTTTATTTTTTCTATTGTAGCCTGCATGGGCATAGCCTAATGCAGGAATATTTTGCATTACAATGTCTTGTAAAAAAATCTAATAAAAACAATAATGAGCTCATTTTAATAAAGGTAAGTTGCATTTCCATTTGTAAAATTTAGTTGCAATTTGCTCCATCACGTGTAAAAATTGACCGCTATGAAAACAAAACTTCTCTATTTAACAGCAGCCCTGACAGTCCTCTTTATTTTAATTGGATGGGGTATTTCTGTATGGTGGCAACCATCTCCTAAACCAACGTTTCGACAAGTTAGTTTTAAACAATTACCTGGTTGGGAAACTGCCGAATTTAAAAAATCACTTCAGACGTTCCAAACATCCTGTCGTGCATTTATCAAACAAGATCCTGATCGTGTTGTTGGCACAGAAAAAATCGATTTACAGGCAAAAGATTGGCAGCCAGCCTGTCATGCAGCCTTGAAATTGCATCCAATCAATGAACAAAATGCAAAAGAATTTTTTCAAGAGTGGTTTGCACCGGTTGAGTTTTATGATGATAAGCCGGTAAGAGGATTATTTACTGGTTATTATATGCCTTTGCTTAAAGGCAGCTATAAAAAAACGAAAGAGTTTAGTGTTCCACTTTATGAATTGCCCAGTAATTTGGTGAATATTGATTTAGGTTTATTCAGTCCTCATTTAAAAAATCGTAAAATTGTTGGCCGTATCGCAGGCAATGAGGTTGTACCGTATTATACCCGAGAGCAAATTAATAATGGTGCAATAAAAGATACAGCTAAAGTATTGCTTTGGATTCATAGCCCGATAGATCGTTTATTCCTGGAAATTCAAGGTTCGGGCATCGTTGAACTTGAGGACGGATCACGAGTTTTTGTTGGTTATGATGGTCAAAATGGAGCGCCCTATACTGCTATAGCGGGTGTCTTGATTAAAAAAGGCATTATGACCAAGCACAATGCATCCATGCAGGCAATCAAACGATATTTGGAAGCTAACCCCAAACAACTTGATCCGGTTATTAATCAGAATAAATCATTTATTTTCTTCCGCAAATTATCTTTGGATGCAGCCTTAGGCTCCCAGGGAGTTGCATTGACCCCGGGATATTCAATGGCAATTGACAGAGAATGGATACCAATGGGAGCCCCTCTTTGGTTAAGCACTACAAGACCTGACAGTAACGATCCTAAAGTCAATAAACCAATGCAACGTCTGATGATTGCTCAAGATACTGGTGGAGCTATTCGTGGCAAAGTCAGGGGCGATGTATTTTGGGGAGGGGGTGACAAGGCTACCCTGATTGCTGGACACATGAAAAACGAAGGGCATTATTGGTTACTTTTACCACGCCATGCACTACCTCGTTTAGAAAAAACAGCCTGATATTGAACCTCTCTGACATTAAGAACATTTGGCTGTCATCCTGAGCGTAACGAAGGATCTCCTTGGATTAGGAAGATCATTCGTTACGCCCAGGATGACGTAACGATCCTTATTTATTGCTTCACTTCTTCATTTGGTTTCGCTTCAACAGGTGTTGTTGCTGCTACAGCATCAGTGACTACTAGAGCAGTATTCCCTTTTAGCGCCTCTTCTAACGTAATGAATTTGTATCCGTTACTTCGATACAGTTCAATGATGTCTGCCAAACATAAACTATTCAGTAAATTGGCATGGATGAGAAGAATGTGTTTAATCGGTTGTCCTTCCACCCTTTTTGCTTTTTTGTCCGCTTTTAGTGTTTGGCTCCAGATGAACGCAAGATACCGTTTTTTAAATGAATTAAGACTTTGCGGTCTTTTGCTGTATGGGATTCGATAAAATTGGGCATTAAACTCATAATCCTTACTGTCTATGGTTACTGGAGCAATAGTGTATTGATGTTCAGCCAACCATTGATGTACTTTTTCTTTTTTTTCTCCATTTCCTTCTGCTAAATAAGGATAACGGAAGTATTTGGGGTGGGTCATCACGGGTGCCAACGTAGTATCTGCCCGTTCAATATCCGCAATATATTTTTCTGCCGTGGTACCATTTAAACTTTTATGAGTGTAGGTATGGTTGCCTAGCGTTAAACCTTTATCACGAAAAGTTTCCAATAAGTCCCATTCATTTTTAGCTACAGCGCCGCCGATAGCAAACCCTGTCGCAGGAACCTGATTTTCTACCAGAGTATTTACTAACGCCATAAATCGTTCTTGAGTTCTTTTTAAATTTGCGGGAGTGCTGGTACCTGAGCCGACAAAGGGCAAATCATCTATGGTTATTGCAATTTCATGTTCTTCTGCAAAGCATGAAGTGTTAAGAATACAAAACAATGACGCTACGCCTAACCATCGTATAAACATATTTTCCCCCACTCGGAATTTAATTAGACACTGTTTACCTGTTAACAGGATCTAATTTATTGTTATTTTTAATTAGTTTAATTAACTATAGTATAAATTTTAAATTTGTTCCTCTTTATGAAAAAATAGTGTCTATTCAACGAACTTTAAGTAAAATGTAATAAGTTTTTTCTAAAGAAATAACTGAAATAATGGCTATTATTAAACAGGGAGTGCTTATGCCAAAAGGACATGTAGATAATGATAAAGACAATAAAAATATTGAGGCTAATCAGAATGGTGCAAAGCAATTAGGGCCAGATGTTTATGAAAATGCACGAACATTGAATGTACAACTGGCAACCAAGGGACCAGCTATTCTCTATGCACTTAGTAAAACTTCCGAACATGTTACTCAAAGTAATATTCTTACTGCCGTTGGTGGCATGGTGGTTGGTGCTATTGGCTTTTTCGGTAATCGCTTTTATCGGAGCAAGGGGGATGATTCTGCTTATACTTATATGGGACAAATAGTGGGAGGAGCACAGTTCACTGCTGGTTTTTTATTACTCACAACAAACGCATATGAGGCCTATGTTGGAAGCGGTGATTCTAGCCCATTGATGAATGTACTCAAAATGTCTGGTATGGCCTTGGCTTTAACAGAAAGTACTCTGATTTTGATTAATTCTTATCTTTACGGAGAGGGGACAACTGCCATTAAGCCAAGAGGAACTATCTAAAACAGCTCACATGAATGGCTTATCTCCCAGGAGATGAGTCTGTGTCTGTTTAAAATTAATATCGGTTCATTTCGGCCCAAGCAGTCGAAATACTCACTGAGCCTAAATTAAATGAAGGGACATGTATGACGTACTCTTTACCCAAGCCAGCATCTTATGCATTTTTATTCTCCGCTGCTTTGTATCTTGTATTGGTTTCTTTTATCGGATTCCCACTAAATACGGTTTTAAAACCAATACCAATAGCCTTTTTAATTGTTGGGGTGTTGTTAAGTTCTATAGCACCTGGTGCTCGGTTTATGATTGTTGCTGCACTTACTTTCTCACTGCTAGGTGATGTGGTCTTAACCTTGCCAATAGTATTGCAATTAGAAATAGGGATCGGTTGTTTTTTATTAGCTCATTGTTTTTACATCGGTTTATTCTTCAAATCATATCAATACAATGAATTGCACTTGCTGTATTTTTTCCCTGTTTTGTTATTAATGAGTTTTATTGCTTACTTCATGCTTCCTTATTTGGGAGATCTTTTAATTCCGGTTATGGTTTATTTTTGTGTTTTAATGTTGATGGCATTTTTTGCCTTTCAGGTAAAGGAGGAGGGGATTGCCATTATTAGTGGTGCTCTGTTTTTTTTGATGTCGGATTTTACTTTAGCACTTAATTTGTTTATCTATCCTCAGTCGGATGTACGAATATTTGTAATGTTTACCTATTATGTTGCTCAGTTTTTATTGACTTGGGGATTGGTTTGCCTTTACAAACGAGAGTAAGCGACCTAAATGTTTAGGTCAGGTTCAATTTTTGTAGGTTAAGTTTCCAAAAGTGTAAATTATGTTGACACATATTTTTTGTCCTTCATAATGGTTTAAATTTAATCATATTGGAGCGGCAATGCAGTCTAAGGATCAATTTTCATTCACAACAGAACCATTCTCAGTTGCAAACTCAAATGGTGCAGATGATGAAGTTATGACTATTGAGCGGGCAATTAACCTGGTCGAAAAGATTTTTAAAGATCGCCATGGTTTTTTTACTCCATATAAAAGTGTGCCTGATTTCCTTGAAACATTGTCTGCTCCTGTTGGTGTACCTGTGGTTCTTGGTGTTGCTTCAGCCTTATTTTTAGCTACCTCAGCAATCTCTGGTATTACTACTTTTGGAGCATTCTGTGTGGCTGTTGCTGCTGCGTTATTTGATGAGGATGATCTTTTAATTTCGTCTTTGTCTGTTTTAGGTCTGGCGGCGATCACTAACGGGATTACTCTATTGGTTGGCTCTGCATTAGCTCTTGCTACAGTGCTAAGTATTCCATTCACATTAACTGAATTAGTTACACGAACTGCGGCATCTATATTCTGCCCTATTATTAATCCCATAATTGATGGATGCAGTTCGGATAATACTGATGTACCCGAAGAATATTCTTCCTATTCTTATTCTTAAATATACAGATTATCGGCTATTGAGTAATAATCATTCTCAAGCTTGGTTACTGACTGGCTGTAAAGTGCCTCCGGGTACTTTATAGCCAATTGGTAGATCGTATCATGCAGATTCACTAACAATTCGCGACGTGCATTCATTGAGGCTTCCTGCTTCTCCGAAGTTAATCCTTCTAATTGACTGATACAGAATAGTTCCAAACGGTTATGATTCAATTTTATTGGATTATCAATTACATTTTTTAACTGTTGAAACCACCCTTCTTTGTTTAGCAACAGATCATCAAAAAAATCTTTAATATTTTTTTGTAAATTAATGGGCGTTTTTGTCACTTGTTCTTGAGACTCGTCGATGTAGAAGGCGGTTTGGCTCGGAAATTTATAATATTCGTAATGGAGTTTTTTAAAAGAGGCTGATTGAACCAGTTCTGCAATAAAAGCATAATCTTCATTATGAGGTAAACCTGTTAATTGCCCTTGATTAATGTCGCTATTTATTCTTGATAGAGTTGAGAGGGCAATGATGCGACGCTCTCTGTTATCAAATTGGCAACACTGCCGTATAGAGGACACATAATGGCACGAAACATCGTAGAGGGACTGAATAAATTCGGTATCTCCAAATGTATCTTCGCTTTTTAATTTCGAATTGATTGCATCAAAAAGATCGCAGATAACAGGGTCTTTCAGTAGATAACGATGTGCTAAATGTATAACCGCCATCATAGCGCTGCGCCCAACACCAGAATAACAATGAATATGAATTGGTTTATTGGCTGCAGCAAATTCTGACATCAATTGTAGCGCATCATAAATTTGATCTGAATTACCTGTTTCACCACTTACATCCTTCATTGCAAGGACATGATATGTGATTTTGTAACTACTTGGTTCCAGCAATAATCTTGATTCTGCTAATTCACTTATATCCATACATGATACAACTAAAGCTGCATCTTTTATATCTGGAATGTTTACGTTACTTGAGAAAGGCTGTTGACGTGGCAGATTGCCGAGATAGAGTTTTTGTGGTATCAGCTCACTCAGAATTTCCCTCTTATCTCTCATGAACATGTTGAATCCAAACGCAGCTGCTATTCCCTTCGCTTGTGATGTCAGAAAGAAATAACGGTTAAATTCATTTTTTATTTGTTCTAACATCGAATTCCTTAGTTGAGACATCAAAAGCAAGATACCATTCACTGTTTGTTATTTCAATTTTATAAAAGAGCGAGAAATTGTTTATAAACTTTATATAACCTATTAAGTTTTTTGGAAATAAAAATTTGCTCAATTTGAAAGGCATATCATGCATTTAATTTAATCATTGCTGACTTTGCATTGCCTCTGATATTTTTAGTCGGGAGAGTTCACTCATAGTTTGGATAAATCGGTTTAGTGATTGCAGATCTCTGTTTCGATAAGGCATTTCTCTGGCAAATATAAATCTTAATAAAGAAATTTTGGGGGCATAGGACAATACAATATTCTGTACCTCAATGCTGTCTTGCTTCAAGTAATTTAATAGTATTCTTGCTTGTATTCTTGAATTAATTTGCAGTAATCGAGATGAGGAGTGTATACATAATAGCCAATCTCTTGCCTGAGCTTCAGCTACAGACATTACTAAACCAGGATCATCTTCGAAATCAACAAAGGCAATATTATCTTCGATATGAATAATATTACGCATAAATGCCTGGCTTAAATATGTGCCCTGTTTATGGGTTTGTAGAATACCATTCAAAACTCGTTCCCAATGATACTGAGCTGTATGTTGTCCAGTTTTTTTTAATAGTTCTTCGAAATTAGTATCACCTAAATGAGACAAAACTACATAGTCCTCACATTCATAAAGTATCTCGGGGACATTTACTCCTGCATTACGTAAAGCAGTTAATCTTTTTATTTCCATATCTTGCGTCAGTTTCTTTCCTGGAATATGAATACCTTGCAACACGGGAGTAAAAAAAAGTTTGGAAAGACCGGTCAGTATCTTATAGCTGATTTTTGCACGAGGAGGCTGTTGTTGTTTGATGATATATTTTTTACCATCACAATCAATACTGAATACACGAGGTTGGCGATTAAAATCCAGCTGTTGCAATTTATCAACCAATAACGTGATGCTCATCAGCAAACGATCCTTACATCCAGAACAGGCGTACCCAAATATATAAAACAGTCATGGCAATGATCGGAATGATTACAAAGCCCATAAAAATACGGATTTGTGTACGATTCTCAGCTGAAGCTCGATAAAATTTTTTAAATCGTTCTAAAAGTGACATAAGATCTCACTGTAATGAATGAAATTCAGATTAACGTTTGGTAAATTCTACTCTTATTTATCGTTAATTTCTTGTAAAAGAAAGAAATTACTGCCTTTTTCTTCAATCACAATATTTCGAAACTATAATTAATTCTTTTTGACACAAGTTGCGTTAAACTCATCCATGAATAACTTTAATTCTTTAGCTGTTAATGTACTTTTATTCTTGGCGATATATTCCAAAACTAATTTATTAAAACATGCTTGGTATCCTGTTTGATCTGCGGATTTCAGCGAGGATAAACTTCCAGAATCATTGGCAAGTTGAATGGATAACAATGTTGCTTTGGCAGGATTTTTTTGCAAATCAGTTTCATATTGCGCTGTTGCAACACAGCAGGCAGCACAAGCATCTAAATTATCATATGCTTTTAATTGATACGGATTGTTATTACTAATAGATAGGAAATCTGCCGGAGTAATATTGGAAGAGAAAAATAATTTGTTTTCCTGCTGGGTTACTTCGGTTAAACCACCGTTGCAACGATCTCCGCCGAAAGGCAGGGTTTTAATATGCAATTGATCCTTATCTCTATTTACTAAATATACAGATGAAAAATGCCCACTACCACCCGTGTTGCTGATCGAAAAGAGGGTATAGACGTTATTAAAAGAACCTATTATTTTATAATAACTGTAGCTATTGGCAGCATCCAAATTGTCTTTCGTTTTATATTCAAAACCAATGAATCCTTTATTTAACAGCTCTTTGGATTGTTCCTGCTCAACGACAGGTGCTGTGCCGCAATTATTAACTAAAGACAGCGTTTTATCGGGACTTTCTTCTTGGTCCAGGCATAAGGGACTAATAGGCTCATTGTTATACATTAAGTCTGTTGGTATATGTGTTGATGTGGATGCATTCATTATTGGAGCAAAACAAAATCCAATAGAGAGGATTAACAATAATGATTCTTTATTAGTTTTGTTCATCATGATCATCTTTTGAGGTTTATTTATTTTTAAAGTGTAGTCCATATTTTAAACTTGACGATTGCAATGGCCTTATTTTTAATTCGGTCATCACTTCTTGTGACATGACCGAATTAAATATTGCTTACAGTTTAGTTGTTGCTTCAGAGGATAAATGAATAAAATTAACGGATCTGATGGTTGCTCAGGCTTAGACTACTTGAATCTGAAAATTCTTCTTTTCGTACAGGATTGAGGGGTGATTTGATAGACCACATCCTTATTTGTTCATTTTCAGAGCCTGTAACAATTTGAGTGCTATCAGCTGGATTTTGGGCAGAGAATAGAACTCTATCTGATACTTTTATTTGGGCATCAAGAATAAGCTGATCTTCTTTCTGTCGATAGACAGTGACACCCTCTGCACTATATCCACCAGTAGTAACGAGGCCATTAGCATCTATTTTGTGAATATTACATACTTATCCACCGGTGTGTGCCTGACTAAAAAGTTTACCTGTCCGAGTGTCCCATATTTTTATATATCGATCATTATTTCCGCCGCCACTAGCTATTTTATTGGGGCCAAAAAATCTCAGAGCTTTAGACGGTGATTGATGTTCTTTAAACGTGTGCAATAAATTTGACTGGCCATCTCTATTTATAGCACGTATATCCATAATTTGGATGGATTGTCTCTCACCAGATCCTACGCATACTCCTATGGTCTTTGGTTGGGGGTTATAGGTCATGCCGATAGGTTCGAGAGGGAATTTTAATTCGAATGAGAACTTGTTAGTGCGTGGATCATAATGGGTTATCATTTTGTCTTTTTTGCTTAATAAATAAAACTGTTCATCATCGGCTATTATTTGCGTATAAAGGTTACTGGTTTGTTGGGTAATTACTTTCTTTAAGGTATGGGTATCAATAATTTGAAGGCATCCTTCTTTGCCTGCTTTGACGATGTATTTGGGGCTAGCAGCTAAAGAGGTAATTATTGAGTTTCTGTTCGAAGAAATTTCGCCAATTGTTTTTCGCGTTGGATGATAAGAATAGAGCTTAGTACCTAGCGCAATATAAATTAAAGGATATCCCCAACATAAAGGATTGAAATAATAATCATCAGCTATCTCAGGTGCATCAAGAACGCGGTCACAAGAAAGTTTGTAAGGACGTGTTATTGCTTTGGGTGGGGTGGTTTCAGGCTGAAAATTGAGTATAGAAGCCTTCCTTATATTTGAATGTGTTGCACCAAATAATGCGAAAGCAAGACGTTCTTGATAATCAGTCGGTGTCCCGTCAAATGTTCCGTATAATAACTTTTCGCGGAGTTTTCCCGGGGAATGTAGTTAGTGAAACGAACTCGTTTAAAACTGGTCATAATATGGGCACAAAATAAATAAATTTAGGTTGCACCCTAACTACATGGGAAGAGGAAGTAGCTAGAATGTGGCGATTTACTAAATCAA
>NZ_CALMPD010000171.1 GCF_937871865.1 uncultured Legionella sp.
GCGTGTTAGGGTTAAAAATAAATGTATTACCTGCTGCATAAGCAGCATTAAAAAAGAACGCAAACAAAGAAATAAATAAACAACGGATAATAAATAACAAACGAAAGTTGGACTTTTCCATAATTATTCCTATCTTATTTCCATCACTTTCATTCTAGTTTAATTTTTAAACAAAGCAAACTGAAGCAACCTAAACAAGATAATTTTCAGTCAATAAAAGCACTACAAATGACGATTTACTGATCAATTCTTCAAATAAATCAAAACATAATGATGTTTTTACAGGAAAATCATAAATAAGTGTCCTAATATATATTTGAAACCCAAAAAAAGGATAACGTATCATGACAAGGAACTTGCTTCTAGCAACAACAATAGCATTAAGTAGTGCATTTATTCCCATGGTATCAAATGCCGATGACGCAGCTAGCCCTACTGAAATGCCAAAAGACAGCTGGCTAAGCTCAATGACCCCTTTATTACCCGATCTTATTTGTAAAGGCTTTATCCAGGATCCTGATTTGAAAAAAAGATTTGATGAAATTCAAATGACCTACGAACAATGTGTCACTAAAATCCCAGAAAGTACCAACAAATGTCAAAATGAACTCTACGCAAGTATGCCTGAAAAAATTAATAGTGAAAGTGCTGCAACTTGGGGACGAAAACTTGGTGAATGTATAGGAAAAGATTTTGCTGAAAAATACCTGGTTCCTAAAAGCTAATTCATTATTTTAAAGTCAGTTATAGATAAGAAATTTAGTGCCCTTAAGTACCGCGGCAAGTCCGCGGTATCCAATCAAATCGGTACAGGATACCACCACATATACTCTGTCTATGCTCGCAAAGCCCCTGTTTTATTCAAAAGTGGTTACTCGACTAAAACCCAAATCAAACGTGTTTATTTAAACGTACCTTGTTGTTGCGCTGCTGCTTGTAACTCTGCTGCCGTTAACGCATTAGCCTGTTTGAGAATTCTAATAATAGCGCTTTGCGCCTCTTTCTCGGTTTGAGTTTTAGACTTCGCATTCATCGCCCAATCCAATGCTGTCTTGGGATTAGTTTCCGATTGACCATTAATATTCAGTTCAATTTGATGATTCAACTTATATTTTACTATCAACTCAACAACTTCCTGTTTTAACCCAAAAGAAGCGCGTCTCAAAGCCAATTCAAAATTACTCATGCGTATTGGTTTAAGAATGACTTCTTCATGACATACTTTTAATACCTCATTCAGTAAGGGATGCTCTTGTTTCCAAATAAGGTAACGACGACATGCTCGTTGAAGTACAGACGTAGCTTGTTCTATTTTTTCTTCACGAGCTTTTTTATCAGCCATTCCCTCAGGCAGCCATGCATGATCGCCTTTGCGTTCTATTTTTTCCTGTTGTGAAGCGCTCTTCATTGTCGAACTATAGGAATTTTTTGACTCAATAAATTTGGCTATAGGTTGATAAAAACCAATATCACTACGTTCATAAAGTGCTAAAAAAGGTAACCATTTTTTCTGGAGCGGGATGATAGGAGGGATGCGTGTCCCTTCAGGTGCAACATTTCCATAAGCATAATTAAATAATGCCGGCCCTGACATATTAATTACGGAAAGCCTCATTAGATAAGCTTTAGGAGTTAACGCAGATGAGTTGTTGGATTCAACCTCTGATAGACCAATTAAATATTTTCTAAAATTGAATACATTAGGATTATCAGGATATAAATGATGGAAATTATCCATTATTAATTGAATGTCAGCTGAATTTGCCAACTGATTTATTTTGATATCAGGGGAGAACGTCTCCCAAGAATAAGCTTGTTTGTATCGATTAATTATATAATTTTTAACTTTTTCTAAAGATCGTAGCGCCTCATCAGATAATTGTGTTGGAATTTTATCATTCAGGCTAAATGCTAAAAAATCAGTGTTTGACATTAGCATCACGCTCGGTGGAGTAGGCATGTATTCTGCGGTAAAAAGTACTGGGCCACGTAATAATAAATGGTCCGCGTTAATCTGTGTTAAGGAAACACGAACGTCAAAATCACTGTATATGCCATACTTTTCGATTACTGGCGTTAAAAGACGTGTGCAATCAGAAGCCGCGGCCATATTTCCACCCTCTCCCTCAATCGCATGCTGAATTTCTGCTTCTGCATTGGCGTAAAGTTCTTGATCTTGGGATTGTTACATTTCAAATTTAAGCTTTTCAAATTCAACGGGAGTAATGTGATGTTGTTTGCAGAACAGATTTAGTTCTTGAATTGCTGTAGGTGAAAGACACGCTGAGCTGTAAATAAAAGACAGCGTCGCTGTGGGGTTATTGTGACGCATTTCAATAAAGCGTAATTGATCTTCAATTCCTAAGTAACTATCAGGATTTGTATAGCCAACACACGATAAATTGATTATTAGCAATGGCTCTGAAAAAGCTCA
>NZ_CALMPD010000172.1 GCF_937871865.1 uncultured Legionella sp.
AATGGTCGCAGAACCACTGCCATCATCAGCCCCCGGCATAAGGCCATCAGGAGTGTCCATATGCGCGCCGATTACCAGTGCTGGTGCTTTGATGTTTTTGCCAATTATCGTTACTAAAGAGGGTTGCTTATACCAGCCTGTTTTAACAAAAAAAGCATCAGTATCCGTACGCGAATACTCAATAGCCATTGCTTCAAAAGAACTTTTTAGCCAATTAGCCGCCTCAACGCCAGTATCTTTGGTAGCAGAACGGTTCGCATAGGAGGTCAGATGATTTAATGTTTGCCAGATATTAGTAGGAACAACCGTTGCCAATACCTCATTGACCTCTTTTATGTGCTTCACGTCAAGCGAATTGATTTCTGCAAAAATTGAATTGCTAGCGAGTACGAAACCCGCGGTAATTAATAATATAAATTGACGCATTTGATCTCCCGGCATTAATTTAATCGATGTTATTACATGACAAAACAAAGTCAGCGCCTTATAAAGGAAAAATTATTTGTTATCAATGGGTTATTTTAATTATTAGTAACATCGCAATAAGTCTGATAAAACTAACCGAATTACCGTGCTTGTTCGCAGTAATTCATAATGGAAAAATTTATCCGGTTAGGATTAAAATCATTTGGGCAAATATACTACAATAAAATCAAAAAAGACACCCCGGGTTGAAAAAAATCCAAGGCTTTAAGGTTCTTCGACCATTTGAGGAAATACATCTCATAAAAAAATCCCCGCAACAGCGGGGATGAGCAAAATAAGGGTGGAATAATTACTCAGAAGCCTGTTCTATCACAAAAGCCAAGGCCAATTTCGCGAAATTAGTCATATGCTCCAAACTCAATAAAGACATGGTATCTGCGGAACTATGAATATAAGGATTATGTTCATCAAAATTAGATTCACATGGAAATGCTGATGGAACACCTACTTCAGTCCAGGAAGCATGATCGCTACATCCATAACCACAACGAGAATAATCTACAGGTACATGAACATAAGTATCAATTAATTTAGCAATATAATTGCTTAAGCTTTTATCAGTATAATCAGTGAAAACCCACATGGTCGGATCATCCGCTTTCACACGATAACCCGTCATATCAAATTGCACCACAGCTTTAACTGGAATAGCATGATCCTGGAAATATTCAACAACATGTTGTGAACCAACCAACCCACGTTCTTCAGCAGCATACCAAATAATATAAACAGGACGTTTAAACGTTGTATTTGATGACAAGAGAACGCGTGCGGCTTCCATAATGCTTGAAGAACCACTACCATCATCACCAGCACCAGGCATGCGCCCATCAAGGGTATCCATATGAGCGCCAATGACGATACCAGGCGCTTTAATGTCTTTGCCAATAACCGTAACCAATGAAGGTTGTTTGTACCAGCCGGTCTTTACAAAATACGTTTCAGTGTCAGTACGACCGTATTTAACCGCCATCGCTTCAAAAGTAGATTTCAACCAATTTGCAGCTTCAACGCCAGTGTTTTTGGTTGACGAACGGTTATGATACGAAGTGAGATGAGTCAAGGTATCCCAAATATTATCCGCTACAACTTCTTTCAACGCAGCATTCACTTCCTCTTCATGCTTGACCTCATAAACATCTTTATTTGATTTGCCAGGCAGGAGTGATTTTATCGTACTTTGTTGTAATAAGGCTTGAGCAGATTGTTTTTTTGTTGCCGATAAAGTGCCTTCTAATTTATGACTCAGGTTCACAAAATGACCGCATTTTACTTGATCTGCTAATAAAACCAGTTTCTCAACATCACTGGATTTCATATCAATAATTTTAAATTGTTTGTTTTCAGCTAACACTTCATGCGCCACATGAATATGAGCAGCCAAACATTGGGGCACTTGTAATTGCTCACGAACAGGCATGCCCGTAGCAAAAATTGAACTGCTTGCAAATACTAGTCCTGTTGAAATACAGGTCATCCATTGGTTTAAACGCATATCATCTCCTATATTATTTGTCCATGACGATACTACATGATGAAGAAAATCATGCAAGTAAACTTTTATGTTTAAAATACAAATAGTAAAAATGTTCTTTTATCGACCTTAATGCTATTGATAATCATTTTCATTTGGTATAAAGTTCATTGCTCAACTTCTATGAGCAAAGATATTACAATGAAACTAAAATATATACCTATCAATCTCAAGAAAATACCTTACAACCTTTCTCTTCTGTTACTCACTATAGGCGCGAGTTTAATTCTCGGCTTTTTAAGTTTTGGTGGCATGTACGCCCTGTTACCGGTGCTGCCCTTGGCCTTTGCTACATTTGTTCTTTCAGTGGCTTATGAGGGGGAGATTTATTTGCAGAATATTAAAGGCGCTCTCAGCAAGCTATTTAAAAGTAATTATCTTGAAAACACTTTAGCTAAAGAGTATCTGCTCAATCATTTTCCAGGTGATACTCAAGATGAAAACTGTCCGCAATTTTTTAGAGATTATAAAGCCCAGCTGATGCTGCTCGGAGCCTTTGGCCATCAAGAGCTGGACAAAGAGAGTAAAAAACGCAAAAAACAAGTTGAAAAAACATTATCTGACATGGAAAAGTGGTTTGCCTTACAACTTTTTCCCAATAAAGAGAAAGAAAGCGCAGATGAATCAGATTATGCCCTTCAACTTCGAACATGGCTTGCCAATAATCATCAGCAAGAATATGAAGAACTACGGAATAATCAAGGCTTTCAATATACGATAGTCAAAGCGTTTAGCATATTGTCCGGTATATTTATGGGATTGGGTTCTACCTATTTAATGGTTGAAGCCTTCACCGTTATCCCATTTTTAGCAGCAATTCCCTTCACGATGTGGCCATTAATGATCGTTCCTCTAGCACTGATTGCCGGCACCGCCTATGGCATGCTGACCTTTAATGCGATTACCGACATCATTAATAATGATACGGTGTTCAAGTGGTATAACAAAATCAGTACAGATTTAAGTAAGGGCCTGACGTTACATAATATTTTTATCGCATCAACTGCAGCCCTCTTGGTAGGCCTGGCAGGTGCACTTACTGTCTGCACGATGGGAACCTGGTGGACAGTTGCTACCAACGCCCGCCCCTTGTTTGACTGGATGAAAAACATGCCCAGCTTCATCATGGGGGTCATTAATCCGATTATTACTGGATTATCCGCCATATTTTTCAATATTCAAAACTCAGCAGAATCTCTGGAAATGGTAGATGAGGCCAGTCAGAATAATAGCAATATATTAAAAGAAGTTTATGATTCGATTAAGAAAGGCTACCAACACCTTATTGATACTGAAAATTGGTTACAAATAATAAATCCCTTTCGTCTGCTGCTTAAATTAACCATCACCCCACTACGCGTTTTATTATTTATTGGACACCTTATCAGTATTGCTTTTACTGCGGACAGAATGCCTGGAGTACCGCAAATTGTATCCATGTTTATCGCCATGTTCAGCGAAGGTTTTGAAGACGCACACTATTTTATTGGTGGGAAGAATCACGAAGAACATGATCATCAGGACTTTAAAGACCTTCTGCAAGAGCGACTAGGAGAAGCTTCTGGCCACGAACATGGTGATAATGATATACCAACCTGGTTACTGCAAACTGCGGCCTCCCCTCTTTATGCCCTAGCAGCACTGTGGGATTATTCCTTTACCAATGCGAATATCAGCTTTAAAAACGCCTGGGATAAGCAAAGAGGCATAGCCAAGGCGCAACATGTTGAACTGGCTCCCGATGCAGAACGTCCATCAAAAGAATGGCAACAAGTCCATGCCCTGGCTCGAATTACTAAATTTGAAAACAAACACCTGAAGAACGTAACAGTTGACCGCGATTTAGCTGAGGTTAAACTCATTGAACTGGGGCATCTGAAAGAGCAGATCCGCAATGCTCAATCAAGTGAATCTTTGGCAGAAACATTGAAACAGGCTAAAAATCAGCCCGCTTATAATCAACATCGATTATTTGCTGCCGGCAAAAATGAAAAAACCGCGACCCAGGAATTCATCGAAACACTGCCATGCAGAGTCAATGTTAACTAATTATCTTCTAATTCGGGGTTCTGTGGAAGAACCCCGATTACGTACATTAAATGTGACACCTGGTCGTTTATACGACCAGGAAATTGATTAATTGGTAACCGAGCGAACACAACGAAGAGAAGCAACACGGTTCTTATCAAGGGAGTCGCTGTTAAAGGCACCGTCACCGGGAAATCCTGTAGCCATTGCGTCAGTCGTAGTCGCGGACGGAGACTCAGTGGAGCTCCAATGGAAGTCAGCCAAGAACCCACCGATAGCGTCTTGATTGCTATACAAGCAATTCAATTCGTTTTGCGCAGGTAAATACCAGTCCTCATAACATACGCCGCCAGTGGGGCATGGTGAATAGCCGTCGCTTTGAAGTTGCAATAGAGAGCAAATATTCGCAGCATAAATAGTGCTAGTTCCTAAGGTGTTCACAATAGTCTGTGTGTTGCTAGAACCATCAGTATCGCTCGTTGCACCTGTTGCCACGCCCCTAGTACCCCATACAGCAGTCGACTCGTACACTGTTGCCACCAGGTAAAACGTTGTTGGTGTCATCAGCTCAGGTGCAGTACACGCTACCTTACCACCTTGTGAGGGCGACCCCACAGGAGGTGCTGTCGTAACCGTGTCCAGTGCTAAAGTACCCGTTTCCTGCGTTGTATTGCTTCCCGAAATAGCAAAACTGGTTGCAGGGATATCAGTAGCACCTGCAACAGCAGCCGTTTTTGCAACGATAAAGCGCAAAATACAGCTTGCCC
>NZ_CALMPD010000173.1 GCF_937871865.1 uncultured Legionella sp.
TGCATCTGCGAAAGCAATCAGCTCATTATAACTGATGGCACAGTAAGCTCCGTTGTTTTGTGCCAAATTTTTATCCAGGCAATCTGCTGAACTTCCATCGGAAGAAGGATAGTCCATAAAACGCAATGCCTTTCCAAATGAATCGCGCACGATGGTTTCCCCAATGCCCCAGGTTACTTCATTGGCATGAGGATAGGCCTTATTATACATTTGAGGATTGGTCTCCAAAAGATACGCTCGCGAGGCTTGCCCCGCCATATCAGATAAAGACTCATTAAGAGCACCTGATTGATCATGATATTCAAGGCCAGAATGTTGTTCTGTGAAACCATGAGTAACTTCATGTCCCGCAACATCCAAAGAAACCAAAGGATAAAAATCGTCCCCATCACCAAAGGACATGGCTTCTCCGTCCCAAAATGCATTATCATAGCTCTGGCCAAAATGCACTCTCATGACAAGTTTCATTGGTGAACCATTGGCATGCTGTAACGCATTTAATCCATACCAATCCTGATACATATTCACAATAGTATGACCAAAGTAGTACGCATCATTACGCGGAGAAAACGCCCCATTTACATTTTCTTCTGTATTTTGATTGCAGGGATATTCAAAAGGGGCATTGATAAAATTTCCCCAATCCCATTTGAATGCCAGGTTAACCAGCTTCACTTTCGAGTTATCCATCACGCATTGACTTCCCTTTTGCGTCACATCCAATGCAGGAAGCCCGTCTTTGCCATACCAATATTCATGGACTTTTTCATTGCCACCAGGGCCACTGTCCAAATAGGTTTTAATGTTGTTCCATTGTTGGATCACAGCGCCTGAATGAGCATCGATAACGATAAAAGGCCACGCAGGCTTACCTTCTTCCAGAGTACTTTTAAAAGAAATTAAATAAACCAGCTGCAAGTCATCGTTTTGATCTGGCCTAATCTGCAACTCTGTTTTCTCTTTTTGGATATCTGCCTGAGGATTTACTAACAAATAAGTGGTTTTAGCTAACTCCATCGCATCATCAGCACTAAGCGAAGGATTGATATCAATCTGAATGTCATCTATTAAATGTCCATTAACTTCAGCAGCCCCATTGTTGAAGCTGGCTTGTTTTTTGCCCTTGGAAATCATCACTTGAGAGCCCACAACAGGGATGCCTTTGTATAATTGCTGATAACGAGTAATGATCGTATTGCCTTCCTCCGTTTGATTCATTTGCTGCAATGCATTGTTTTTAGGAGTAGAACTCAAGGTTCGAAGAGTTTTGGCAGGTACCTGCGTCAGAGGAAAATCATTAATGCTCTTTAGTGGTGCTTTATATAAATCAACATCACTGGCAGCGAAAAGACAAGGGGAAGTGAATATCAAGGATAAAACAGCGATTTTTTTTAACATGAAAACCATCCAAAAAAACCAAATCGACCACATGCTGTCACAAATAAGCCCACAATGCAATATTTTTTATCGATAACAACATCATAGATCGCTGCGACTGTAGCCATTAATTTAACGTCAGTTATGGATAAGCATATTAAGAAATATCGTAAAACCATCGCGGTTGACATTTTGAGAGTTTGAGCCAAAATGGGCTGAATCTAGAGCATCATTGCTACTGACTTTATCAAGGATGAATTAACTGATGAAAAGTATAAAAAAATATGTCCTGATTGGACTAGGCTTATTAACCAATTTATCCCAGGTATTTGCCGGGCCCGTAGAACTCTTCATGCAAAAAAAATTGGAGCATCAAGCGCCCTTAGCAGCCCAGTCCATAAAACAAGCTCAATTCACCCAACGTATTGATCATAATAATCCTGACCAGGGTACTTTTGCTCAACGCTACTACATCGATGAAACCTATGGACCTAAAGCCAATGATCCGGTATTTTTTTATATCTGTGGGGAATCCACCTGCACTCCCCGCTCATTAAACGGCGCTATAAGAAGTTATGCCAGAAAACATCATGCGAAATTGATTGCGCTGGAACATCGCTATTACGGTGAAAGTTTACCCTTTTCATCCTTTTCAACATTCGATCTTCGTTTTTTATCAACAGAAACAGCACTTGATGATTTAGCCTATTTTCAACGCCAAATGAGCAAAGAACGGCAATGGACGGGAACATGGATTGCTTTTGGCGGTTCTTATCCTGGTTCTTTATCTGCCTATTATCGCTTGAAATACCCCTATCTGGTCGCAGGCTCACTTGCCTCATCAGCCCCGGTTATGGCTAAAGAAGATTTCTATGAGTACGATGCCCACGTAGCCAAAGTCGCTGGTCCATTATGTGCAGAGCAAATGCGCTCTGTTGTCACATCAGTAGAGGACACCCTCGATAAGCCAAAGCAACTGGAGCAAATGAAGGCACTTTTTGCAGCAACAGAAGTTCATGATCCGGTGGACTTTTTATATTTGATTGCAGACACTGGAGCTGCTGCAATTCAATACGGGATGAGAGATTCATTTTGCACAGCTTTGTCCTCAACAGAAACACCGCTGATGGGTTATGCACATTTTGCCCAAGAACTTTATAAAACAATGAATGTTTCTGCCGTAGACATGACCGCCCAAGGAGCAATGAGTGAAAATCCAGCGGATTATAATAATGGAGTAGGAATGCGGCAGTGGTTTTTTCAGTCATGCACCGAATATGGGTATTGGCAAAATGCAAACCATGATGCCTCTCAATCAACTCGATCATCGTTAATTAACCTGGATTATCATCGCCATCTGTGTCAGCGTTTATTTGATATCAATACACCGGTCAATACCGAAAAGCGGAATCATACGTTTTATTTTCCCTTAATGGATGACCTGGTATCCAACATTTATTTTACCAACGGTGCCAATGATCCCTGGTCTGTTTTGTCTCTATCCGAACACAATGGTAATGCAGTTAATTTAAAACTCACCTATCATTTAATCGAAGGAGCAGCACACTGTGACGATTTACATAGCCCCAAAGCATCTGATTCAGAATCA
Organism: uncultured Legionella sp.; assembly: GCF_937871865.1. Classification (GTDB taxonomy): domain Bacteria; phylum Pseudomonadota; class Gammaproteobacteria; order Legionellales; family Legionellaceae; genus Legionella. The sequence continues at coordinate 2,987 of NZ_CALMPD010000173.1, forward strand.
TTGGTTACAGCGCGTACGATAATGAATACCCTGTTGGAACAATGGCTTAACAAGAAACCCACACGAAACGCCTAGCAGAGCTCCTGTTCTCATGAATAAAAGCCCGAATCTGGAACAGAATCCGGGCTTTTATTAAAAGGTGGACGTCTAAAACAGACCATTACGAAAATCGTCAATTGCCTGCATTATTTCCTCAGGTGTATTCATCACAAAAGGACCATGTCGAACAACCGGCTCCTTTAGTTTTGTTGCGGCGATTAACAAGCACTGACTGGATTCAATGCCCGTCATCACCAAAGTATCCCCTTCAGTGAATACAGCAAGAACGCCTTTACTGATGTGTACTTCTCCCACAGAGACAACCCCGGACAAAACAAATAAAATGACCTGAGACTCTGGAGCAATGCTCTGGGAAAAACGCACTTCTTCAGGTAATTTAATATCAAAAAACAAGGGATTGGTTGTACTGGCTTTGATTGTTGAACGAGTTCCTTGATCGGTACCACCAGCAATTACTTTCACAATAAGGCCAGACTCATGAGCTTCAACAGGGAATTGAGCGCTGGATTGTTCCTGATATTGGGGCTCCCTCATTTTTTGATATTAA
>NZ_CALMPD010000174.1 GCF_937871865.1 uncultured Legionella sp.
ACCTCAATCACTCCGAAGTGAGTTCATTATAACCCAAAAGATCAAATTATGCATTCACTTTAAGCACAACTGTGAGTTAAAGTTAAGCACTCAAGGAATATGTCAATTCATTGAATGAAAAAATTAATCCAGCCAAGAAGACTTATCTCAAGTTATGGGAAGCGTCGTTTTTTCTGGGACATTATCCGAAGAAAGGCCAAACTGCTCTGGATTTAGGGACATCTCCTGGCGGATGGACGTATGTATAATGACTACGACTTAAGAAACCGCTCTCTCTTTCGAAGGTTATAGTCCTCTCTCTCCCTAGGGAGGGAGAGAGGGAGAGAGTTAGAGAGGGAAGGCATGTGGCACAAGCAACATACAGGAGATCCCTCACGTAGTTCGGGATGACGTTAGTTAGTTGTTACAGAAAAATCCTTTAAGCCCTGGAAAAATCAAAAGAAATAATACTGGCAATATCCGACTGTTGAAGGCTTAGCGCCAATAATCTATCAACGCCTAAGGCTACACCGCTGCATGATGGTAAGCCATGGTGAAGAGCATTCAGCAGATACTGATCTGCTTCAACCAGAGGAAGGGCTCTTTCTTCCCTAATCTCCAGATCATGATTAAACCGTTGTCTCTGAGCCTCAGCTTCCGTTAACTCATGAAATCCATTGGCTAACTCAACACCTTTATAATACACCTCAAACCGCTCAGCAACTCCATCTTTAATTTTAGCCAGGGAGGCTTGAGAAGCAGGGAAATTATAAACAGCAACAGGGCAGTCTTCTTTACCCAGAAAAGGTTCAACTACATGGCTCATCAACAAAAATAAAAACTGATCGCGGTCTTGCTCTTCAGATGGCAATACGTTGTCTAAATCATATAGAGCCAAGGTTTGTTTTAATTGCGCTATTGGTGCAGTCAACGGATCAAGAGTACAACTTTCAAGAAAGGCCTGTTGGTAGGTCTTTCTTATCATGGGTCGACACTGAATCAATGTCTGTAACAAGACATCCATCTCATCCATTAAATCATGATGATTGATGCCTAACTGATACCATTCCAGTAACGTAAATTCAGGATTATGCCAACGTCCCAGTTCATCATCTCTAAAAACTCGAGCTAACTGGAAAATAGGCCCACTGCCAGCTGCCAGGAGGCGCTTCATATGGTATTCAGGCGAGGTTTGCAAGTTGTATGATTCACCACGGAACACAGCCTTTATGTTGCTAAGGTATACATCAGTCACCCCATAGCGAGCCATCACTGGCGTTTCCACTTCAAGATATTGGCGTTGAGTGAAAAATTGCCGTATCGCAGTAATTAATTGAGCACGTTGACGTAATAATTCGATTGAAGCAGAAGGCTGCCACGATGATTCAGACAACATCAATAAAAAATCCCTAACTCAAGTCTTGCAGCTTCCGTCATTCGTTCCTGGGACCAAGGTGGTTCCCATACCAGTTCAACCGTACAGTCACTAACCCCGTCCACCTGATTAACTGCTTGCTCTACAGTACCGGGGAAGGTTTGTGCTACAGGACAACCCGGTGTGGTCAGTGTCATTTTAACATCAACATGCCCTTCATCATTAATGTCTACATCATAGATTAGGCCCAAGTCATAGATATTAACGGGAATTTCAGGATCATAAACGCCTTTGAGTGCCAAAATCACCGCTTCTTTTATCACATCACTATCCTGTTTCTTTTTAAAACCAAACATGCCACACCTCTAACTGATTCGCTCTGTGATATAAGTTATTCCGTCTTCACTACAGCAGACTCTTTATTTAAGGCTGCTTCCAACGTATGCCATGCTAAAGTGGCACACTTAACCCGAGCCGGGAATGCTTTCACTCCAGCAAGAACCGTCAATTTATCCATAGAACTCAATTGTCCGTCTTCATCTACAGTAAGCATATGATGAAATCGATGAAATAAATCATGAGCCTCTTCTACGGTCTTACCTTTCAATGCATCCGTCATCAACGAAGCAGAAGCCTGGGAAATAGCACAGCCACAGCCAACGAAGCTCAAATCTGTAATCAGTTCGTCATTAATTTTGGCGTAAACGGTTAGCTTATCGCCGCATAAAGGGTTAAACCCATTGGCCTGAGTAGTCGCATCATCCATAGAGTGGTGATTTCGCGGATTGCGATTATGATCAATAATGATTTCCTGATAAAGTTCTCGCAACTCCGTACTCATGCAAATACCTCTTTAACTTTTTCCAAAGCCTCAACACAGCGATCAATTTCCTCTTGTGTATTATAGAACGACAAAGAAATTCGTGACGTTGCTGCCACACCATAAAAATCCATCAAAGGCATGGCGCAATGATGACCGCTACGAATAGCAATACCTTCACTATCAAGGATTGTTCCAATGTCATGGGCATGAATAGTGCCATGAACAAAAGAAATAACGGATACTTTATGGGCTGCAGTTCCGATAATATTAAATCCTTTTATCGCCTCAACTGCCGATGTGGCGTACTGTAATAAGTGCGCCTCATATTGAGCAATCGCATCCAAGTCCAAAGACCCTAAATAATCAATGGCCGCCCCTAATCCAATAGCACCTGCAATATTCGGGGTTCCAGCTTCAAATTTATGCGGAAGCGCTGCAAATTCAGTCCCTTCAAAGCTGACGTAATTAATCATTTCCCCGCCGCCCTGATAAGGAGGCATGTTTTCTAAAAGCTCTTCTTTCCCCCACAACACACCAATGCCGGTAGGGCCATACATTTTATGTCCAGAAAAAGCATAAAAATCACATCCCAGCTCCTGGACATCAACAGGTAAATGAGCTGTCGCCTGTGCACCATCCAATAATACTTTGGCACCATAAGCATGCGCCATTTCAATCATTTTTTTCACAGGGTTAATCGTACCCAAAGCATTGGAAACATAATTGATGGCGACAAATTTGGTATTTTCATTTAATTTCTTTTCAAACTCATCAAGCAACAGTTCGCCATTCAGTGAAATAGGCGCTACCTGCAAAACAGCACCAGTTTGCTTGCAGACCATTTGCCAGGGAACAATATTGGAATGATGTTCCATATGAGTAATCAATATCTCTTCACCAGGCATAATATGAGGGGCAACAAAGCTTTGCGCTACCAAATTAATACCTTCGGTAGTGCCTCTTACAAAGATGCATTCCCTGGTTGATTTGGCATTAATAAATCGCTTTATTTTTGCTCTGGCGGCTTCATAGTTTTCTGTTGCTCTGACACTTAAGGCATGAACGCCACGATGAACATTGGAATTATCCAGTTCATAATAATGAGTCATAGCATCAATTACCGCTTTAGGCTTTTGAGTAGTCGCAGCATTATCAAAGTAAATTAAATCATAATCATTGATTTTCTGATTCAGAATAGGAAAGTCTTTGCGAATCGCATTAACATTCAATGATGTAACCAGCGAAGCATTCGTGCTCATTAGTTTACCCCAGCTGTTGCGTTAATAATTGCCCCATCCAATCAGCCAAATCACGATGTGGAATAAGGCGTAAATTGTTCTGGGCAAATGCGTGAATTAAATATCTGGATGCGTCTAATCTGCCAATTCCACGCGTTGCCAGATAAAATAAAGCTTCTTCATCCAGTTGACCAACAGTAGCACCATGAGAACACACAACATCATCCGCAAAAATCTCTAATTGCGGTTTGGTATCAATTTCAGCATTAGCTGACAGCAGCAAATTCTTATTTTGTTGTTTAGCATCAGTATGTTGCGCGTCTTTGGCAACAATTACTTTCCCATTAAACACGGCCCGTGAGTGCCCGGTCAGAATGCCCTTATAATCTTGCTCACTGGAACATTCAGGTACCAGATGGTGTACTGTAGTATGATGATCCACGTGCTGTCCTTCCGCCGGAGCATAAATGCCATTCATCAGACAATGAGCACGTTCTTCTTGCAGGTACAAGCTGAGATCACTACGCACCAGTTTTCCACCTAAACTCAAAGAATGGCTGGCGAACTGGCTGGATTCTTCCTGTTTCACCGCAATATGTCCCAGATGATACGCAGATTTACTCTC
>NZ_CALMPD010000175.1 GCF_937871865.1 uncultured Legionella sp.
GGGTATTTGATCATAATTAACTATTCATTAACAGATTTTGATGATCTCTCCCTGGCTCCTTCTGATTTCCCTTGCCATTTTATTGTTTTTTATTTATCATTCTGCGCCTTTAATTACCAAAAGAAGCCATCATGAAAAGAAAATTCGACGACAGCCTGCCAACATCACAAAAGTTATTTGAATATAAACCGGTCAGAAACGATGAAGAGCCACAAGCTCATACACCACCCATGTCTCCCAGAAAAGTAGGACAAAAAGCGATAAGAGATGCTCACGGTATGTTTGCTCCATCACCTAAAAACCCGAGACTATTCAATGAACGTGCCGAGCAACTTCTTCAAGAAAGGCTTGCGCAATTTGCTAGACAACAAGAAGAACAAAGATTAAGTACAGAAGCTCTAGGGACGTTGGCTCCTTGTAAAAACCAAGATATATATAACCTGCGCATCGCAGATTATGTTGCAAAAGGGATGAGAGCATATGATGCACTACACCGTCAAGCAGCGGAAGAATCAGTGGAAGAAGAGTCATCACAAGAAGATTCAATGTTCACTAATGGACTGGGAAAGCTAATTTAAGTCAATACTGGGTCTGATTCTTAATTTCAGACTCAGAATCTTTATATACTCAAATCATTAAGGATAACGAATAATGGCATACAGAAAAATGCTAAAATCTAAAATTCACCGTGCTACTGTTACCGAAGCCGATTTGGATTACGAAGGCAGCATCACCATATCTCCAGAATTGCTAAAAGCCGCAGACATACTTCCCAATGAAGCAGTGAATATCTGGAATATCACCGCGGGCACTCGCTTTGAAACCTATGCCATTACGGGTGAAAAAGGCTCAACTGATATTTGTGTTAATGGCGCTGCTGCACATTTGGTAACACCCGGAGATTTAATCATTATTGCCTCATTTACCCAAGTCCTGGAAGAAGAGTGTGCCACCCAGGTTCCAACGGTAGTATTTGTTGACCAATTCAATCGCCTGAAAGAAATCAGACCCGAGGTCGTTGGGGTTAAAAGTAGAGAACCGGCTGCTATAGCCTAAGGCTTGCTGACCTTAATTTGAGTCAAACTGAGCTGATTTTAGCGCATCAGAACAGCGAAAATCCGTTCAGTTTGGCCAAACCCTAGTAATGTAACAGGCTTTATTACCTGCCAGACCATAGGCAGTTCGCCCATTATCGTTTATTCTAATATGAACCTGGCCAAGAAAATAAATCCATGTTAGTCCACCTTCTTGAATTACGCCGCCGCGCACTGCTTACCTTAAGCTGGTTTGCTCTCCTGTTTTTGTCTTTTTTCTTCATTGCGGCCGATTTATTTCATTTAATCGTTACTCCCTTACTACGTGCACTACCGAATCAGGAAGGATTAATCGCAACCCAGATTACGTCTTCTGTATTTACCCCATTAAAACTGGCTGCTGATGCAGCACTTCTCCTCACCGCGCCTTTTGCCCTCTACCATCTTTGGCGCTTCATCAGCCCCGGGTTGTATAAAAACGAACAAAAGCAACTAAAAGGGGCAATAGTAATCAGCTTGTTTTTGTTTGTACTTGGCGTTCTTTTTTGTTTTTTCCTGATATTGCCATTTATGTTTCAGTTCTTTGCCAAAGCACTCCCAGAGGGAGTACGTTTAATGCCAGATATGAGCTACACCCTCGATTTCATTACCAGAATGCTGATGTTATTTGGTTTTAGCTTTCAGGTGCCATTAATCTGCCTGATTATGGTACGCATGAATCTCACCTCCATTGTGACCCTGAAAAAAATCAGGCCGTATATTATTGTCGGCGCATTTATAGTGGGGATGTTGCTAACGCCCCCGGATGTGTTGTCACAATTAATGCTGGCAGTGCCCCTGTGTGTTCTTTATGAGCTAGGAATTATCCTAGCCGTTTTTCTCGTATGAAAAGAAGCACTCAAGCTCTTCCCTGATTTACCGATACATTCATCACAAGGATCCATTAAGGGAACGAGCGATGAACAAGATGGCGAAATTTAACATTGGGGATTTAGTGATTCATAAACGCATTCGCTATAGAGCCATTGTGGTAGACGCGGATCCCATATTTCAAGCATCGGGAAATTATAATCCGCAAGCCAATCAACGTGAATTTGCAACACGAAATCCCTGGTATCGGCTGTTAGTTGATGACAGCAGCCAAGTTACTTATGTTGAAGAATGCATGCTCATGGCAGATCCAAGCCACCAGCCGATTAATAACCCTCATATTCAAAATTACTTAAGAGAAAAAGAAGGAAGTTATCGTACGGCCAATGCCAAACATTAAAAATTCCTCATAATTTTTTTGCTTCCTGCAACTAAAAATATCAATGAGAAAGAGGGGAAGGCTGGACTATATGTGAATCCACTTTCTTCTCTTCAGCTTTTTTAAATAGCCTGAATTGATTACCTACTGGTTCAACTGGTGACTCAGTCTTATACTTATCCTTAATTGCGTCGAGATGTACTTGCTCTAATTCTGCCACAGTCTTTTCAACAATTATTTGAGCATCTTTTTTAACACCAAAGAAAGAGCCTATGCACTGTGCCAAGTCTTTAAAAAACTGAATAACACAATTTGGATTCTCTTTTATCTCCTCATGAACTTTAGAAAAGCTCTCGTTTAAAAAGGTCTGCATTCTTGGATGTTCAATATCTATTTCAAGCTCTTCCTCTTCGATATAAGTTGCACAAGCATCTTTTGCTTTGACAATAAACTCATCCTTATCAAGAACTGTTTTAGCTAAGCCTGCCAAAGTTTCATAAAATACTACACCAGAGCTTTTTACTGATTTAGAATCTAATTTCGCATAAGGATCAGTATTATTAATCAATAGATTCAAGAATGAGGATTTTTTAACTTCCTCCAAGCATCCTTCTTTTCGCAATAATACAATGAGCCTTTGCGGGTGAATTCTTGATAATCGTTCTTTTTCAAGAGGAACTCTGACTATATGTTCTGCATCATTAACAACACCAGCTTCAAGCATTTGTTTTTGCAATTGCTCATTGGTTTCAAATATTGCAGCAACGACACTCTTTGCAACAAACTCGGAACAAATCATTTTATCATTAATTTTATATCCGTCTTTGCCATACATAACACCATGAACATCGCTCCTGTCGATTGCATCTGAATCATGATGCCCACCATATAAGCCAAAATCAGCCCATCCAGCTTGAAAGCGTGCGGCCTTATCATTTTTCACACCCTCAAGCCGTTCTTTTGATGCAACAAGTAATCTTTGCACATTTTCTTGATATAAATTTTTAATTTCTTTTTTGTAGTCCAAGCCTTGTTTGCTGTAATGCTCTTTTAGCTTTTCTTGCATTTCAGGCGAAATCAGCTTAATAACATCAACTCTGAAGGTGTCGCTTATAGCCATGTCAGCTACCTTCACTCTATCAATCTGATGCTCTCCCCATATATGGGAAAACGTGGGGGCCCCTGTTTCAGGATCGATGAAAACTTGAGCTGCATGACCATATTCTGAAATAAAATTGTGCGTCAATGCCACCTCTAGGCCAGCTGATTTATTTTTCAAAGAAAGTGATTTTTTAGAATGGTTCATTACCAAATCCCCACTTTCAAATAACTGTTCCGCAGATGTTTTCTCTTCTATTTGGGCAATGAATTCAGCACTTTGCATGGCGTGGGCATGTAGCTTTTTTAATTTACTATAGCCAACACACGATAAATTGATTATTAGCAATGGCTCTGAAAAAGCTCA
>NZ_CALMPD010000176.1 GCF_937871865.1 uncultured Legionella sp.
CTGATACAATGCCTGCTAAAGCAGGTGGAATTTTATCAATAAGAACCAGTAACAGTACGGCAACTACCAGCATGACAAACATTTCTTTAAGCATGATGTTTTCAGACATTGCAGCGTAATATTGATCTACAAAGGATTTACCAATACCAATAATTAAAATCATGGCAAAAGCTTGTAATGCAATCCCCAACACAGTTTTGTAGTAGTTAATTGCAATGTCCTGAGTCCAACGGCCACCGCCAAACCCTAATAAAACAATGCCACCATAGGTTAAAATCCATGCGGTGATTAAGATAATGAGCATATTGATACTGACTAAAGCCAATATAATCAGAATAACCCCTGCAACGAGCAATCCTACTGTAGTTGCTGCAGGAGACCAGATGGATGAGCTGTCAATCGCTTTTGAGACAATATCAAACCCAACATCTACGATATCAGAAGGAGAGACATGCTCATTAATCCCAGAAGCCTTGGCTGCAAGTTGCCGCATGGAATCTATTATCGCTTTTGCAATTGCAGGACCATTGTCTAAAATCCAATAGAAAAAACCGATAACCACAAAAAACCGTACTGTTTCAGCTAAGAATTCTTGAATGTCTGCTCTTCGCAATGCCATCAAGCCGTAAGTCCACACCATACTGATTGAGGCCAAAGACCAGAACAAATATCTTGCGTAACTCAACATGGTTTTGCTCCATAGCGCGGATGTGCTGGCAAACCGTTGTAAAATATTATCCAGTAAGTCACGACTATCCATGCCATGCCCCTGAGCATGGCAGCAAGCAGAAAACCCAAGTAAACAGAAAAGGATAAAATAAGGAGTTATTTTTTTATTCATACTATCACCACTTCTTACCAGAGCTTTTGGAATAACTACCTCCTCGGAAGCACGCATCACCAATCACTTGGAGTTCTTCTTTAGTTCGACCTTCTCTTGAACTGTCGCATCTTAGAGAAGCCAAATGTTCAGCTTTTTTTTGAGCGGCAGTTTCAGCGCTGTCACAACCTGACAGGACACAAGTAAGAACCAAAATTGATAAACATATAACTTTCATTTCCTCTCCTTTTTATGATGGATTACCATTTTTTTCCTGAGCTTTTATGGTATGCCCCTGATCTGAAATGCTCATCTCCCGCAGTCTGTATTGCTTCTTTGTTGGCATTCGCCGCATCTTTGACGGCCTGGGCATTCTGTTGCGCCAATAACACGCCTCTGATTTGAAGCAATTGATGGGATTGATTACTTGCTAATTGAGAAGCCGCTTGAAGAGCCTGTTTTTGGCCTGCAGCACTTTGTGCTTGAGATTGCAACGTACGCAGCTTTGCAGAATCATTTTTTAAGCTCTGTTGTTGTTTATCAATCCCTTTGAGCATGGCATCATTGGAGCGTTTTTCAGCAACAGAAGCCGCTAATCTGCTTTGTTTAATTTTTCTAAGTTCTTCAGCAGAACATTGACTCGTGCCATTAAAACACGGGGTCTTTTGGTAGTATTCCTGACTTTGGAATCGGTCAAGATACCCTTGGAGGCTGCCAGCTTCCTGCTTGTAGTAATCAATGGTATCAGTCGACTCAAGCAAATTATTAATAACCGAGTTGGCATTATCCCATTCAAAGGAAGTCAGGGATTTGGTGTTGTCTAACATGTTTTGATATTGATCCATCTGATTCTTGTATTGATCGACTTGCGTTTTATATTCGCTAAGCTGAGTTGCAATCATTTTTCCATTTTGAATCCAGTTCGCAATGTCAAATACAGGCGCACCACCCGCGAACACTGGTAAAGCAAAGCAATAAATAATCAAGGATTTAAATTTCATAATGCTCTCCTTCATTAATAAGCAAATTGCCGATAAGGCTGCTTAAACGTTAAATCTTTCACTACGATGATATTGAAACGATAACCTGGACGGACATTGATAGTAGGAGACACATTCAGGTTTTTTGAAACCAGTTGTGAAGTAACCTCGCCCAACTGCTGTCCTAAAGCCTGACTCATGACACTGCCAGCTGTGGGTTGGGCGTAACCGAATTGATTAGATTGATTTGTATTTTGGCTATAAGTAATACCAGCAATAATGCCTGACATTAAAAGCGCTGAACCATAAATTCGCGCATAATGATGATCTACCTGATCGCGAAAACCACCATATCCAGCACTATCAGCACCTGGCATAGAGCCGATATCCAGAGCTTTACTGTCTGGAAACACCAGACGTTGCCACGCCACTAATACAGAGTTCTGACCAAAAGGGACATCACTGGAATAAAGTCCCAATATCTTCGTTCCTTGAGGTATTAAAAGATATTTTCCGGTAGCGGTGTCATATACGTTTTGTGATACTTGAGCGATAATTTGACCTGGTAATTCTGAAGAAATACCACTAATCATTACCCCTGGAATCACGCTGCCAGCTCTTAGTTCGTATCGACTGTTTGGATTTTGCAGCGTTGAATTTAAATGCCAACGCATTTCATTTTCCTCGCCACCTAATGTTTGTGGCATAGGTTTGGCCTGTCTTCCTTGTAATAATGCGAGCTGCTCTTTAAACGCTGATGAAGGATCGATGTTTAATGTCATCTCAGTGCTATTCATAGATGTTTTAGTAGTGTCGCGATTATTTAATCGTGGGTTATCGACCATTACGGATGACTTAGCTTTGACAGCCTCTTCAAATTCTTGAGTTTTTTCCTGACGAATACGCTCGATTTCAGCTTCAGATACCTCTTGTGTCAGAGTATCTTCTTGATGAGGAAGTTGTTCAGGAATGGGCAAAGGGCCTGCTTCATTATTAGCTATCGTGTCACTCTGGGAAGGAATCACTGCTGTTTTATGATTTCCTACCACATCATTGGCAAGGCTCATGGTATTTTTCTTAGGGTACTTAACCTTTACTATTTCTGATGGCTGGTTTTGCGCATTAGCCCGTTTATTGGCAACTAATGCGATGAGCACCACAAAAAGAGTTAAAATACCAATTGCAATCATGAGTGGCACATTATTTACTCGTTTTACACCTGTGGTTTGAAGCTTTTGCGGTGAATTGTCTGGTGACAAATAATCATTATTTCGATTCATCGTTCTACTCCTTATGAGTCCATGCGCTGACAGGGATGATATTTTCATTGTTTTTTGCATACAGCCGGCTCAATGTTTGTATTCCTACAAAAAGGCTTATTCTGTAACTTTGAGGTTTAAGCTCATCAAGAACGTAGAAAAAATTAGCTTTATTCTTTGGGCATTGATTTTCATTGATACCATAGCCCTTTTTTCTCAAGTTTTGAATAAGACTTAAGCCAAAGCCATCGTTGACTGCCT
>NZ_CALMPD010000177.1 GCF_937871865.1 uncultured Legionella sp.
TTACCTCCTATAATCGAAAAACTGTACTAATATTATACATATGTAGTATTACACTATTCAGGTGCATCATGAAAAGACAGGATCCTGCACTCAAAATATCCAACCCCAGATTGCTTGCTGCTGTTTATTTTGGCTTACTGTCTGTAGTTGGTACCATACTCATTAACGCCTTCCTTTCCTCAATTGGAGTTGAGCAAATAATTCCTATATTTAAGGCAATCATTTTAGGAATGATCGTTGCATCATGTACTGGAGCAATTTTCGGTGAAAGTATTGTGCATTGTCCAAAACCCTATAAAGCAAAAACGTTCTGGCTTGGGTTCATTATGGTAATCGCATCAATTCCAGTATTTGTCCTGGGATTGCTTTTATTTATGACTGAAGAAAACGCCAAATTATTTTCAGTGGCTAAATTCCATGATTATGTTTATTTCTATCTGATAATGTTAGCTTACAGTTACATACTTTTTGGTTTTGTTCTAGCTCTAATGTCAGGATTAGCTGCTATGTATTTAAGAGGCCAATTAGTATACGATATCTTGCATACACACGAAAAAAGCAAACGCATGGCCAAACCAGCGCTAGCAAAAGGCAAAACCGATCGCTTACATAAAGTGCATGCAACGCATCATAAAACCTGAAAGTGACTTAGAAATATATATCCATAGAGGCATGATTTGACTAATGCAGGAATTAAATAATAAAAATCAACTTCTTGATTTATTAGCCGGTGGGGCAACAGTTTTCACCCCCAACAATAGACTAAGCGGTGCGTTGTTACAAGAATACTTCTCTTTTTGCCAAACCAGAACAGTAAGTAAACCTGCATGTTATCCATACAGTACCGCATTGATTAAAACCTTTAATCAATTGAAATACCAAGCGCCCAATCATCCTTATCCGATTTTACTAAATGATGCTCAATGCCAACACTTATGGCGAACCATTATCAAGTCAGATTCGGGGATAACCTACAGTGAAGGATTATTACGAAGTGTAATGCAAGCCTGGGAACATTGCGAACAATGGCAAATATCAACTGAAGATCAAGCATTCAGCTACACACCCCAAACGCGAACCTTCCAACAATGGTGGCAGCTGTTTAATAAAAAACTAAACAAAATAAAGGCAATAAATGAGCATCAATTAGTTCCTTTTTTAATAAATAATGATGAGTCCGTTTTGCCACAAAGTGCTGTCTGGGTTTGTTTTGATGATTTTAGTCCTCAGCAAATAATGCTCCAAAAACACTGGGAAAGTAAGGGATTAATTCAGTATCGATATGATTTAAAGGACAACCCAATCCTGCCCCGTGTATGTACTGCGAAAGATAACAAAGAAGAATATCAGCAACTTATTTCTTGGCTGAAACTGAAAATTGAACAAGGAGAGCAACGAATTGGCGTAGTGGTCCCCAATTTGGAACAAGAGTCACGCTCCTTACAAAGAACATTTCTACATCATTTTGATCATGAGTTGTTTAATATTTCTCTTGGGGAACCGCTCAGTGAGTTTTTACTTGTTGCTCACGCCCTGAATTGGCTGAATTTAAGTAACAATAACCTCGATCCGGTCCAAGCCGCCCTTCTGCTCCAATCACCATATCTGGGATCGGCTAAAGAAGAATATTCGGGAAGGTCACAACTCTTGCAAGACAGTATGTTGCTGCAGAAACAACGCATTAGCTTGCGGGCATTAATTAAAGAAACCCATCAATATGCTCCTAAATTATCAACACTATTAGACTCTATTATTCCCTATCCAGAATTTGCTACCCCGCAAGAATGGGTTGAACTGTTTCAAAATAGATTAAATGCCCTAGGCTTTCCTGGAGACACAGGACTAAATTCAGAAAACTATCAGTGTTTTAATCGTTTTGCTTCACTGTTTGATGAATTCAGACAATTAAGCCTGCTCAGCAAAAACCTGACGAATAAAGAGGCTATTGATGCGTTTACTCAATTGGCAAACAACACCATTTTCCAAGCACAAAAAACAAATGCCCCCATTCATATCTCTGGTATGCTTGAAGCATCAGGATGCGAATTTGATAGTCTTTGGGTTATGGGACTAAACGATCAGTGTTTGCCTAAAAAACCACGCTTGTCAGCATTCATTCCCCCCCAAATGCAACGAGATTTGCTCATGCCGCATAGTCATCCAAACCGTGAGCTACTTTTTGCCAAACAGACATTACAACGAATGGAAAGGGGAAGTGTCGACACTGTATTTAGCTATTCCAAAATGCAAGGAGATACCCCCAATTTACCATGTTCCCTGATTCTTCATTATCCCTCATATCAGTCCGTGTCACCTTCAGCTCAGCCTTTAATAAAAACAAGTCTGGTATCGTATGATGATTTATATACCATTCCATTGCTCTGCGATGAAAAAATATCCGGCGGTACAGCATTACTTGCCAATCAGGCTAAATGTCCTTTTAAAGCATTCGCAGAACACAGACTAAAAGCAAAGCCCGTACTGCAAACAACAGATGGCCTGGATGCCAAAGAAAAAGGAATAATAATTCATAAAATAATGGAGTTGTTTTGGCGTACAATAGGCAGCCAAAAACAATTACTCAGTTTAAATTCCCAGGTTTTGGAGCAACACGTTGAACAAGCCATTCGCTCAGCGTTATCCAATACCATACAAAACCACGCCGACTCATTCCCCGAATTAATACAGGAAGTGGAATTGGTTCGACTTAAACGGCTGGTATTGTCATTTTTAGAATGGGAAAAACAACGACCTGAATTTGAAATAGCAGCATTAGAGGAATCCTATTCTATCAATCTGGCAGGTTTGGATTTTTCTGTGCGCGTTGACAGACTGGATCGCGTTGAAGGTTCTAAATGGGTTATAGACTATAAAAGCAGTCTACCCGTCAGTAAACCATGGAATGAAGACCGACCCACAGAACCTCAGTTGTTGCTTTACACCTTGCTAGATAAGGAAATTAATACTTTATTGCTGATGCAATTAAAAACAGGAACCCTTCTTTGTAGTGGTTTAAGTGAAAACAAACTGGACATTAAAGGAATAAATACTTTAAAAAAGGAAGAGTCGTGGGAACTTCGCCGCAATGAATGGCAGCAACATTTAACCAATCTGGCTGAAGAGTTGCAACAAGGGCACTGTCCTCCCCAACCAGCAAGTGCTGCACTTTGTGGGTACTGTGATTTTCAAAATTTATGTCGTTATCGTGTTGTTCAAGAATCAGGAAATTACGATTGAAATGATTATAAGATAGTTATTAGGGTACGCTATAATCAAGACCAGTTACAGACCTTCATTCTCACCCTCATTTTAGGAGTTCTGATGCACCATTTAATTCTTGGCTATGGTTATTGCGGATACTATCTTGCCCAGGAATTATTAAATAACAATCAAAAAGTGGCCGCCCTGTCGCGACATTTAGATCCCCAAAAACAACTGCCCGGATTAAAGCATATAACACAAGATTTAAGTACTCCTGTTTATTGGGACGAACCAAATACCATTATTTATTATCTTATCCCTCCTTCTGCTCAGGGTGAAAGGGACCTTTTATTAAAAGAATTTCTGAAACAGAGCTTAATAAAAGCAAAAAAAATTATTTACTTTGGCTCAAGTGGAGTCTACGGAAATCATCAAGGTGCCTGGATTACGGAGGAATCACCCTGCTTCATAGATAATCCACGCCAACTTCGTCGATTGGATGCCGAACATCAATGGATGGAATATTGTAAACAGCACCATATAGACGCCGTATTGTTACGAATTGCCGGAATTTTTGGGCCACACCGCCTCCCAATAGAGGCAGCGTCAACCCAAACTCCTCTTATTGAACAAGGAAAAGCACCTTATACTAATCATATTTTTGTAAAAAACCTGGCTCGGATTGCCTTCTTGTTGGGTCAAAAACAAATTACTTACCCAATTTATAATATTGCAGATGGTGATCCACGACCAATGGGTACCTTACAACAACTAGTGGCCACATTACTCAATAAAGAACCCGCTCCTTACGAATCATTGGAACACGCTCTGGAGCGAGCCAGCCCAATGAAACGCGAATTTATAAATGGTTCCAAGCGCTTGGCTATTAATCTATTAAAAACCACTCTTGGTAACTCCTTATCCTTAAACACCCTGGAAGATGCGGTTAGTCAAAGCCTTTGAAATCTGGTGCTAGCGATTAACAGCAACATGAGTTATTCCCCTTCAATCTGTTTATAAGCTTTTGTAATCAAACAGCTCTATCGCTTGCAAAGTACATTAATAAGTCAAATAGCCCCTATTTTGCAAAAATTGCGTACGATATCTCATACTCCTTTAAACAAAAAAGAGCAAAATAAAACCTAGATGATTCAATAAAAAACTAATCTGATTCGGATTAAGGAGTTTAAAATGGTCTATTATCACGCAGATTCTATTGTAAAACTGAATGGTGGTTTTGGGGCGGCTAAAGTATACAAAGTAACGGAAGAATCCACTGGTACTGCATTTGTATTAAAATATGGCACTCCAGAACAAAATGTCAATGCCGTATTAGTCAGCGAATTTCTAAAAAAAGTGCTGAATAATGCCCAGATCACGATACGCGGCAAGAAATACAATTATCACACTCCCAACATAGAAATAGACCATGACTTAAATGGTGCCATAGTACAAAAACAAGAGTTCCTGAACGATTTAAGCCCCACCGTAGACGGGAAAAAAATTCAAGGTATAGCCAGTGCGGACAGTGTGCGAGAAGCTGCCAAATTTGGAGTAATTTATCAATTTTTGATGCTGGGAGATAATATATCTCATAATAATAGAATAAGCGCTGACGGACGTTTCAATATTTTTGACTTTGACAGCGCGTTCAATCTTGGCGGGCAATGTATGACAAGCCCGGACGCCCCCAATTTCAGGAAAGTTGTCGCCTCTGAATTAAATTAATTGTGGGAGGCGA
>NZ_CALMPD010000178.1 GCF_937871865.1 uncultured Legionella sp.
CTGAATGATGAGAAAGAGCGGGGCTTATCACCATGGCCAGACTAAATGATATACCAATAGTCATACCAATGGCAGCCATTCCTTTTGTTCGTTGTTCATCGGGAGTTAAATCTGCGAGGAGCGCAATAAGTACGCTTCCTACCGCCCCTGTTCCCTGCAGTGTTCTTGCTACTATCATGCCGTATATTGAATCAGTTAATGCCCCAAGCAAACTTCCCACTGCAAATAACAATAAACCTATGGTGATCATAGGTTTTCGCCCCAATTTATCGGAAAGCATGCCAAAAGGCATCTGTAACAACCCCTGGGTCAATCCATATCCTCCCAAAGCCAAACCAATCAGTGCAGGTGTTGCTCCCTGAAGCTGCCCCGCATAAACCGAAAATACAGGAATAAGCATAAAGAGCCCTAGCATGCGAAAGGAAAAAATTGCGGCAATAGGAATAACTGTTGTTGACCAGGAAAACTTCATTGATAGTTGCAATTAATATGATGGTGGGCAAATGGTACAAAGTTAAGGCTTTAGAAACAAGGTATTTTAGTATTCTAATAAGGTTTAGGTGATTGACAGAATTTAATATTCCCGGTAGTTTGGTGCCTTTTTATACTAGAGGATTACTCTATGAGTTCAGTGTTTGCAGGAAAAGTCGCCTTAATTACTGGTGGTGCACGTGGTATTGGGAAGGCAACTGCCTTGAAATTGGCTCATGCTGGATGTGACATTGCAATCGTTTATTACAACAGTTCTGATGAAGCATTCTCGTTGGTTCAAGAATTGCAAAATATGGGACGCAAGGCAGTTGCCCTTCAGGCTAATGTTGCCGATCATCAATCGGTAAAAGAGATGTTTGTTCAGTTTAAAGAGCATTTCACTCATCTGAATTTCCTGATCAGTAATGCCGCGAGTGGTGTTTTAAAACCTGCTTTAAAAATGTCGACCAAACATTGGCGATGGTGTCTTGAGACCAATGCACTGGCTCTGAATCATTTAGCGACCGAAGGTCGTGAGTTAATGCCAAAGAACAGTCGGGTCGTTGCTTTATCCAGTCTTGGCGCCTCTCGGGCAATTCCTAACTATGCGTTCATTGGCGCATCTAAAGCGGCTCTTGAGTCTTTGGTTCGCTCGTTAAGTTTAGAATTGGCTGTTGATGGAATTACGGTGAATACCGTGTCTGCAGGTGTTGTTGATACTGATGCATTAAAACATTTTCCTAACCGAGAACAATTACTGGATGAATATCAGGCTCATTCATTAGCCGACCGGCCGTTGACCTCTAGTGATGTGGCTGATGCGGTGTACCTGTTATGCTTACCTGAAGCCTCTATGATCAATGCACATACCCTGTTTGTAGATGCAGGCTATAGCCAAGTTGGCTAGGTATCTCATACAGGTAGATGATTAACGCACAATTATGATATAATTTGTCGCTTTGTGAACTTGGTTTCGGTTTGAGGAAGAATTATGAATGTAGCTGGTGTTTACCCTAAAGTTAGGGCAATTATTGCAGATGTATTGGTTATTGATGAAGATGACGTGGCTTTGAATAGTCGTTTAATTACTGATTTAGGTGCTGAATCGATTGATTTTCTTGACTTGGTGTTTCAGCTGGAAAAAGAATTCAAAATTAAAATACCTCGCGGTCAGTTAGAAAAAAATGCGCGCGGCGATTTGGCTGAAGATGAGTTTGAGAAGGGCGGCACTTTGACTGCTGCTGGTCTTGAGGCATTAAAAAACTACCTTAATGAAGTACCTGCTGATCAATTTAAAGCAAACATGAAAGTTAATGAAATTCCTATGTTATTTACTGTCGAAACATTTTGTAAATTGGTTGTTGTTGCGGTGAGCCAACAAAATTCGGAATCTGTTGCCTGATGCGATTTTTATTCGTAGATAGAATTGTACATTTATCACCCGGTGAATGGGTTGGGGGAATAAAGCACGTTACTCGTGACGATGCTTATCTCACTACTGATGAGCAAGGACGGGCGTGTTTTATTCCTTCCTTGATTGGTGAAACACTTGGGCAGTTAGCGGCCTGGAATGTGATGCAACATAATGAGTTCACACTCCGGCCTGTCGCAGGCGTGGTTTCCAGTGCCAGGCTTCATCGTCCTGCTTATGTCGGGGAAACCTTACTGCTAGAATCCTACATCGATTCTCTGGATGATAAAGCGGTACATTATCATAGTATTGCCCGAGTAGGTGATGAACAGGTTTTTACTATTGAAGGTGCTTTAGGCCCATTATTGCCTATGACCGATTTTATCGATACAGCGCTTATTCTACGGCAATTTGCAGAAATTAATCGTCCCGCTGATTGGTCCGAGATATGTGAGTTGCATTCAACTTCTTCAGTATTGGAATTCAGTGGGCATGGCGCTGCAATCGCACCTTTGAATTTTGATCGCATTATTTCAAGTGAGGCGGGCGTGAGTCTGGTTGCTGAAAAGCGAGTCACTCGTGCTGCTCCTTATTTTGCCGATCATTTTCCTAATAAACCCGTTTTGCCAATGACAGTACTGCTGGAATGCAAGTTAAATTTGGCTCGGGAGTTTGTTTCACGTGCCGGATATTCAACAGCATATCAAGTCAGTGAATTACGTAAGATAAAAATGAATGAGTTTGTACAGCCAGGTGATGTAGTTGTATGCCATGTGAAAGTAAAACAATTAACTGATAATGAGTTAGTTTTGACTTATCGCAGTGAGGTCAATGGTAAACGAGTATGTGTTGTGGATGTAGTGCTTCTACCTAAAGGTAAATGACATGAAAAAAAGACGAGTAGCAATTACGGGATTGGGAGCGGTTTCACCCATTGGGCATGATGTACAGTCTACATGGAATAACTTGATTGCCGGGCAATCAGGAATAGCGGAAATCAAACAGTTTGATGCGAGTGCTTTTCCAACCTACATCGCTGCAGAAGTAAAAAATTTTACCCCCCATTCTTCTCTTACAGGCAAGCATACTCGTTTTGCAATGTCTTTTACCCATTATGCACTGGAAGCCGCACGTCAGGCCTTTGATGATGCTGGTGTCATTCCGTCTGCTCAGGATTCGTCTCGTTGGGGAGTGGTTACTGGCAGTGGTATGATGACTGCTGAATTTGATTACCTCCATCGTTTTCAACAGGCATGCGCTGCAGATGGTGAGAGTGATTGGTCTCAATTGCAAAACAGTTCCCGTGAGTTTTACAAGCTGGTTGATTTTGGCAAAACAACCTCAAACTCAGGACTTTCATTGCTTATTCAGCATTTTGGTATCACAGGCTATGCGTCTTCAGTACATACTGCTTGTGCTTCAGGAGGACAAGCTTTGGGCTTGGCAATGCAGGTAATTCGTCGTGGTGAAGCCGATTATATGTTGGCAGGTGGATTTGATTCCATGATAAATCCTTTAGGCTTATCCAGCTTTTGTTTATTGGGCGCATTATCAACATATAATGATACGCCACATACTGCCAGCCGTCCGTTTGATGCAACTCGTAATGGCTTTGTTTTGGGCGAAGGGGCCGCATTTTTAATACTCGAAGAATGGGATAAAGCTAAAGCTCGCGGTGCACGCATCTATGCTGAGTTAGCCGGTGAAGGAAACTCATTAAGTTCGTACCGAATTACTGATTCACATCCGAATGGTGATGGGGCAATTCAGGCAATAGAACGGGCGCTTCATGATGCTGGAGTTCAAGCTCGCGATGTCGATTACATTAATGCGCACGGTACTTCTACCAAAATGAATGATCTTAGTGAAACAAATGCAATTAAGGCTGTTTTTGGTGATAGAGTCAGCAGTTTACCGACCAGTTCAACAAAGAGCCAGACCGGGCATTTGATAGCCGCCGCTGGTGCACTGGAAGCCGTTTTGTCCGTTAAATCCATTGAGCAGGCACAAATTCCTAAAACTGCCAATTTAACTAGTCCAGATCCGGAATGCGATTTAGATTATGTCGTTGATGGCCCTCGTGAAAAATCATTAGGTGTGGTTTTATCAAACTCATTCGGCTTTGGCGGCTCCAACAGCTGTCTTTTATTTAAGCATCCTGAGTTTGAAGGAGCAAAAAAATGAGTGACTTAAACAGAGTATTTATAACTGGGCGCAGCGCCTTAACTGCCTCAGGAGCTACTGCTGACGACACATGGAATGCAGTACTTGCTGGAGAACATGGCATAGATGAAATAAAATATTGGGATTTATCTCAATGGTCGCA
>NZ_CALMPD010000179.1 GCF_937871865.1 uncultured Legionella sp.
ACATTGCTTGAGCCTGGTATAAATCTGCTTTAAAACCAGGAGTATTAATGTTCGCCAAATTATTGGCGATTAATGCCTGTCGTTGAAAGTCAGATTTACCGCCAGTTATCGCATGATAAAGTATAGGCTCCATGGCTTAACTCCTGCTGTCATCAATAGTTACCGAATATTCATAATGGTCTGTGTTATGGCATCGCCCGTGCGTATGGTTTGAGCGTTAGCCTGAAAGTTTCGCTGTGCTCCAATCAATTTGACTAATTCACCGGTTAAATCAACGTTAGACTCTTCAACCATACCAGACTTAATTGCTCCTAAACCACCCGAACCTGCACTACTGATTAACGGCTGTCCTGAGCCAAAGGTTTCAGCCCAGCTGGTATTACCTAAATTTTGTAAACTTTCCGGATCAGCAAAATTCGCTAATTGAATTTGTCCCATATTTAGAGTCCGACCATTGGTATAACGCCCGACAATAATACCAGTGTCATCAATATCCAAACCCGCAAGGCTACCAGTAGTGTACCCATCATTTTTGGCATACTGAACAGCAAAAGGACTACCAAATTGAGTACAAACCGATAAGTCAACATCCAAACTAATAGGAGAAGCTCCATTATTCAAATTAATTGATAATGGTATCAGGTTGCTAGCCAAAGCAGCATTAGCTGTATCAGTCACTCCAGCAAAGCTACCATCCGAATTAAAATTTGCTCTAAAGAGATTATCCGTATTCTGAGCACCTACGTTAGCAGGTATGTTTTGATTGTCTATCTGAAATGCGACGTACCATTGATTTTCCGTACCTGCTGGTGAAGCCGCATTAGGGGCTCCTGCCACCGCTGCAGAATCAGCACGGATAAAAAACATGCTAAGGACATGAGAATTACCCAAGCTATCATAAATGGTTGAAGAAGTCACATTGGTATAAGTATCAGCAGATGGCGCAGCTCCACCCACCCAATCCAGAGCCGGAGTTTTCCCCTGAGCAGGCATATTCACCCCAACCTCAACCATAGAACTGGCATTAGGACTTATATTAGACGTATTAATTCTCAGATCGCCCGAAGCACCAGTAATTTTACCGTTTGAATCGGCTAATAAGCCAGTCAAATGCTGTTGAGCAGAATTCACAATATAATTGTCTTTATTAAGTGAAAATTGACCTGCCCGCGTATAAACTTTTGAGCCCTGGTCACTTAAAACGAAAAATCCGGAGCCATTCACTGCCAGATCAAGTGCATTATTCGATGGGCTTAACGAACCAGTAGCAAAGGACTGGTGAACGCGGGACAACATGACTCCATTTCCGACTGATGTGCCCCCGGAACCATAAGTACTAAAGGTATATACATCAGCAAATTCCGCTCGCGATCCTTTAAAACCTGGAGTAGCTGAGTTTGCAATATTATTACCAATAACATCCAAATCCTTACTGGATGCCTGTATACCACTTAACGCTGTATTAAAAACCATAATAGCCTCCTGCTTTATAATTTTTAGCTATCGCTCAAATACATGCAGAGATTGCGGATAGTTTATACTGTAATTTGTCTTACTTTATCTAAAGAAATAGAACCGACACCAGATACATTAAGCTTTAACCCCTCGCCGTTTTGTCCCAGGCTGACACTGTCAACATTTGCTGAAGTCATCGTTTTTAAAGCGACTTCCTTCCCGTCATAAGTTCCAGAAACTTTGACTTTATAGTTGCCTGCCGCCATGCGTTGCTCCCCTTCTCCGGTACCATCCCAATCGAATTGATAAAAGCCTGGATCAGGCTGCCCTAATGGAATTGTTTTAAGTAACTCACCTGCTTCTGAATAAATCGATGCAGTAAGATTTCCAAGACCTGCGGGCATATCAATAGCCGTTTTGACGCTGCCTTCAGTGCCCAAACTGAGGCTATCGCTTTGTACTAAGACCTTCCGCCCAACTAAAGCAGATGCTTGCAATGCCTGGTTTGATTGTAAGGATGAAGCCATTTGCTGTAGTGAATCCTGCATGCGGGTAATTCCATCGTTCGCGCTAAACTGCGCCAGCTGAGACAGAAACTCTCCATTTGCTTGTGGTTGCATAGGATCCTGATTTTGAACCTGAGCGACCATAAGACGTAAAAAATCCTTTTGTCCTAAACTCTGACGTGAAGCCGGATCTTGTGGAGTAAGACCCAGCGCTGAAGCAGGATTTGAACCATTCACTAAACTTGACATTCTTTTCCCCTTATTCACCTTATTGTCCTAACTGTAATGTTCGTTGCATCAATTGTTTGGTTGTATTAAGCAATTCGATGTTCATCTGATATGAACGAGAAGCTGAGATCACATTAGCCATTTCTTCTATATAGTTGATATTCGAGATATAAACAAACCCGTTTTCATCAGCCAAAGGATTATTGGGATCGTGACGTTTTGTTGGCTCTGCATCGCTTTCATAGGTACCTTTAAGCTGAACTCCTGCTTTGACTTGATCGCCCATCCATTGATTTGCAGTTTCCTGAACCGCTTCAAAGATAGGATATTTTGCCTGATAGACCTCTTCCGGGCTTCCTGCCTCGACATTGGCATTGCTAAGGTTCCCAGCGCTGGTCTTTAATCGAGCTGTTTCTGCCGTCATTGCCGAACCAGCAATATCAAAAATGGTATTTAATGACATGATTATTCCCCTTTCAAAGCAACCATCATGGATTTAATTTTACCGTCCAGAAAACTCAAACTGGCCTGATAATTTAAAGAGTTCTTAGTAAATTCAGCTGTTTCCAAATCTTTATCAACAGTATTACCATCCAATGAAACATGATTGGTGACACGATATTTCAAATTAGCGGAAAAATCAGCATTAGTGTTCATATGGCTTTCTGAAGTAGTCTGAAGTTTCTGAGCTCCTCCAGCCATTGATGCCGCCAACAGCTCATTAAAATCGACATCCCTGGCTTTATAATTTGGCGTATTGACGTTAGCCAAATTATTGGCTAACTGAGATGCCCTCTGATCGCGAGCCATTAATGCCTTGGCATGTATTCCGAAGTATGAATCTAAATTAAGGGCCATAATCACTCCTTGAAAATATAAATTTAGTAAAGCAAACATTGTGCCAATACATAAAGAGTGAGAAAATAAGCTAATTTTTTACCAGTCTGGAGTACTTCATTATGTCAGACGCTACATCCATACCAGCAAATGCCATAGATCAAATTAAATCATATCTCCTTCAACTGCAAAATTCAATTTGTGCCTCTTTAGAGGAAGTTGATGCTCAGGCCCAATTTTTCGAAGAGTCATGGGAACGCCCTGGCGGTGGGGGTGGCATCACCAGGGTCCTGTCTAATGGGCGCGTATTTGCCAAAGCCGGTGTTAATTTTTCTCACGTATCAGGAGAGCAACTGCCTGCATCAGCAAGTGCGCATCGACCTGAATTAGCTGGCAGACATTTTACTGCATTAGGCGTCTCATTGGTGATTCATCCTGAAAATCCGTACATCCCCACCTCGCATGCAAATGTACGATTCTTTATTGCGGAAAAAGAAGGAGCCACTCCTGTCTGGTGGTTTGGCGGAGGTTTCGACTTAACTCCATATTATGGCTTTGTTGAAGATTGCCAACATTGGCATCAAACAGCCTACAATGCCTGCAAGCCTTTTGGTGACTCAATTTACCCTACATTTAAAAAGTGGTGCGATGATTATTTCTTTATTAAACATAGAAATGAAGCTCGCGGTATAGGTGGCTTATTCTTTGACGATTATAATGAAATAAGTTTTGAGCATAGCTTTAGCTTAATGCAAAGCATAGGCAATCATTTTATTCCGGCTTACATTCCTATTGTGTCACGTCGCCAGGAACATCCTTACGGAACCAAAGAAAAAGCGTTTCAAAATTACAGACGTGGCCGTTATGTTGAATTTAATTTGGTTTATGATAGAGGCACTTTGTTTGGCTTACAATCAGGAGGCAGAACAGAATCTATTTTAATGTCACTGCCACCAGAAGTACATTGGGCATATGATTGGCATCCAGAAGAAGGTTCTACAGAAGCCCAACTGTACTCAGAATTCCTGCCTGCAAAAGATTGGTTAAAGATAACCCGACTTTAGTTCAATGGCTTCAATGTAAGAAACATAAATTTGGATTAATTCGTATCGGGCCCCTGGCCCGACATCGGTTCTCAACTTGATATTTGCGCTAATTGAATGGCTTTGTTGTCGGGCCAAGGCACGGCCTACATGGTTCTATCTTTTGATGAGATGGGCTCAAAAGTTCTTTCCCCATTTAAGATTGGCCAGACGAATGTAACATCTTGTCCTTCAAAAGCTTTAAACAAACCCATAAGAACAAAGCTGCAAAGAAATTTAACACGCAAAGGATGAAAAACACTTGAGGAATAGCCACATTAAAATGCAATAAAACCATGACTAACACAGTACCCAATACCATAAATAATGCATTATAAATATTATTCGCAGCAATGGTACGTGCTCGAGCCTCAGGATGGCTGGCTACCTGTAAATAAGTATATAAAGGAACCACAAATAAACCAGAACAAACAGCCAGCATGAATAAATCAAAGGCTATGCGCCAATTATTAAAATGAGTAAAAAAAGAAAATAAAGTAAGCAAGGTTTCTTGAACTTCAAGTTGAGACGGCGACACCCAATAAAGATCAAAAATAAAAAGAGTTAATCCCAGCATAGCAATAGGAACGATAGAAAGAGAAAGTGAACCACGTAAAATTTGATTAATGGTTAAAGAACCTAAAGCAATACCAATAGAAAACAGCGCTAAAAAAACAGCGAATACTGTTGTGTTTGCACCTAAAACATAATGTACGTAATCGGGTAATTTGGTAAGTAACACCGCGCCAATTAACCAAAACCACGAAATGGTTAAAATAGATAATAAAACCCCTTTATCGTCTCTAGCCTGTTTTAGCATCAGTATTGTCGAACGCCATATATTGAGATCAACTTTTAATGACGAAGAAGATGAGGGAGCGGAAGGTATAAACAGACTCGAAATCAAACCTGAAAATGCCGCAAACAAGGTAAGGCCCATTGCCAGATAAGGGACCGTATTGTCCGCACCTATTGCTAATGTACCTAAGGTAGTTCCAAGTAAAATAGCTATAAATGTGCTTGCTTCAATCAAACCAGTAGCTCCAAGCAACTCTTGTTTAGGAAGATGATCGGGTAAAATGGCATATTTTATTGGACCAAAAAAAGAAGAATGAGTTCCAAGACCGGTCAGAGTAAACATCATAAGAAAAATGCTGCCTCGATAAAGAGCAATGCTACCGAGAATCATCAATAACACTTCAAATGCTTTCACTAAGCGTGTTAATAATGCTTTATCGTATTTATCAGCCAATTGACCAGATGTTGCTGAAAAAAGGAAGAAAGGAGAGATAAATAATGCACCAGCTAAAGCTTGATAATATTCAGATTGTTCCTGACTATGGCTCAAATGGTAACTAATCATAGTAAGCATAGCTAATTTATATGCATTATCATTAAAAGCACCGAAAAATTGGGTAAGGAAAAGTGGTAAAAATTTTCTCTGCCTTAAAAGATGAACATGCCCTGCTCCCATCTATAACTCCGTTCACACACTTCAAAAAATTGTCGTAAAGGATATTGATGTCATCGAAGAAAGTAAATGAAAAATCTGAATTAACTGACGATTTCAAGTAACACTGAATCAAAAGATCAAAAAAGCAAGCGAGCGAACCATGTAATCACTCAAGTTCAGATGAAAATGATAAAATTCTTTTTAAAATCAAAGAGAATTAAAATGTACAGATATTGTTCCATTACGCATTGAAATCTCTACGTTCGCGACGAGTTTCTGCCTATTGGTAACATCTCATCAAGAAACAGAAACATGTCGTGGGACATCAAGAACATGAACTAATTGAAAAACTTGCTTCGACTAATTCAGTACAGTCTAGTAAACAGATCAAGATAATTACTCCATAGGAACAATAGCAAAATAGCTAGATAGCGGTGAAGTCATGCTGGAAAACATCCCTCTTGCATAAAGGCTGCTGCCATTGACTGCAAGAGCATTTACAGTAGAACTGGCATTGGGATTCCAGCTGGTAGTAAAGCCTGTGGTGATATCAAGAGCTGCAATGTAATTGCGGCTAAACCCACCAGCGAGGGTGAAGCTACCTCCGGCATAAACAGTACTGCCACTAAAAGCCAAAACAGACACAGTACCACTCGCATTAGGATCCCAGTTGGTAGCTAAACCTGTAGCAGCATCCAAAGCTGCAATACGGTTGCGACTTTGCCCTCCAATTGATGTAAAAGATCCTCCTACATAAACATTGCTATCATTAACAGCAAGAGCATAGACGACGTTATTTGCATTTGGATCCCAGCCGGTAACCTTGCCTGTAGCAGCGTTAAGTGCTGCGATAGAGCTGCGATTTTTCCCCCCAATGGAATTAAAAGCCCCTCCCGCATAAACGCGACTACCGTTGACAGCAAGAGCATAAACGATACCATTGGCATTAGGATTCCAAGCAACAGCAAGACCTGTGGTAGTATCAAGAAGTGCTATGCGGCTGCGATTTTGCCCTCCTATGGAGGAAAAATCCCCTCCAACATAAATGTTTCCTTCATCTAATACAAATACTCGCACACCAGCATTAGCACTTGGAGCCCAGCTGGTAGCTAAACCTGTGGAATCCAAAGCTGCAATGCGATTACGGCTTTGTCCTCCAATTGATGTAAAAGCCCCGCCTGCATAGACAGTGCTGTCGCTGACTGCAAGTGTATAGACTGCGCCATTTGCATTGGGATCCCAACTATTTGCCAAGCCCGTGATTTCATCCAAGGCAGCAATACGACTACGACTCTGCCCACCGACAGATGTAAAATCCCCTCCGGCATAAACATTGCCTCCATTGACTGCAAGAGTATTAATTGAGTTATTAGCATTAGGATCCCAGCTGCTAGCAAGGCCTGAGCTAACGTCAAGAACCGCGATGTTATTGCGATTTTGCCCACCTATTGATGTAAAAGTCCCACCTACATAAACCTTGCTACCACTAAATGCCAGTGCACGCGTAACACCACTAGCATTGGGATTCCAACTAGTCGCCAAACCTGTAGTAACATCAAGAGCGGCAATACGATTGCGGCTTTGCTCGCCGACAGATGTAAAATTCCCTCCAACATACACGATGCCATTATTGAGGCCAAGTATGCCTCCGGCGGCCCTGGCCGTCCTGTGTCCGTTCATTCATGATCCCCC
>NZ_CALMPD010000180.1 GCF_937871865.1 uncultured Legionella sp.
ATCAACTAAGGGTCTATCTTCCCGTAATCCATCACCTAATAAACGAGACAACCTCGCTCTTTGCGCTAACTCATCTCGCTCTGCTTTTTTCTCTTGGATGCGCGCATCTCCCAAGCGAATCTGTGCCAAACGCAAGTCAAGCTCAGCTCCAGCACCTGCTTCAACGCGCTTATCAATTGCTGTGACAATGCTTTGATTCAATGTAACCAGTTTTTTGGTAACCAAACGCCATTGGCCGGCATAGTAGGCATCAACGTAGGCGACTCCTACAGTTACATAAAGAGCTGCTTTCTGAACCTGAATTTGTGCTAAAGAAGCTAAATAGTCAGCATAAGTAGCCTTCTTTAAATAGCCCAAACGATTTCCCAATGGAATTGGTTGTGTAATCGATGCAGTCGTTTCTGCCGACTCATAGCTTGAATAAACACCAGAGCCACCGAAGTTCTCAGCAGTTAATGTAAGCTGAGGGTTAGGATAAAGCCCGCTTTGGATGAAAAAACCGCGCATCGCTTGCGCTTTATCAACCTCAGCCTGGAGTTCTGGATTATTTTTATAGGCAATGTCTAAAGCCTGTTGAAATGTCAGCGGATTCGCTGCATGAACTGGGTGCAAGATAAACGTTAAAAGAAATACTTTAAGAATTAATGCTCGCATCCCTGTTCCAATCAAAGTTATTTGAACTGACGAATTAAAATAGTATCAAACTCTTAATGAAGATCCCATCCCATAGCCAGGATTAATCTATCACACAAGGCATATTAACTTATTAAAATTATTAGAAATAATTAAGCAATAAATGGAATTAGCTAATATATAAGTTAAAATTGATTATATAAAATTACTTGAATCAGCTTTAAGTACCTAGGAATTAGAATGCAAACGGATTTCAAACCTACAGCAAAGAAGCCATCCAAAGAGCGATCGTTATGGTTAGCCCTAATATTGACCGGCGGATTTCTTATTGCCGAAGTAATCGGTGGAATCGTAACCGGAAGTCTCGCGTTACTCTCAGATGCCGCTCATATGTTAACCGATGTAACTGCTCTGGTTATTTCTTTAATTGCGATTTATGTGAGTAAAAAACCGGCCGATACATTACGTACTTTCGGATATTATCGATTCGAAATTTTAGCGGCTGCATTCAATGCTATTCTTCTTTTTTGTGTTGCCCTATTTATACTCTTTGAAGCATATCAACGCTTGAAGCAGCCACCTGAAATTTATTCAACGGGAATGCTAATTATCGCCCTCCTTGGCTTAGGCGTTAATTTAATTTCAATGAAACTCTTATCCCATAATGAAGAAAAGAGCTTAAATCTTAAAAGTGCATATCTAGAAGTCTGGAGCGATATGCTCAGTTCTTTAGGGGTTATCATCGCAGCACTATTAATCCAATTTACTCATTTAGCGTGGATCGATTCTTTAGTTGCTGTGTTAATAGGCTTATGGGTACTACCACGTACCTGGTTACTATTAAAAGAAACCATAAATATTCTTCTTGAAGGAGTTCCAGAAGGCATTGAAGTAAGTAAAATTACATCAGCGATAAAATCAATACAAAATGTACTGGATGTTCATGATCTGCATATATGGGCAATTACCAGTGATAAAGTCAGCCTTACTGCTCATTTGGTAGTGCAAGAAGGCGACGCGGAAAAAATTAGAACGCAGGTTCAAGATATGCTCTTATCTGAATTTAATATTACTCATACTACGTTACAATTAGAGAGCAGCAAATCAGCTAATTGTGAAGTGCATTGATCAGCACATACGCCGAGACTACTGAGTCAGAGTAATTATCACAGAACCACCTGATTTTGTTCTCATATTATTCTTCTAAACATGTAGCAAGAAGAACCTGTTGTCTATAGATTACCAATCGCTCAAAAGAGGCTTATCTATCCTAAAATCAGTTTCAATACAGCTATATACATGATACAAAATATATTCTGTTCTTGAGGAATATTTTATGAATTTAACGATAATGAGATTTATTGCCGTTACAATCCTTTTCTTCCAAATATTAATTGTGAAGGCAGAACCATTAACTGTTGGCATTGTCTCCTACGATCCACCTTTTGTTGTTCGAGCAAGCACAGATCACTATTTTGGCTTTGATGTAGAAATAATGACGCGATTATGTGCTGAAATGCAAGCACAATGTGCATTCAAACCAATGCCATTTAATCAACTCTTTGCTCAATTGAATAAAGGCACCATCGATTTAGCTATTGCTTCGATTACCATTACGGAAGACAGACAACAAAAATATTCCTTTAGCCTCCCCTACCTAGTAAGTAATGCTCGCTTTATCACAAATAAAAAAAATGCATCCTTAACGATGAACGATTTGAATAAGAAAACTGTTGGCGTGATCGAGGGAAGCATATACAAAGAATGGTCTAATACAAAATTACCAGGAGTTTCCATTAAAGAATACCCTACTAGCGAACATCTAATTAAGGCATTAAATGACAATGAGATTGATGCAGTATTAATGGATGATTACTCTGGGGATTATTGGCTGACGAATAGTAAAAATTCATTTACATCGATAGGAAAACCATTTCTCGTAGGCTCCGGCTATGCGATCATGGCAAAAAGTAACTCGCCCTTATTAATACAAAAGGTTGATGATGCTCTTAAAAAGATCACCAATGATGAATTTTATATTTCGTTATATCGTAAGTACTTTCATACCATTCCAACACACCCATAATTTGAGAGAAAAAGGAGAATTGTAGCGTGAATTTAGTACTTTTAAGGAAATCGTCTATCATATATCTATGTTTGCAATTTTTATGCTCATGCACTCCGGTATTAGAACAAAATAAATCAAGTGATTCCTCGACTAAGAACAACGCAGGAAAGAGTTATCATCCACACAGTCATGTAGGACGTTAACACTACATTCGCTTACGCTAATAACAATTTACAACGGTATAGTTTTAATAGGGAATATGAAAACACTCCGACTAAAGAAAATACATCGCCCGCCATTTGAATGTATTGCTCTTGTTTTACAAGGAGGTGGCGCTTTAGGGTCTTATCAAGCCGGAGTCTATGAGGCACTTGATGAAGTGGAACTCTATCCTGACTGGATAGCTGGCACATCCATTGGTGCTATTAACGCAGCAATAATTGCAGGCAATCCAATTGAAGAGCGTGTCGCTATGCTGCGGTTATTTTGGGAAAAAATCACCTCTAATCTATTGCTAGATTGGTCTGCTGCAATAGCGCCTCAAATTGCGGGACGAGATATTTACAACCAAACCAGCTCATGGCTAAGTTTGATTAATGGGATTAATGATTTTTTTACTCCTCGTAGTCTTAATCCTTTTTTCTATGCAGAAGGAACGAGTGCCGCTACAAGCTTTTATGATTTATCTCCATTGAAAGCAACGTTAGAACAGTGTGTTGATTTCGATCGCATCAATAAAGAACCAATTCGATTTAGTGTTGGAGCCGTCAATGTGTCTTCAGGTAATTTTATTTATTTCGACAATACAAAGCATACTATTCGAGCAGAACATATATTGGCAAGCAGCTCCCTTCCCCCAAGTTTTGCTCCAACAGAAATTGATGGGGAGTTTTATTGGGATGGCGGTTTAATTTCAAATACTCCACTTGAATGGGTGGTTCAAGGTGACACGCGCCAAGATACTCTCGCATTTCAAGTGGATCTTTGGAATGCCCAAGGTGAAGTGCCGAATACCATTTTTGAAACATTAACACGCCAAAAAGAAATTCAATATTCCAGCAGAACAAGAGCTAACACAGCCCATTTTCAACAACTTCAAAGCATTCGCTGCGCCCTTGCAGGATTGCTGTCGAACCTACCAATTGAATTAGCGTCAAGTAAAGAGGCTGCTCTTTTGAGGGAAATGGCTGATCACAAAGTTTATAATATAGTTCAATTAATCCATCGACCCGAGAATTATGAAGGACATTCGAAGGATTATGAATTTTCTGCGTTGTCGATCAAAGAACATTGGGCTTCAGGATATAAAGACACAGTCAAAACTCTTCAATGCCCACAAATCTTTAAACCTCCCTCTCATGAAGAAGGTGTTCTTACGTTTGATTTAACTAAAAAATAAATTAAACCAAATTAAAGGTTCTGCATCATTTGATAATTTGAGATAACAAATTGATTATTTAAATGGCAAAAGATTTTTTGATTTAAATAATTCCCCTACATCTTGATAAAATTGCTATGTGGGGAATTTGCGTATTTGAGTACGACACAGTTATACATCGTAGTACATTTGTAGTGGTTTCCTGCGATATAAAGTTATATTAAATCAATCACTTAAAGAAAGACTGAGTGATTGAAAATCCTCGTGTCGGCGGTTCGATTCCGTCTCTGGCCACCATGATTTCTCTAGTAAAACCATGGTGTTACCCCAAAATCAATCGGGCTCTTTCCCATTTAAGGGGGCAGCTTTAATCATCCGCAGAGCACCTTAACACG
>NZ_CALMPD010000181.1 GCF_937871865.1 uncultured Legionella sp.
TATATGAACATCAATTAAAACATCGTTACCCATAGAACGGCTGCGAAGCTGATGAATTTTTTGAACTCCATCGATGCTTTGGATAACTCCTTCAATTTCGGTTAATAATTCTGGTTCTACGGCAGTATCCACCAATTCTTTTACACTATTCCACCCATAGTCCCAGCCCATTTTTACAATCATTAACCCAACAATTATTGCCGCAACAGCATCAAGATAGATGAAACCTGCCAAACTGCCAATCAGGCCAAGCAGTACGACTATGGATGATGCAGCATCAGAGCGGTGGTGCCAGGCGTTAGCAATAATTAACTGGGAATTAATACGTTTTCCTACATATTTCGTGTAATGGAACAGCGTTTCATTGGCTATTATGGAAATACAAATTACCGGAAGAGATAACCAGCCTGGCATGGTGTGATCGGAATTTATTAACTCATCAATAGCATCCCAGGCTATCCCGCAGCCAGCCAGGATAAGCAATAATGCCAGAAGCAGGGTAGCTGCGGTTTCAATGCGTTGATGCCCATAAGGATGACTATCATCGGCATCCAGGCTTCCATATTTGGAAGCAAAAAGAACCATAACATCAGTAAACAGATCCGAAATCGAATGAACCCCATCTGCAATTAATGCATGAGAGTGGTATAAATAGCCTCCTATTACTTTGATGATGCCAAGAAGTGCATTAATGCTTGCTCCTATTAACGTTACTTTTTTGGCTTGCCAATAGCGTTCGTTCTGTATCATTAATAACCCTGTTTCAGATCAAATTTAGGAAATGGCCTGTGCATTTGCTATATAAAGATAAATAATACCATTATATTTTTGAAAACTCAGGTAAAAAAATATTGAAGTGTGTTGGAGGTGTCCCATGGATGTTTTGAATGAAGGATTTTCTTACGGTTAATTTTTTGATTTAAAGGGGGAATATGTAATTTTACCCTCTCCTGCGATTGGGTTTAAGGCTATTTGACATTATTTCCTTTGCGGGCGAGGGCAAGGAATTGGGATCCCGCATTACGCGCTTGCGCTAATGCGGCTACGTATTAGGAGCTGCCATTGTAGCCCGTATTGGCGTAGCGTAAGTACGGGATAGCCGGGAGTGGAAGCACTTTCCTACTTACTTTTATTTGTTTAAAAAATATCTATCCTTGCAAAAATTGCTCAAAATTACCCAGCCAACGCCGGGTTATTGCCCGGGCTACTTCTGGTTTTTCTAATACTAATTGTTTTGCCACTGGGGCTAAGAGAGGGAGCAAGGCTTGGTCTCGCTGTAAATTAGCTAATTTAAATTGTCGGTAGCCAGTTTGTCGGGTACCCAGCACTTCTCCTGCGCCTCTTAACTCTAAATCTTTTTCAGAAATAATAAACCCATCGTTTGTTGCCCGCATCACTTTTAATCGTTCACTGCCCTGTAATGATAGTGGGTGTTGATAAAGAAGAATGCAATGGGACTGTGCAGTACCTCGTCCAACGCGCCCTCGCAATTGATGTAGTTGTGACAATCCTAGTCGTTCGGCATTTTCTATAATCATTAAGCTGGCATTTGGGACATCAACTCCTACCTCTATTACTGTAGTTGCAACCAACAAATCAATTTCTCCTGATTTAAATGCCGACATGGTCGCTTCTTTTTCTATTGATTTCATTTGGCCGTGAACCAGGCCCACGCGAACGGTGCTTAATTGTTCCCGAAGTCGTTGTGCGGTATCGGTCGCAGCCATACATTGCAATTTTTCGGATTCTTCTATCAAGGTGCATACCCAGTATGCCTGTCTTCCGCTGGCTATAGCTGTTTGTAAGCGCTCAATAATCGCATCGCGTTTATCCTGGTTTAATACGGCTGTAGTCACCGGTGAACGCCCTGGAGGTAGCTCATCAATGACAGATAAATCCAGATGTGCAAAATGAGTCATGGAGAGTGTTCTTGGAATAGGAGTGGCTGTCATTAATAGCTGATGAGGAATCAGATGATTGTGTTGCCCTTTTTGTTGTAATAATAAACGCTGTTCCACTCCAAATCGGTGCTGCTCATCAATAATAACCAGACCTAATTGAGAAAATTCAACCTCTTCCTGAAACAGAGCATGAGTTCCTATAATCAATTGACAGCTTTTATCAGCAAGTGCTGCGAGCGCTTTTTTACGTTCAGCTGTTTTCATTTTTCCGCTCAACCGTAACACAGCAATATTCAAGGGGGCTAACCAGTTTAATAGATTATTGTAATGTTGTTCGCTTAATAAATCGGTTGGTGCCATCAATGCAACTTGGTAGCCCACTGCAATTGCCTGAATGGCTGCAAGCGCCGCAATAACCGTTTTTCCTGACCCTACATCACCCTGTATCAGGCGTAGCATGGGTTTGGTCTGGCTTAAATCTTGAATGATTTCCTGTACAACTCGTTGTTGCGCATTAGTCAGCGCAAAGGGAAGGGCGGTTAAAAATTGCTCTGTAATTTTATTTTCAATGGGAATACTTGGCGCATGAAGTTTGCCTCGTGATTGTCTGGCGAATTGCATACTTAATCGTTGAGCTAGTAACTCATCAAATACCAACCTCTTCAGTGCAGGATGTTCGCCATTTTCTAATGTGGTTAAAGACGTATCCGGGGGAGGATTATGTAACAATTTGATTGCGTAGCCTATATCAGGGAACTTATTGGTGTTCAGTTGCTCTTCAGTCATCCATTCCAGTTGATACAGATCCTGCTCATAGCCTGCCAGGGCGATTTTTACCAATTGTCGGAGTCGAGTCTGGGTTAAGCCTTGAGTTAAGGGATAAATCGGAGTTAAGGTTTCATCAACGCGGCATTCAGATTCATCATCAAGCAGTTGATATTCTGGGTGAATCATTTCTAAATGACCATTGAATTCGCGTACTTCGCCAAATGCATGAATTCTGGTGCTGTTATTTAACGCGCTGACTTGTTGCTTGTTAAAGTGAAAAAATCGGAGCTTGATAACACCGGTTTTGTCTTCCACATAGCAGTTTAGCATCATTCTCTTACCGTACTTCACCTCTGTTTTACACACGGTGCCTGAAATAACGCACCAGTTATTCGAACGTAAATCCTGAATTGCTGTTACTCTGGTTCGGTCTTGATAGCGGTAGGGTAAATGAAAGAGCAGATCTTGCACTGTAACAATGCTGCATTTAGCTAGTTTTGCTGCCAGTGTCGGTCCGACACCAGACAGGGATTCACACGAGTTGGACAGCACAGTATTAATTAATCCAGTAAAAAAAGGAATAATAACAGGAAATTATATTCGTTGCGAATCAGTTACCAGGACCTGTTGACATTTCATTGGTTTGAGCCAAAATGGATTGATTTTAGAAACCCAAAGCGGAGCATCATTGTCATTAAGTTTAAGATTCTGTCATTCTACCTAAATGCCAACAAACCGCAAATATGCAGGAGTTAAGCCGATGGGGCGCATTATCACGTTTACATCAAGTTTAATATTAGTTTGGATCAGCGGCTATTTGCTCATTGCCGGACGGGGCTTATTAGTGCCTCTGGTCATTTCGATCTTCATCTGGCACCTACTCAACACTATAAATAGTGGCATGCAAAAAATTCCTGTTGTTGGCCAACGTTTTCCTTCATGGCTGAGTATGATCCTGTCTTTATTTGTTGTCGCAATCCTGGCCAAAATTTTGATAGATATTATTACGAATAATGTGAATGATGTCATTGCAGCATCCCCTCGTTATCAGGATCATTTATTAGTTATTTTTAACAACCTGGATAATCGATTTCATATTAAGGCATTTGCTGATTTTAATAACATAATCAAAAGCCTAAATATTCAGAGTATGGTCGTGAATATTTATAGTGTGTTTACTACAATAACCAGCTCAGCAGTGTTAATTGCTTTATACGTTGTGTTTCTGTTTGTCGAGCAGCATTATTTTAGTCAAAAAATGGATGCCTTTTTTCCTCAAAAGGAGCATAGAAAGTTAGTAAAAAACATTTTTTCACACATTACAAAAGATACTCAGACTTATTTGGGTATTAAAACATTATTGAGCCTTGCTACTGCAACTGCCAGTTGGTTGATTATGAAATGGGTTGGATTAGATTTTGCAGAGTTTTGGGCTTTGTTAATTTTCTTTTTAAATTACATTCCGAATATTGGTGCTATAGTTGCAACTGCATTTCCGGCGGCACTGGCATTAATTCAATTTGCAAGCTGGTGGCCATTTTTGGAAGTTACTTCCGGTATTGTTGCTATTCAATTTATTGTTGGCAATTTTTTAGAGCCCAGATTATTAGGGAAGTCCCTTAATGTAAGTCCATTAGTTATCTTATTTGCTTTAGGTTTATGGGGATCCATCTGGGGTATATTAGGTATGTTTTTGTCAGTGCCTATAACGGTCATGATGATGATTATCTTTGCCCATTTTGAGACAACACGACCTATAGCTATTTTATTATCCCAAGATGGCTATATTAATAAATCATATGAAACTATCGATGAGTAAAAATCTCTTTGGATATTTATAGTTCGATTTTCCTTTGTTGTTTTGTAGGTTCCAGGGGCTCATGAATGAGTACTGCACCTACAAAAATAGCTTTATCATGATTTTTTGAGCGATTAGTTAGGCAGGGGGGCTCACTATATGCTGCATACGTTGCCCAATCTTTTCTCGGTATAATCTTTCCATCTGACATGAAAAAGCGCATAATAACAGTATTTTTGACGGGTATATGAGTAGTATGAAACATACAGTTGAGCATCTTTTAAAACAATCGTTAACATCACTACAACAATCAGGCGCTATTTCTGCAGACCTTGATATCGAGATAAAGGTAGACAATGCAAAAGATCCCAGTCATGGTGATTATGCCAGTAATATTGCTCTTATCTTAGCGAAGCCTTGCCGTCAGGCACCCCGGAAACTGGCCGAGTTGTTGGTTCAGGCATTACCTGAAGATTCTTCAATCGATAGGATTGAAATTGCAGGGGCAGGTTTTATTAACTTTTTTATGAAAAGTAGTGCTCGTGCTTTGATTGTGGCTGAGGTATTGGAGCAAGGCAAGGAGTTTGGCCGCAGTACTCTTGGGCAAAAGAAGAAGGTATTGGTGGAATTTGTTTCAGCGAACCCAACAGGTCCTTTACATGTAGGCCACGGAAGAGGTGCTGCTTTTGGTGCAACTTTAGGTAACGTATTAAATGCAGCTGGCTACGATGTCACTTTGGAATATTATGTAAATGATGCCGGAAGACAAATGAATATTCTGGCTGCCAGCGTCTGGTTGCGTTATCTGGAGTTGGCAAAGGAACCTGTTGTTTTTCCAACAAATGCTTATAAGGGCGAGTATGTTTATGAAATAGCCCAGAAAATTCAATCAGAACATCCTGTACAATACGTACATTCCTGGGATGTTATTAGTGCTGAATTACCTGCTGATGAGCCACAGGGAGGCGATAAAGAACTTTATATTGATGCAGTTATTGAGCGCGCCAGAGTTTTGTTAGGGGACGATGGTTTTGATTTGTTCCATTCTTATGCCTTGAATACTGTTTTAGATGACATCAAAGATGATTTGTCTGGATTTGGAGTATGTTATAAAAGTTGGTTTTCTGAGCAGTCTTTGTTTGAAAACGGTTCTATTGATAAAGGAATTCAGGCATTAAAGGATGCTGGACATACCTTTGAAAAAGAGGGCGCTTTATGGTTTAAGGCAACTGATTTTGGGGATGAAAAAGATAGAGTTTTGGTGCGTGCTAATGGACAAACCACTTATTTTGCCTCCGACGTAGCTTATCATTGGAACAAATATGACAGGGGTTTTGATCGTGTTATCGATATCTTTGGTGCAGATCATCATGGCTATGTAACACGTATTCGTTCTGCTGTTAAAGCCCTTGGACATGATGAAAATGCATTAACGGTTTTGTTGGTTCAGTTTGCCATACTGTATCGTGGCAGTGAGCGAGTGCAAATGTCTACTCGAAGCGGCTCATTTGTTACCTTGAGAGAGTTGCGTGAAGAAGTCGGTAACGATGCTGCCCGATTTTTTTATGTTGCGCGAAAACCAGAACAGCACATGGATTTTGACTTGGACTTGGCTAAGTCTGAATCCACTGATAATCCTGTTTATTATATACAATACGCTCATGCACGAATTTGTAGTGTTCTGCGGCAATTGGCTGAGCGCGGGATGAATTGGGATCGTTCCTTAGGGCTTCAGCATATTGACTTGCTGGATAAGTCTCACGAAAGTGCATTGATAACGCTTATTTGCAGATATCCGGAAATTATCGAATCCGCGGCAACAACGTGTGAGCCTCATCAGTTAGCCTATTATTTGAGAGAACTGGCCAATGGGCTACACAGTTATTATAACGCAGTTCAGCTTTTATGTGAGGATGAGCACTTGCGATATGCCAGATTATGTTTGTTAGAGGCTGTTCGACAAGTCTTAAATAATGGCCTTGATTTATTGGGCGTTTCCGCTCCAGAGAGTATGTAATGGCAAGAGATTATGGAACCAGGCGCACGACACGGCAAAAGGGAAGTGCGCCACATCAATTATTAGTGATTGCAGTTACCTTTCTTCTCGGGTATTTGACGGCTACTTTTTTTGATGTACAAACTGTTAGTACCTGGCTGAATACTCAGGTTTTGGCTGGTCATGAACAGCAACAACCGACCAAACCTGAACCGCAACAGGCTCAAATACCCCCTAAGCCCAAATTTGAGTTCTATACCTTATTGGCAAACGATAAAAGTGCAGCGCAATCTGCGGCTCATTCAAATGCGAACCGTCCAGCTCAGGTTAAAACAGCTACTCCTTCTGCTCCAACATCTTCACCAACCGTTAATGGAGCAGCTGCAATTACTACTGCAGCCAGAAATACGGCTGTTAAGCCTAATGCAAACGCGCTGCATCAACCTGCAGCAGTTAAAGTCGCTGAAGGAAAAGCTCTGACTCCTGCGCCTGTGACTAAAGGAAATTTCATGGTGCAAGTTGCTGCATTTAAAGCAAGACAAGATGCAGAGCATATGAAAGGATTGTTAATTCTTAAAGGATTCAATGTAAATGTTGTTCCAGTAACCAATACACAAGGTAATTGGTTCCGGGTTGTAGTTGGACCTTATTCAAATAAAGGACTGGCACAACAAGCTCAAACCACTTTGGCTAAAACGGAACGCTTGCGTGGCATGGTTACAGGTGGGTAAATGAAGGTTATCGGTTTACCGTAACCTTGACTGTACCTGCATTTTTCACTGCATGTGGTTTGCTTACTGAAACAGTAATTTGCGCCGTATTAAATGTGCTTTTAACTAAATGAGCCACGTTATTTGCAACTGTTTCAATAAGGTGGAATGAATTTGATTCTACATATTGTGTTATCGTCTGGCACAATGCGTCATAATCTAAGGTGTTGTGTAACTCATCTCTACATTCTGTGAAATCTAAGGGAATAGAGATGTCTATCAGTAATTGTTGAGTAATTCGTTGTTCCCACGCATGTATACCAATTCGTGTAGAAACACTAAGTGCGTTAATATTTAAGTAGTCCATGTGGCTGTCTCTAGATGATCAATTTTAAATTTGGTTGGATTCTACACCAGGTTCATCCAATGATACCACTGCATTGAACGCTCTATCGTGTTACCATACGAGCAATTTAATGTAATTGAGATTTAATTATGTACGATATTAATCAATCTTTATTCCTTCGTGCTTTAAGACGTCAACCTGTTGAGCGAACTCCTGCCTGGATTATGCGCCAGGCAGGCCGATATTTACCTGAATACAGAAACACCAGAGAACAGGCTGGCGATTTTCTAAGTCTTTGTAAGAACCCTGAGCTTGCTTGTGAGGTGACATTACAACCCTTAAGACGATTTGCTTTAGATGCGGCTATCTTGTTTTCCGATATCTTAACCATACCTGATGCAATGGGGTTGGGTTTATATTTTGCAGAAGGTGAGGGGCCTTGTTTTACGAATCCTGTACGTGATGTGCGAGCAATTAACGCGTTAACTGTTCCTGATATGGCTGATTCTTTAAGCTATGTAATGGATGCTGCTCGTTTGATTCGGCAGGAAATGCCAGCGAACCTGCCTTTAATTGGTTTTTCAGGCAGTCCC
Organism: uncultured Legionella sp.; assembly: GCF_937871865.1. Lineage (GTDB taxonomy): Bacteria > Pseudomonadota > Gammaproteobacteria > Legionellales > Legionellaceae > Legionella. Next base: position 8,113 of record NZ_CALMPD010000181.1, read on the forward strand.
TGGACTTTAGCGTGTTACATGGTTGAGGGAGGGAGCAGCAGAGATTACAAACGCATTTTAAATTTGGTCTATACTGAAGATAGAGCCGCTCATATGTTGTTGAATAAATTGGCGATATCTGTAAGTCAATATTTAAAAGAACAAATTAAAGCCGGGGTAAATGCGGTAATGATTTTTGATACGTGGGGAGGCATTTTAACGCCGCAAAACTATCAGGAATTTTCTCTGCGTTATATGCATCAAATAGTGCAGGATTTGAAAGCAGAATATCCGGATGTTCCCGTTATTTTATTTACTAAAGGTGGGGGACAATGGTTAGAACAGATGGTAGAAACCGGCTGTGATGCATTAGGAATTGACTGGACTTGTGATTTACATTCTGCTCGTCAACGAGTAGGAGACAAGGTAGCGTTACAAGGGAATCTGGATCCTGCTGTATTATTAAGTTCGGATCAGTGTGTTCGTAAACAAGTGGGAAATGTCTTAGCGTCATTTGGTCATGGAAGTGGACACATATTTAATCTGGGACATGGTATTACGCCTGATGTACAACCAGATCGCGTCGCTGCAATGATTGATGCTGTACATGAATTAAGCCCCCAATACCACTCGAGGTAATTATGATTATTGAGAGTCTATTTAAACCTGCTTGGTGGCTTTCTAATGCACATGCGCAAACTGTTTATGCATCCATGAGACATCCGATACAAGCCCCTGTTGATAAAGTAGAACGAATAGATTTACCCGATGGGGATTTTTTGGATTTAGCCTGGAGTACGGCTAATTTACCAGATAATGCTCCTTTAATCATTATTTTGCATGGGTTGGGTGGCTGTGTGAATTCAAGTTATGTTGCCCGATTTATGAATGCCTTTAATCAACGAGGTTGGCGGGCGGTTCTCATGCATTTCCGAGGAGCTGGTAAAGAAATTAATCGTTTGCCGCGTGCTTATCATTCCGGAGATACCGGCGACTTGGATTATTTGATCGAGACCCTTAACATTCGTGAACCTGGTACTAAAAAAGCGATTGTCGGGGTATCTTTAGGTGGAAATGTCTTATTAAAATGGTTGGGAGAACAAAAGGTTCACAGCAAAGTACAAACGGCCGTTGCTGTATCTGTCCCATTTCTTCTGAATAAAGTAGCCAATCGAATGAACGTTGGTTTGTCTCGTTTCTATCAGACTCATCTTTTAAAGCAGTTTAAATCGGTTTTTGCTCAGAAAGTGATTCATTTAAAGAATCCTCCTGATGTTTTGAAAAAAGCTGCTAATTGTAATTGCTTCTGGACTTTTGATAATCAGGTTACTGCTCCTCTTTATGGTTTTAGCAATGCGCACTCCTACTATAGAGAGTCCAGCTCCAGGCAATATTTGCGCCATATAATGACGCCTTCTTTAATCATACATGCTCAAGACGATCCGTTTATGACGGCTGATGTATTACCAGAAGAACATGAGTTATCAGAATGTGTTACCTTGGAAGTCAGTAAAAAGGGAGGGCACGTCGGATTTATTTCTGGGAGTAAAATTTGGGCTCCAGTCTATTGGCTTGATCAACGAATTCCAGAGTATATTGCCCAACAGTTTAATGGTGAATCGATACTACAGTGTAGCCCGGATTAGACGAAGTAGTAATCCGGGAACAGTGCCCTTATGAACACAAAGTTACTCTAAACGTTCCGAAACTGACGACTCAGTTGAATAGCCATTTCTATAGATTGTTCGTAATTTAATCTGGGATCTACCAGGCTATGGTATGCTGTTTTAAGATCGTCAGCAGCCAGACCACGTGCTCCACCAATACATTCGGTAACATTATCACCAGTCAGTTCAAAATGAACGCCACCGAGATAGCTTCCCATCTTATGATGAATTTCCAATGCTTGTTTTAATTCTGACAAGATATTGTCAAAATGACGTGTTTTGGTGCCATCTGCGGTTGTTTCTGTATTTCCATGCATGGGATCACAAGACCAGGTCACCGGAATATTGGTTTTCTTTACTGCCTCAATCAATGGCGGTAACAGGTTGCTGATATGCTTAGCGCCCAAGCGGGTAAATAAAAGAATACGTCCTTCTTCTCGTTGAGGGTTCGCAATGTGCAATACTTCTGCTAACCATTCCGGGGTTGCTCCTGGGCCTATTTTAATTCCAAGCGGGTTTTCTACACCGCGTAGAAATTCAAGGTGGGCACTATCGGCTTGTGCCGTACGCATGCCTATCCAAGGCAGGTGAGTTGATAGGTTATACCAGCGCCCATCTTTCAGCTGACGGGTAAGAGCTTGTTCGTAATGTAGATGCAATGCTTCATGAGAGGTATAAAAATCAACTTTACTTAAATTACTGGCACGTATTCCATCTATGGATTTCAAGAAATCCAGAGCATCTTCAATGGAATTGACTATGTGCTGGTATTCTTCTTTTTGCGTTGAGTGTTCAACAAATCCCAAATCCCAGCGTTGTGGGTGATGTAAATCTGCGAAGCCACCATCCAATAAAGCACGGATGAAATTCAAGGTCATAGCAGAACAACTGTATGCTTGAAGTAATAATTTTGAGTTAGGTTCTCTGGCTGCTGGGGTGAATTCTGGTGAATTCACTATATCTCCACGATAGCTGGGCAGAGTTACACCATCAATGGTTTCAAAATCAGAGGAGCGAGGTTTGGCATATTGCCCTGCAATGCGTCCAACTCTGATAATTGGTTTACGTAAACCATAAAGCAGAATCAAACTCATTTGTAAGATAATTTTTAATTTATTGCTGATCACTTCCGATCTGCAATCATTGAATGATTCGGCACAGTCTCCACCTTGGAGAATAAACGCTTCTCCTCGACCAGCACGTGCAATCTCTGCTTTTAAATTCTTTACTTCACCACTGGTAACCAAGGGAGGTAAGAGGCTTAATTGTTCAACAACTTTATTCAGTTGCTCCTGATCTGCGTACGTTGCAGCTTGCAAATACGAGCGTTGCAGCCAGGATACTGGCGACCATTCCTGCATAATAAACTCATGTGATTTTTTTGATGTCTAAGTATGGAATAAATGAACATTTACTGCAAGTAAGCGGCAAAGGTAGGCTATATTTAAATTTCTATAGTCGGGACTTGAAAAATTAATAGAGCGTCCCCATGTGTTACGGTCAGGTAAGTAAGGAGCATTTTTATGAGCAAACATGATAAAAAAGATTGGAATAAGTTTAAGGAAGAAAATCAGGCACATGAAGAAGAGCTAAACGAGGAAGGTCCAGAAGAAATTCTTAATGAGGAAGAACAACCTGATGCTGCATTAAGCCATCCTAGCTACGTTGCTTTAGAAGAACAACTTACATTGGCAGAACAAAAAGCACATGAGAACTGGGAAAAGTCAGTAAGAGCTGTGGCTGAACTGGATAATGTACGTCGCCGCATGGAGCGTGAAGTAGCTAATGCCCATAAGTACGGTGCGGAAAAATTGATTTCGGCTCTGTTGCCTGTAGTGGATAGCCTTGAACAAGCATTGCAACTGGCTGATAAAAATTCCGACCCCGCTATGCATGAAGGATTGGAATTAACCATGAAACTGTTTCTCGATGTTCTGGATAAATTTGATGTGAAACAGCTGGATCCAATGGGCATGCCTTTTGATCCTCAACTACATGAAGCAATGTCTATTCAGGATGTACCGGGTACTGCTCCGAATACGGTTATTGCTGTGTTCCAGAAAGGGTATCAACTCAATGATCGAGTTATCAGACCGGCTCGAGTAATTGTTTCAAAAAAATAAATTGCAGAAGAGCAGAAACAAGAGCATTTGAAAAATCAGTTTTATTGTAATGAATTCATTTTTTTTACACTAAATAACTTGAAATTGGCGTACTACGCCCCATATGAACATTATTGTATTAGAAACTACTAATTTGGAGCAAAATAGAATGGCTAAGATTATAGGAATCGACTTGGGTACTACCAACTCATGTGTTGCTGTAATGGAAGGTGATAAACCTAAGGTAATTGAAAACAGTGAAGGTCATCGAACTACACCCTCTATTGTAGCATTTACTGACGATGATGAGGTATTGGTCGGGCAAGCTGCAAAACGTCAATCAGTGACCAACCCTGAAAAAACTCTTTTCGCTATCAAGCGACTAATTGGTCGTAGATTTGATGATGCTGTGGTGCAAAAAGACATCAAAATGGTTCCTTACAAAATCGTTAAAGCGGACAATGGAGATGCTTGGGTTCGCGTAAAAGATCAAGATAAAGCACCACCACAAGTATCTGCTGAAGTACTGCGTAAAATGAAAAAGACAGCGGAAGATTATTTGGGTGAAGAAGTTAAAGAGGCGGTAATCACAGTTCCCGCTTATTTCAACGACTCTCAACGCCAAGCAACTAAAGATGCTGGCCGAATTGCCGGACTTGAAGTAAAACGAATTATTAACGAGCCTACTGCTGCTGCGCTGGCTTATGGTATGGATAAAAAGCGTGGCGACTCTGTCATTGCAGTTTATGACCTTGGGGGGGGGACTTTCGACGTTTCAATTATTGAAATTGCGGAAGTAGATGGCGAACATCAATTTGAGGTGTTGGCTACTAATGGAGATACATTCCTTGGTGGTGAAGATTTTGACCTCGCGTTAATTGAATATTTGGCTGCTGAATTCAAAAAAGATTCTGGTATCGATTTGCATAATGATCCATTGGCATTACAACGTCTAAAAGAAGCTGCAGAAAAAGCAAAAATCGAGTTATCTTCTGCGCAACAAACAGACGTGAATCTGCCTTATATTACTGCAGATGCTTCTGGTCCAAAACATTTAAACATCAAGTTGACTCGTGCCAAGCTTGAATCATTAGTGGAAAAATTAGTTGAGCGTACTGTCGAGCCATGTAAAATCGCATTGAAAGACGCAGGTTTAACCGTATCTCAAATCAACGAAGTGATTTTGGTTGGTGGTCAGACAAGAATGCCTTTAGTTCAAAAGACTGTCGAAGAGTTTTTTGGCAAAGAACCACGTAAAGACGTGAATCCTGATGAGGCAGTAGCAGTTGGTGCAGCCATCCAGGCAGCAGTATTGTCTGGTGAAGTAAAAGACATACTATTGCTTGACGTTACTCCATTATCATTGGGTATTGAAACCATGGGTGGTGTAATGACTAAACTGATTGATAAAAACACTACTATTCCTACTAAAGCGAATCAAGTGTTCTCAACAGCTGATGACAATCAAACTGCAGTAACTGTTCATGTTCTTCAAGGTGAAAGAGAACAAGCTTCTGCTAATAAATCATTAGGACGATTTGATTTGGGGGATATTCCTCCAGCACCTCGAGGTGTGCCTCAGATTGAAGTAACTTTTGATATAGATGCTAATGGTATCTTAAATGTTTCTGCAAAAGATAAAGCTACTGGTAAGGCTCAATCTATTGTAATTAAAGCATCAAGCGGTTTAAGTGATGATGAAGTTGATGCAATGATAAAAGATGCTCAGGCCCATGCTGAAGAAGATAAGAAATTCAAAGAAACAACAGAGCTTCGTAACCAGGCTGACAGTATGATTCACAGTTGTGAAAAATCCATGAAAGATTTAGGTGATGAATTGTCAGATACTGAACGAAGTGGAATAGAAACTGCAATTTCAGAATTGAAAGAAGCAATTCAGGGTACAGATAAAGCGCAAATCGAAGAGAAGCTGAAAGTATTAACCGAAGCTTCAGGTAAAATGGCTGAGCGCGTTTATGCTAAAAAAGCAAATGAAGGTCAAGCTGGCCAAGCTGCTGATGCACCTCAGCAAGAATCTGCAAAACCTGCAGATGAAGGCGTAGTGGATGCTGAGTTTGAAGAAGTTAAAGACGACAAGAAGTAAGTAATAACAGACCAGGTTCTGTTAGCATTTCACGTCGTAGATACATCACGACAGGTTGGAATTTCCGAATGAGATGTCGACATAACCTGGCGTATGAAACTGCTTCTTTGCAGGTATTTGGGTCGGGGCGATATTCATCGTCCCGTTTGTGTTTTGACAATCACTTAATTTATTGTCATTTATTTATAAAATGTGAGCGGTTATGGAACAGCGGGATTATTATGAACTTTTAGAAGTTAGTCGAAGTGCTAGCGATGCTGAAATTAAAAAGGCCTATCGAAAACTAGCGATGAAATATCATCCTGATCGTAATCCCGATGATGCCTCTGCCGAAGAAAAATTTAAAGAAATTCAAAAAGCATACGCTATTTTATCTGATTCTCAAAAACGTTCTGCTTACGATCAATTTGGTCACGCAGGTGTTGATGGAGCTGGTGGTGGTCCTGGTGGTTTTGGCGGCTTCGGTGGTTTTGGCGATGTATTTGAAGATATATTTGAAAATATATTTTCAGGTGGGCGTGGCCAGGGGAGACAATCACGCGGTCAACGCGGATCGGATTTACAATTTAATGTTCAATTAACTCTTGAAGAAGCTGCAGCTGGAAAAGAGGTTGAAATTACTGTTCCACGACATGGCACTTGTACGGTGTGTACAGGAACTGGTGCTAAAAAAGGAACCAGTCCGAAAACTTGCGAAACCTGTAATGGTATTGGTCAGGTAAGAATACAACAAGGTTTTTTCTCTATTCAACAAACCTGTCCAAGTTGTCATGGTGAGGGGAAACAAATTTCTGATCCGTGCACTAATTGTCATGGTCAGGGCCGAATTCGTGAGAGTAAAAAATTAACGGTTAAAATACCTGCTGGTGTCGATAATGGGGATCGAGTTCGATTGAGCGGAGAAGGTGAGGCTGGAGTTCATGGCGGTGGTCCAGGTGATTTGTATGTCCAAATTAGTGTAAAAAAACATTCTATATTTGAGCGTCAGGACAATGATCTCCATTGCGAAGTACCCATTAGCTTTATTATTGCTGTATTGGGTGGTGCTATTGAAGTACCTACTCTTGAAGGGAGAGTTACCTTAAAGATTCCTGAGGAAACCCAGACTGGAAAAGTATTCCGTTTGCGCGGCAAAGGAATGAAATCTGTTCGTGGGCATGGACAAGGTGATTTGCTGTGTAAAGTGGTTGTGGAGACCCCTGTTAATTTATCTCGTGAACAAAAAGATTTGCTCACTCAATTACAAGAGTCATTGGAAAGTGCCAAATCCAACCATTCTCCACGTTCTAGTTCCTGGTTTGCTGGGGTGAAAAAATTTTTTGAAGACATGAAATTTTGAACTAAGTGAGTTACAATTGCTGGATTTATCAACATGTGCATGAATTGTGCACCCATAGTTTGTCCATTTTTGAAGTTGAGATTGACATACATTGAACATTTTTAGGGTATATACATGATTAATAAACCAGCAATTTTAGTGCTAGCTGATGGCACTATCTATGAAGGATTATCAGTAGGTGCTGATGGCGATTGTGTTGGTGAGTTGGTTTTTAATACCGCAATGACTGGCTATCAGGAAATGCTCACTGACCCATCTTATGCCAGACAAATAATAACTTTAACTGCAGCACATGTAGGAAATACCGGATGTAATGCGGAAGATATGGAATCTAATAAAATCTGGGCCGCAGGATTGGTTATGCGCGATTGTGCTGTGTTACATAGTAATTATCGAGCTCAGCAGTCGCTTCCTGAATGGCTTAAAAAAAATGGAGTTGTTGCCATTGCTGGTATTGACACCCGGGCCCTAACTTTAAAGTTAAGGGAGCATGGAGCCATTGGTTCTTGCATTAGTACTGATGCGGATAATCATGCCAATGCATTGGATAAGGCTAAGTCTTTCCCTGGATTGAAAGGAGTTGATTTAGCACTTGAAGTTTCAAGACAAACCATAGAGCGATGGCATGAAGGGCGGGGAACATGGGCAACAAATACTCAACCACAACAATATCATGTTGTTGCTTACGACTTTGGCGTTAAACACAATATCTTACGTATACTGCATGACATGGGCTGCCATTTGACAGTGGTACCCGCTAAAACCTCTGCAGAAGAGATTCTGGCCATGAGTCCTGATGGCGTGTTTCTTTCGAATGGCCCAGGGGATCCTGAGGCGTGTGATTATGCGATAAACGCAACATGCGAATTCCTGGATAATAATATACCTGTATTTGGTATTTGCCTTGGTTTTCAAATTCTGGCTTTGGCATGTGGTGGTCGTACTCAAAAAATGAAATTTGGTCATCATGGAGCGAATCATCCTGTTGTTGCAACCCAGGGCGATAAACGAGTGTATATTACCAGTCAAAATCATGGCTTTGCCGTTGATGAAAGCAACCTTCCTGATTGTTTAGAAGTAACTCATCGTTCATTGTTTGATAACTCTTTGCAAGGAATTCGCCATACAAGCAAACCGGCATATGGTTTTCAAGGTCACCCGGAAGCTAGTCCAGGGCCACATGATATAGAAATTATTTTTAATGAATTTATAACGTCAATGAAAGAATATCAGTCAATTCGTTAGAGTTTTCTGATTGGTTTTAGTACATCAATAATGAGGGTATACAATGAATGAATGCCATGTTTTTACTTCTGAATCAGTATCAGAAGGGCATCCTGATAAGATAGCAGATCAGATATCTGATGCTATTCTGGATGCGATTTTAGGGCAAGATCCTGCGGCACGAGTTGCTTGTGAAGTATTTGTCAAAACTGGAATGGTGATGGTTGGTGGTGAAATAACTACCAAAGCATGGGTAGATGTAGATGAGATTACCAGACATGTTATCAGAGATATAGGATATAACAGTTCGCAGATGGGATTCGATTGGGAATCGTGTGCAGTACTTTCTGCCATTGGAAAACAGTCTCCTGACATAGCCCAAGGCGTTGATAATCAATCTACCAAGGTACTTGGTGCTGGAGATCAAGGACTAATGTTTGGTTACGCCAGTCGTGAAACAGATGTTTTTATGCCTGCGCCTATTGCCTATGCTCATCGTTTAATGGAAAGACAAGCCAATGTTCGTAAATCAGGGCAATTACCTTGGTTAAGACCTGATGCTAAAAGCCAATTAACCTTAAAATATGAGAATGGAGTACCTGTAGAGGTAGATACAGTAGTTTTGTCTACACAACACTCTCCTGATATCAGTCACGGTGAACTGACCGAAGCTGTTCGTGAAGAAATTATTAAGCCAGTAATTCCAGCCGAATGGTTAACTGATAGAACACGGTTTTTTATTAATCCTACCGGACGATTTGTTATTGGTGGTCCCTTAGGGGATTGCGGTTTGACTGGCCGTAAAATTATTGTAGATACATATGGCGGTATGGCCAGACATGGTGGTGGTTGCTTTTCTGGTAAAGATCCTTCTAAGGTTGACCGTTCTGCAGCTTATGCAGCGCGACATGTAGCAAAAAATATTGTTGCTGCCGGACTGGCTGATAAATGCGAAATTCAGGTTTCCTATGCCATTGGTATCGCAGAGCCAACATCAGTTTCTATCGAAACGTTTGGAACTGGTCGGTTAAAAAACAGTGAGATTATTGACTTAATTCATACTCACTTTGATTTAACGCCACAAGGCATTATTAATCACCATGATTTATTGCGTCCTATATATAAGGAAACTGCAACTTATGGTCATTATGGACGAGACCAGTTTCCTTGGGAGCATTTAGATAAAGTAGCGGAATTACAAAAAGCACTATAATTAAGGGATATCAAATGGACTCAGTAAAGGACGCGTTAGAACGAGTGATGAATTTAAAAGACTATAAAGTAGCGGATATGTCTCTGGCAGATTGGGGACGTAAGGAAATTGCCATTGCCGAGACAGAAATGCCAGGCTTAATGGCATTGCGAACCGAATTCGGTGCGTCAAAGCCTTTAAAAGGCGCTCGTATTGCTGGTTGTTTGCATATGACTATTCAAACTGCAGTCTTGATTGAAACGCTTATTGCTTTAGGTGCTGAGGTTCGTTGGTCGTCTTGTAATATATTTTCTACTCAGGATCATGCTGCATCTGCTATTGCTGCAGCAGGCATTCCTGTTTTTGCCTGGAAAGGTGAATCAGAAGAAGAATACTGGTGGTGTGTTGAACAAACATTAGCTGGGCCTGATGGTTGGGCTCCTAATTTGTTATTGGATGATGGTGGTGATTTAACGCAAATTATTCATCAAAAATACCCCGAACTTTTGGCTTCAATTAAAGGGGTTTCAGAAGAAACCACTACTGGTGTTGCCAGATTATATGAAATGGCAAAACAGGCACAATTAAAAATTCCTGCTATAAACGTTAATGATGCAGTAACCAAATCCAAATTTGATAATCTTTATGGTTGCAGAGAATCCTTGTTAGATGGCTTAAAAAGAGCTACTGATGTAATGATTGCAGGTAAAGTCGCCTTGATTCTGGGATATGGTGATGTAGGTAAAGGCTGCGCTCAGGCTTTACGTGGCCAGGGGGCATCTGTCCTTATTGCAGAAATTGATCCTATCTGTGCATTACAAGCTGCAATGGAAGGTTATCGAGTCGTTACTTTGGATGAAGTTGCTGAGCAAGTGGATATCGTTGTTACGGCAACAGGTAATTACCATGTGGTTACTCATGAGCATATGCTTAGGATGCGTAACCAGGCTATTTTATGTAATATTGGTCATTTTGATTCTGAAATTGATATTCAAAGCTTGAAGCAATACAGGTGGGAAAATATCAAGCCACAGGTTGATCATGTTATTTTTCCTGATGGTAAACGAATTATTGTCTTGGCAGAGGGAAGACTGGTCAATCTAGGTTGTGCGACCGGGCATCCTAGTTTTGTGATGTCAGCTTCATTTACTAATCAGGTCTTGGCTCAAATTGAATTATTTTTAAATGCCAATCAATACGAGAATCAAGTATACGTACTTCCCAAGTTACTGGATGAAAAAGTGGCTCGATTGCATTTGGATAGGATAGGTGTCAGGTTAACAATACTGACTACTGAGCAAGCAGAATATCTCGGTGTTAATAAGAATGGCCCTTACAAACCAGAAATGTATCGGTACTAATTTATCCTTTGAAATGTCATCTTGTACTGATATCAAGGTGACATTTAAATAATCTAACTTTTATTTCTTTTGGCTTCATGATGTCTCAAATACGGTGATGAATATTTTCTCTTTCGAATCACTGCGATTTATTGAGATGTTACCTGGAGCCTTGTTTTGCCTTTTGTTCTCCTGCATACTGAATCGCGTTGTATTTATATTCAGGATTTTAAAAAGGAGTTTTAAATATGAGGTTAAAAAGGAGTATTTTGGGATTAGGCTTTTTATCTGTCGCATCTGGAGTCTTTGCAGCTCCCATGCATGATACGGTTAGAGTCATTATTAAGTACAAGCAACAACCTGCAGCTATCGCCTCATTGAAATCACAATTAGTTAAATCGCTACAGTTACCTGTTAAAGATATGAAGCCTATGGCTAATGGCGCTTATTCACTAATTTTAGATGCCACAACCTTATCTGGGAACACTATTAAAGACAGTGATAATACTGCAGTGGTGCTGGAACGGCTTCGTAAAGATCCAAACGTACTTTATGCGGTAAAAGATCGCGTTGGATATTTTAAACCCGTACCCAACCCTGTTGTAAATCAGGAGTTAAGTCAATTGCTCTCTCACGAAAGCCAATGGGATGAGTTTTCACGACCAGCGGGTATTATGCTGGAGTCAAAACCAGGATTAAGGGATGGTGCCTGGGCTTACACAACAGGTATGGGGAAAAAGCCAATAGTTGTCGCGGTACTGGATACTGGGATCGCACTGCATGACAGTCTGATAAATAACCTGGTAAAAGACAGTAACGGTAATGTATGGGGTTGGAATTTTGCCGGTAATAACAATAACCTGGCTGATGAAACTCAATCCTATCATGGGACTCATGTCTCTGGAACGATTGCTGGTTATGGCTCTGTGATGAATGGCATCGGTGAAGATTTAAAAGTACTGACTGTCAAAATTCCTGGTGCTTCTGGAATGTTTTATGAAAGTTCCGTCATTAATGGTATTTATTGGTCTGTTGGTGGTGAGGTTCCTGGGGTTCCAACCAACATACATCCGGCAAAAGTGTTAAATATGAGTTTTGGGGTTGATGAAAAACCCGGTAAAGAAATTGATTACTGTGATGAAGCACTGCAAGAAGCAGTATTTTTTGCCCGTAAAAAAGGAGCGGTACTGATTGCAGCTGCCGGGAATGATAATGTCTGGGAACATTTTAATGCCCCTGGGGTATGTAACGGAACCATTAAGGTTGCCTCAACAGGCCCTGAAGGCTTGCGCTCTTACTTTTCCAATTATGGCCCCAGTGTGACTCTTGCTGCTCCAGGAGGCGATAAACGATATGGTTCAGCAGGTGGTATTTTATCTACGGTAAATCCAGGTGGTGGCTATAATAATTCAGGTTTTGATTTTTATCAGGGTACCAGTATGGCTTCTCCTCATGTTGCTGGAGTGGCTGCATTAGTTTATGCGGTAAATGATAAGAGATTAAAGGCTGAACAAGTAGAGCAAATCCTTTATGTTACTACTCATGACTTTGGTCAAAGTAGTGATGCGAACAAATCCTGCGTAGGCAAAAAACCTTGTGGCCATGGAATATTAGATGCTGAGAATGCAGTTAAAACTGCTTTAACAGGATATGATATTTTATTCTCTGCTCCTTCAGTATCTTCCTTATCTGTTAAAGAATGTGGTACTGCATCTTTAAAGCCAGGGAAGACAACGATTAATCAGAATGGAATTGTTTGGCTACAAAATAAAACGACCTGCGAACCTGAAGCAAACTATCAAAAGCCTCATATTGAACTTGGTAAAGATGGGAAAATCTATGCTTTTTATGGTTCGGTGAGTTATCAGCTGGATCAGACTGCTTATAAGGAGTGTCATGTTGTAGGCTATGATGGAGTGGGGTGCTTTTTATAATATCAGAACAGGAACGGGAACAGGGTATTCATTCATGGGGATGTCGTTTTTTAAATGATATACCTATGTTTTCATGATGAAGGAAATGAAGTCGTTCTAAGGAAACATCGCTTCTGTTACTAATGTATTTATTTGTTTCCATCGAATCTGATAAATAGCCATCCTTGTGAGTCATGGCGAAGTAATCTATATCGTAACTCTAATAAAGATCAGATCTGGATTGCTTCGCCATGGCTCGCCACAACAGAGTTTATACACTCTGTAAGCGTTCAGACAATGGTAAGAAGAAACATATCTCCCCATTGAAGCCCGTCTGTCCTCTCGCCCCTTGGGGTGAGAGTTAGAGAGAGGGGGTAAAACACCTTAAGTTGACACTATTGGGCGTTCACTCATTATGATGTTATTCGCTGTTTCCGAATAAATTAATTACTTCAACCAGTCACTAAGGATAGTAACAATTTTTTGCGCCTGATCTGCACTGGATATATTAAATTTGGATTTTTGCCAGTATTGGCTGTTACGTTTTTGGTAGCGTCGAATAGAATATTTTATTGGACCGTATTCATTTTTAGCATTATCCCACTCTTGATACTTAAACATTATTGTTGTCCAGGCCCCTTTTGTTAATATCTGTTTATCAAGCTCTTTAGTGGTTTCTGTGCCATTCTCTGTAAAGGCAATAGTAATATCGTCTACGGTTTCAGTCATCTGTATTAGTTCCTCAATTAATTGTTGATGGATTGTAGTTTGCCATCAACAAAAGTCAAGGATACAGAGGGTTGATATTGACCAGGTTGATATATCCATATTTGTGGTTTTGTTTGAGTTGGGACAACTTGATTAATAAATGTGTTATTGATGACATCCGGGCTGCCACAAGCACCATAAACTTTGCTCACGGGATCATTTAGCTGGATGCTGGTGCCACTGCATAACGAAGAGGCATTACTGTCACCACCATTAATTTTTATTCCTTTTACCTGATTATTGACAACATCAATTTCCATTTGAGCTCCACCACTGCCGGTTTGAATATTCCAAACGCCATAAAAGGCGCTGCTTGTGCCCTGGTTGTTATAAATTAATTGTTGCACTGGTATTCTTTGGGTCAGCGGTTGATTTGAATCCTCTTGGCTGGCTGGTTGGCCGCAAGCAGCAATGACCTCATCAGTTGTCATGCCAACATTAATATAGGCATGATTTTGAGGGCAATAGTACGACTGAACTGATGCGAAAAGGCTATTTATTGGCAAAATAAACAATACTAAAAATGCACTGTATTTTAATTTCATAGGTTCATCTCAGCTATCCCTTCAGAATTAAGTATAGTTCATTTCGCTAATTATTCCTTATAACAAGGGCCAAGGGAGATAGGCGCTAATAAATAAAGTAATGATTTTCAATATGACCATTATTACGAAGGGTGAAAAGTCGAATCCTGAAATATCAGGGATTATTCTTCTGCCTAAAATTAATAAGGGTTGAGTTAATAATTTTAAGAAGTCCGCAACAGGATGTTGCCAGTCCGGCTTCACATAACTCATAATAACGCGAATCAGAATAGCGTAGAATAGCAGATCACTGGGCTGAATAATGAGATCTGCAACCACATAAAGCACTATATAACCTATAGGCATTAACTTGTGGAACGCAAGCATGCTTAAACAGATTATTTTCAGAAACTCAACCAGAACTAAAACAGCAAAGGCCATCCAGTCATATTTTTGCCCGGGTTGATATTTTAATTTAAATATAGAGTTTAAAGGTTTGATTATGGGGTCAGTAATCGATAAAACCACTTGGCTCAATGGACTTAGTGCGCTCACACGCAGAAGGCGCAAGGCGATTCTTAGCCATAATGCAAAGATGAGGATACCAAATACCAAAGATGTTAAAAAAATTCCTACTGCGGTAATACCTGACATTCATTTCCCCTTCAATAGCTGTTTGAACCATGCATCTTTATTTTGCATTTCCCAATTCGTGTGCTCGATTTTTCGCGGCATTCATAGCTGTGTGAATTAAAGCCTTCAGCGGTTCTTTTAATATATTAAGTGCTGCTTCCGTTGTTCCACCTGGAGATGTTACCTTTGATCTTAAATCGGTTAAACTTAAATCGCTATTATGAGCTAAATTAATTGCGCCAGTAAATGTTTGTAATGTAAATATTCTGGCAGTTTCGGGGGCAATTCCGAGATTTACAGCTGATGCAATCATTGCTTCCATAAATAAAAATACATACGCTGGCCCACTTCCTGATAAGGCGGTAAATGCATCCATTTCCTCTTCATCATTAGCCCAGGTGGTTAAACCAATAGTTGAAAAAATGAGCTCAGCCAACTCTTTCTGTTTCGCTGTTACGTGCTTATTGGCAATCATGGGTGTTGCTGCTAATCCTACTGACGCTGGAGTATTCGGCATCGTGCGGATAACTGCTTGTTCAACAGGACTGTGTTGTTCAAACCAGGAGAGACTTAAACCTGCTGCTACAGATACAAACAGGCAATGTGGTGATATAAAGGGTTTGATTTCCTTGAGTACAGCACCCATTTGTATTGGTTTTACCGCTAAAATGATAATTTCTGCATTAAGAATTGCTTCTTTATTGTCATGGTACGTTTTAATGCCGTCCTTATTCACTCCGGCAGTTAACGAGGGCGCTGATGCAGAAAGAGAAAAAGTTTTATTTGTAACAAGGCCTCGTGCAATAGCTTTTGCCATATTACCATAGCCAATAAATGTTATATTCATCTTGATGTTCCTTGTCTGGTGCCAAAAATTGCTTGTCCAATACGAACGATTGTGGCTCCTGCCTGGATAGCTGGAACCAAGTCATCGCTCATTCCCATGGATAAAGTATCCATATTTAAATTTAATTGTTGATTGAGCAATTGCATGAGCTGATTTAATTGCAGAAACAGTTGATATTGTTGCTGAGCATCTTTCAGTGGAGGAGGGATAGTCATTAACCCTCTAAGATGTATGTTAGGTAATTGACTTACTGCATCTGCGAGCTCCATTGCCTCGTCACAGGAAATCCCTGACTTGGTCGTTTCTGAGGTCAGATTTATCTGCAAACACACGTTGAGTAGGGGTAAATCAGAGGGACGCGATTCACTTAACAGGGTGGCAACTTTAATACGGTCTATGGTATGCACCCAAGTGAATAGCGGCGCAATATTTTTGGCTTTATTACTTTGAACAGGGCCAATGAAATGCCATCTAATGGGCAGATTTTTTAATTGAGCAATTTTTTTCTCCGCTTCCTGAAAATAATTCTCACCAAAATCAGTGATTCCCTGCTCAAACGCTTCTGAAATAGCAACACTAGTTTGTTGTTTGCTTACAGCAAGCAAGAGTACCGAGTCCGGTTTTCTATTCGCTGAATTCTCTGTTTGCTTAATTAAGCTTCTTATTACTTTTATGTTATTACTAATATTCATATTAATATCGGTACGCCTTAAAAAATGCAACCATACCAAAATAATGGGTAGTCCGACAATGTTTGCCCTGTTTCATTTCCTGAGCTAATCTACTAATAACATGTTAATTAATCAGGAATACTTGGGTATGGATATAGCAGAATTATTAGCATTTTCGGTTAAAAATAAATCTTCAGATTTGCATATATCTTCAGGACTTCCTCCAATGATTCGTGTGGATGGTGATTTACGTAAAATAAATTTACCTGCACTGGAACATAAAGACGTGATTAAAATTATTTATGACATTATGAATGATAGACAAAGAAAGGAATACGAAGAATTTTTAGAAACTGATTTTTCATTTGAAATTAATAACTTAGCTCGTTTCAGGGTGAATGCTTTTAACCAGGCACGAGGAGCGGCTGCCGTATTTCGTACTATTCCATCAACTATTTTGAGCATGGAAGATTTAAATCTTCCCCCAATATTCAAAGAGATGGCTAATTTTTCACGTGGTTTGGTTTTAGTTACTGGTCCTACTGGCTCTGGGAAAAGTACTACCTTAGCGGCAATTATTGATTATATAAATTCATCTCGATATGAACATATTCTTACTGTTGAAGATCCTATTGAATTTGTTCATCAGAGTAAGAAATGCCTGGTTAACCAGAGGGAAGTACATAAAGACACCCTAAGTTTTAATGCTGCACTGCGTTCTGCCTTACGTGAAGATCCGGATATTATCCTGGTAGGGGAATTGCGGGACTTAGAGACTATTCGATTGGCAATGACTGCCGCAGAAACTGGTCATCTGGTTTTTGGAACCTTGCATACCAATTCAGCTACTAAAACCATCAACAGGATTATCGATGTGTTTCCCGCAGAAGAAAAATCCATGGTCAGATCCATGTTGTCTGAATCTCTGCAGTCTGTTGTCGCTCAAAGTTTGTTGAAAAAAAATGGTGGAGGCCGAGTAGCTGCCTTGGAAATTATGATGTGTACCGGAGCTATTCGTAACCTGATTCGAGAAGATAAAGTAGCTCAGATGTACTCTTCCATTCAAACTGGGCAAGCTAAGGGAATGCAAACGCTGGATCAACATTTGACGGAATTGTTTAATAACAATGTGATATCAAGACATACTGCCCATGAAGCTGCGATAAATAAAACACTGTTTTAAGGTCTCACTAATAGCCTAATACGCGTATCAGATTAGCTTCCTTTTGGTGTAGAGCGATATAAGTGATGTTTGTTCTTATTGGTCATCTATTTCACTGTTAAGATTACTTTAATATTACCATGATAATATTGTTGGAATATTGCTCACTATGATTAAGTTATGAAATCAGAACAGAATCAATCAATTCTAAAAAAACGAACAATGTCTTATGAACTTGATGAAAGCCCTGCAAAAATGATGAAGCAGAGTAAAAATCAATATAAAGCGGCCCATTACTATGGAGAGGTTTTAAATACTTTAATCTCACTAAAAGATGATTTTAAAATAGAACGTAAGTGCATGCGCTTTTTCGAACGAAAGGAACCACAAAAAAACAAATATCTTAGTTTTGAACAACAGCAACAATGCTCAGTTGATATGGATCAATTCCTTATAAGTTTTCCTAATAAAGAAGTATTGGAAGGCGAATATAATTTTTGCCTGACAGCAGAACAATCTCCCAGATTATTATGCAGCAAATCATTGCATCATTCTTTCTTAGCTAATGGAAAAAAAGTATTTGGTATGGGTACATTGACGTTCGAAAATGGTCGTTTATTTAAAATAAGCAATCACAGCGGTCATTATAAACCGACTAATGATGAAATGATGCAAGTGATTAAAGCCTTATATAGGGCAAGTGGCGAAGACTTGAAAATTTACACCAGCTATTCTAACAATCAGCCCGAAACTTTTCCCGTGCTTGAGATTTTACAACACGATGATTTTGAAGAACTGACTCCTATAGCAAGCAATGAAGAAATCAATATTGAAACAGGGGCTGTAGAAAGTACTGAGGTTCTTTTTTCAGATTACAACATGCCTCGTGCCGATACCAGTAACGACTTGTTGTTTCTTAACTTCGAAAAAGAGGTAGAATATAGACAACTCTGTATGTCACAATAATTGGCGGATAATGGCCTGTTTGAAAAACAGGCCATTATATACGCAGCCGCTATTTCAGCACTGAGTATACATTTAAAATATTTTATTAAATCATCACGATATTTATTACTGGATTTAAACCAACATAAACCATTCATTATAGTCTTTATCAGCTTGCTCTCTAAAACACCTCAATGCAATATCTGAAATTAGGATGCTAAATTTGTTCCTGGCCGTTGAATAAATTTTTGCGATAGAACCCTGTCGTGCCTCATCTCCCTGTTCATTTGATCTATACTCAACAGAGATAGAAGGTACAGCTGATGAATAGTGGAAGATGGTATATTAAAAAAGCAGCAGGTGTTATTTTATTTTTAATGGCTGGTTTAGTTTACCCCGCAGTAAAAAACGAGCAACAACCTGCTATGGAAAACGTCCCTGTTAGTAGCGATTGGCTGCCTGACATTGTCGGCTTGCCTAATGAGGTACAGCTTGAAAGCCTTACCGTGAATGTTTCTTCTGCAATGGCAGAAGAACAAGATAAGGAATGTAATGCGATAGACTATAATCTCAGAATGGTTGTTTTCCAGAATTTTGTCATTTATCAGCATATGTTTAATGCACAAGGTCTTTATATTGAAGAACAAAAGCTACTAAAATATGCACACGTTCTTGGTATGGTTTTGGCTGAAAGCAGTGGTGATCCAACAAATGTAACCGACATGACTGGCCGCACAATCTCTACAAACAAAGCTAAAACAAATTTGCAGCGTTGGGAAAACCTATTAGAATCCACTATACAGAAAGGAATTAAATTTAATGAGCAAACCAACTTCGGACTAACCCAACTCTCTGCAGACAGGTTGTTTGTCGCCTTTAAGATGGCTCAAGATTATCACGGCAAAGATTTTCTAGAAGGAAAATATGGTGATGCTACTCCCGATAAAGAAGTATTGAATACTGCCAGTGCTATTCTCCGATTGATTTGGTTTTATCAAAATATCGCTCAAGGCCGGTTAACACAAGATGATGAGCCAATTCTTCAAGAGAATGTTGACAAAAATGCGTTTAATGAGAGGTATCAAGAAGGGCTGAAGATGGCTCTTTTATATTGTGGTACCAGACTTTTATTCAATGAGAAAGACCAAGAAGGCTGGAGCAATCAAAACGCAAACTTTGAAAAAGCCATGGCCTCCATCGCTTATTGTAAACTGGGTAATACTCAAACAGGATATGGCAAAAAAGAAATTGATGAGCAGTGTTTTGCACAATGGGTGACTTTATGTCCGGCACTAAACCTGAGTATAGCATTCGTAACACCGCTTAGTTATTTTCAAACCAGAGGATACAAACCAGCTTGTGTAGGAACCTTCAGGCGCCTGCTTAATAAAAAGCCTGAAAATCAATAAAGAACTTTGGGGCTAATTACAGGAGTGGGGTCGTTACCCCTATTAAAGGGTTGTAATTCGCATTTGCTTCATTTCTGTAATTAGACGCTGACCTAAAAACTTACCTAATATATTTTCATAATAGTAATCATCTAAATGATCATTTATTTGAATACCGCGCGTGATGCGCGGTATTCAAATACGTTCTTATGAGTGATGATTATGCGTTTTTTTGAAGTTCGATTAATTGGGGAAGGCCGCTTTCCGCAAGTGAAAGCATACTATTTAGTTGTTCGCGATTAAAACTTTTATCTTCTGCTGTACCTTGAATTTCGATAAAATGCCCTTCTTCATTCATGACCACGTTCATGTCTGTTTCAGCAAGTACATCTTCTGCATAATCTAAATCAAGAACTGGTTGTCCTCTGTAAATTCCTACTGATACCGCAGCAACGTAATTAAAGGCCGGCATTTTTTTCAATTTTTCACGTTGTACCATCCAGCTTACAGCATCTCTCATTGCCACACAGGCACCAGTGATTGCGGCTGTTCTGGTACCACCATCTGCCTGAATGACGTCGCAATCCAGTGTTATTGTATTTTCACCAATTAATTTTAAGTCCATGCACGCTCTTAATGAACGGCCAATTAAGCGTTGGATTTCCAGCGTTCTGCCACCTTGCTTTCCTTTTCCTGCTTCACGATCGCTTCGACTGTGTGTTGCTCTGGGCAGCATACCGTATTCAGCTGTTACCCAGCCTTGATTCTTGCCTTTCAAAAATCGTGGAACACCTTCTATAACAGATGCATTACAGAGTACTCGGGTTTGGCCAAACTCTACAAGAACCGAGCCTTCTGCATAATTGGTAAAATTGCGAGTTATTTTAATGGGGCGAAGTTGATTGGGTTCACGTTTACTGGGGCGCATCACAAATCCTCAAAAAAAAAGGGGAGTATAGCTCTTAAATGAGAGTGTTGCACTAATGATGAGTTATCTCTGTCCAATTATTCGATTTTGAGTTATATTCGCGCATGGTTTATTTGTAAGGTTTTTATATGATTCATAGCATGACTGCTTTTGCTCGATCGCAGAAACAGATTGAGTCTGGCACCCTTTGTTGGGAAATCAGATCAGTTAATCATCGTTATCTGGATGTTTCATTTCGATTACCAGAGCCTTTTCGGTTCCTTGAGACCCAACTAAGAGCTTCATTACGAGATAAAATAAATCGGGGAAAACTCGAGTGCCAATTAAAGTATCAGGACACAAGTTCCGATAATCAGTCTATGCTTATAAATATAGGTATGGTAAATGCATTAGTAGATTTAAGCACTCAACTGGCTGCCTCACATCATTTGGCAAATGATGTGACTGTGAGCCAGATTCTTTCCTGGCCCGGCGTGGTACAGGCAGGGCAAGTGGATATGGAGGTGATGGGACAACAGGCCATAACGTTGTTTCAGGACGCTATAACACAATTAAGCCAGACCAGAGCTGTAGAAGGTCATGCTTTAAAGTTGCACGTGGATGGACGTTTGCAGGCTTTAGAACAGGAAGTAATACGGTCTCGAACAATTGTTGCTTCATTGGCCAGTCAGACTAAAGATAAATTACTCACTCGTTTGCATGCGATACAGCTTGAAGTTCCTGAGCCACGTGTAGAGCAAGAGATAGCCATGATTTTAGCGCGACTGGATGTGACAGAAGAGCTTGATCGTTTACAAACTCATGTTTCAGAAGTCAGACGCACGATAAATAGCGATTCAGTGGCGGGAAGGCGGTTGGATTTTCTAATGCAAGAATTGAATAGAGAAGCGAACACATTAAGCTCAAAATCAGACTCAGTAGATTTAACTCAGAGTGCTGTTGAAATGAAAGTATTAATTGAACAAATGCGCGAACAAATACAAAATATTGAGTGAGTATTATGGTGGGTCATT